>JAWVXM010000001.1:0-43025 GCA_033723255.1 Thalassovita sp.
AATGTCGCCGCGTCGTCCCCCGCCGCGGTCAGCACATCGTCGCGATCCACTTGCGGCAGCGCCGACAGAACGTCGGACAGCGCTCCGGGACCAACCTTGGAACCGCAGCCGGCACAGACCGGTTGCCCGTCGCCCAGTTCCTCGGCCACACCGCTGGCGGTCACGGTGGGAAGGTCGGCGTGATCCATTTCCGGCAGATCTCTGAATTTCGACATGAATTTCCGGTCGATCCGGTTCTTCCAACGCCACAGCCACGGCCCCGACCAGGCGCGCCCGTATTTTTCCGCCAGCGCCGATTTGCCGCCCAGCGAAATCAGCTTCAGGTAATCCTTCTGCGGGTGGAACGGGCGCGTTTTCTGACCGGTGAGAACGGCGCGCAGATTGTCATGCAGGACAGGGGCTGCACGGACCGCGAACACCCCGGCCTTGGGGCGCGGTGCGTGGGTCATGTGGGCGCAATCGCCCACCGCGAACAGGTCGCTGTAACCTTCGACCTGAAGCGTCGGGCCGACATTGACGAACCCCTCGGTCAGCGGAAGGCCGGTATCCTGCAGCCAGCCATGCGGTTGCGCCCCGGCCGCGCCGATCGTCAGGTCCGAGGGGATGATCTGCCCGGAGCTGAGCCTCGGACCCTGCGGCGTGATTTCGGCGATATCGGCGCCGGTCCAAAGCGTTACCTCATTGCCCTTCAGCGCCGACATGAGCCGCTTTCGGGTTTCCGGCCCGGTGCCGGTGAGACAGTCGCGGGCCTCGAGCAGCGTAACCTTGGCTTTGCCGGTCGCCTGACGCAGGGCAAAGGCCATCGCCAGGGCCAGTTCGACCCCGGCCACCCCGCCGCCGATCACGGTGACCGGGCCGGCTTCGCCGCTTGCCCGGGCGGCGGACAGGAAATTGCGCCAGCGCTCGGCGTAGATATCCAGCGGCTTGGCCCCGGTCGCATGTTCGGCGAACCCGCGCAGTTGCAGCAATTCGGTGGTGATCCCGATATCGATCGAGGCGACGTCGTATTCGATGACCCCGTGCCCCGTGACCGTCACCGTTTTCGCGACAGGATCAAGCGCCACGGCCTTGCCGTCAATTATCCGGGCGCCTGCGAAGCGGGCCAGTCGCACCAGGTCGATTTCAAGCTCGTCCTGCCGGTAATGACCGGCGATATGGCCGGGAAGCATTCCGGAATAAGGGGCGGTCGGGCCGGGATTGATCAGCGTCAGCCGTGCGCCGGGCAGGGGGCGCATGCCCCATTTGCGCAGCACCAGCGCGTGCGAATGCCCGCCACCGATCAACACCAGGTCTCGGGTCAACGGAATTTGCGGCTGCATAGGTGGCCCCTTTCGACGGATCACATACCGATTACCTAATCCGTTCCGCCGGCATCCGCCAGAGGATCATGTCGTCGCAACCGGTTCAGCGGATGCCGGGAACGATTTCCACCGCGATGCCTTCTTCCTGGGCATGGGCGAGCACGGGCGCTCCGAATTGCGCAGGATCCCCGGGCAGCAGCCGCACCACTTTTCGGCCCTGCCGTGCCGCCGCCAGCAGCGCGCCCATGTCGTGCGCTTCACTGTCGGTCAGCAGGACGCGTTCGGCGTCGCGACGGGCCAGTTCAAGGATATCTGCATCGACGGAGCGGTCATAGAAGATCGTGTCGGCTTCCTGCAGCCGTTCCACCGCCCGCAGGGTCAGCAGATCGCGGGCACCGGGGCCGGTGCCGACAAGGCTTATCATACCGAGGGGCTGGTCGTCCGGGGCGCCGCCGTCGCCAATAGCGCGTTTCAGAAGCTCCGCCGCCTCGCGCTCGGCGCCGCGCTTGAAGGCCAGCCAGGGGGCGCCGTTGAAGCTCCAGCGCCAGAAATCGCGCCGCCGCCGTGCCGGCACCTTGGCCGCCACCGCCTCGCGCAGCCGTCCCGCCAGGGCGGCGAAACTGCCCAGGCGCGGATCGAGTATCTGTTCTAAATCGGTCTTCAGGCGCCGGGCCAGCACCGGGGCTGTGCCTTCGGTGCCGATCGCCACCACCACCGGGTCGCGATCGACGATCGAAGGCGTGCTGACATCGCACAGATCGGGGCGGTCGACCACGTTGACGGTGGCGCCGGCCTGCTTGGCCAAGCGGTGCAAGGCCTCATCTCTTGCCGTATCGCCGGTGGCGATGAAGACCAGCGCGGCACCGGCAAAGATGTCGGGGGTGATTTGGCCGCTGTGATGGGTGGCGCGCCCCGCATCGACGATGGCCTGCAATTCGTCGTCGAGCCCGTCGGAAACAAATGTCAGGGCGGCTTCGGTTTTCAGCATCAGGCGGGCTTTTTGGGCCGCCTGTTCGCCGCCGCCGGTAATCACGACCCGGCGAGCGACCATTTTCACGAACATCGGAAAGGATTTCATGGGCGCTCTCCTTTTTCCGTCTTCACATTGAGGGGCGCCGATCCGGTGGGTTTCCGGTCAGAAATCCAACCCCAGGTCCAGGGTGCGCGCCGAATGGGTCAGCGCCCCGGAGGAAATGTAATCGACACCGGTCGCGGCGACTTCGGCGATCCGGTCGAGGGTCATGTTGCCCGATGCTTCCAGCACCAGCCGCCCGTCATTCATCGCCACCGCCTGTTCCAGTGTCGGCGTGTCCATGTTGTCGAGCAGCACCACGTCGGCGCCGCCGGTGTCCAGAACCTGCCGCAGCTGGTCCAGACGATCGACCTCGATTTCCACCCGCACCATGTGGCTGGCATGGGCCTTGGTCGCTTCCAGCACGGCCTGCACGCCGCCGGCCGCGGCGATGTGGTTGTCCTTGATCAGGATGGCGTCGGACAGGCTGAACCGATGGTTGAAACCGCCACCGTGCAATACCGCCTGTTTTTCAACGATGCGCAGGCCTGGGGTGGTTTTGCGGGTACAGGTGATGCGGGTATCGGTTCCCCTGGTTTCCTGCACGAAGGCTGCGGTCAGCGTGGCGATGCCGGAAAGCCGACCGGCGAAGTTCAAGGCCACCCGTTCGCCCGACAGGATCGAGGCGGCAGAGCCTTCGATTTCCATCAGCGTGTCGCCCTTGGCGATCGCGTCACCATCGCGTTTCAGCATGCGCACCGTCAGCGCGGGATCAACAAGGCGGAAGGCGATGGCGGCGATCTGCAGGCCAGAAACAACACCATCTTCGCGCGCGTTGAGCCGCGCGGTATAGGTCGCGTCCGACGGGATCACCGCGCGGGTGGTGATGTCACCATAGGTGCCCAGGTCTTCCATCAGCGCGGCCCTGACCAGCGGTTCCAGGATCAGGTCGGGACGGGTGGCATAGGCGCTCATTCTGTTTCCTTCAGGATTTTGTCACGCAGGGCGGTGGTTTCGGCCAGGGTCAGCATGCTGCGTTCGCCGTGCTCGCCCTTGGTGTCGGGGAAATCGCCGCGGTAATGCGCGCCGCGCGATTCTTCGCGCATCAAAGCGGCTGCGGCGATCATCGTGGCGGTGGCGGTCATGTTCAGGAAGGCCGGGCAATCGGCGTTTTCCGCCTCAAGCCGGGCGATGATGCGCAGCGCGCGTTTCAGACCGTGCTCATCGCGCACCACGCCCACGTTGTCGGTCATGCAGCGGCGCAGCTCGTCCACCGCCTCTTCATCCGGCGGGAAGCCGTCGGGCCTGAAATCGGGATGGATTTCCGGCGCGGTTTCGGGGGCGTCGCCCAGAGCTTCTTCGATGCCTTCGGAACAGATCCGGGCATAGACCAGCGCTTCCAGCAGCCCGTTCGAGGCAAGGCGGTTGGCGCCGTGCAGCCCGGTGGAAGAGGCTTCGCCGCAGACCCAGAGGTTTTTCAGGCTGGAATGGCCCTGCATGTCGGTGGCGATCCCGCCCATGTGGTAATGCGCGGCGGCCGCTACCGGGATCGGGGCGTGCACCGGATCGATGCCGGCCCGCGCGCAGGCGTCGGCCACCGACGGGAACAGGGTCAGCACCTTTTCGCCCAGCACCGCGCGGGTATCGAGCATCGGGCGCTTACCCGCCCGGGTTTGGGCATAGATGGCGCGCGCAACGATATCGCGCGGGGCCAGTTCGGCATCCGGGTGGACGGAAAGCATGAAACGTTCGCCATCGGAATTGATCAGCGTCGCCCCTTCGCCGCGCAACGCCTCGGTCGCCAGCGGCGCGGGGTCTTCGCCCATGTCGATGGCGGTGGGGTGGAATTGCACGAATTCGGCGTCGCCGATCACCGCGCCGGCGCGCGCCGCCATGCCGATCACCTGGCCGCGGATGCGGGCCGGGTTGGTGGTGAGCTTGTACAGCCCCCCCGATCCACCGCCCGCCATCAGGTAGGCAGCGCCGCGCAGCAGTACCGGTTGCGACCGGTCCCGCCCCGAGGTTTCGATCCAGATCCCGGTGACGGTGCCATTTTCGGCCTCGAGCCCCGACGCCATCACCCCTTCGAGCACCTGCACCGACGGGGTGTCCTTTACCCGCGCGATCAGCGCCTTCATGATTTCCGCCCCGGCCTGATCGCCCTTGACCCGCACCACGCGGGCGAAACTATGCGCCGCCTCGCGCGACAACACGTACTGTCCCTTGTCGTCGCGGTCGAACGGGGTGCCCATCTGGGTCAGGTCGAGGATATGTTCGCGCGCTTCGCGGGTGACCTGTGCCGCGACGTCTTCGTCGACGGTCCCGGCACCGGCCCGCACCGTGTCAGACGAATGGCTTTCGGGACTGTCGGTCGGGGCCATCGCGGCGGCGACCCCGCCCTGGGCCCAGGCCGAACTGGCCCCTTCGCCCAGCGTTTCGGGGGAAATCATCACCACCGGCCGCGGTGCCAGTTTCAGCGCGGCATAGAGAGCCCCCATGCCGCCGCCTACGATGACGATGCGATCGGTCGTGATCTCCTGCATCGGCTGCAATCCCTAGATGGTCCAGTCCCTAGATGCCCAGTTGCCTTGACAG
Organism: Thalassovita sp.; assembly: GCA_033723255.1. Classification (GTDB taxonomy): domain Bacteria; phylum Pseudomonadota; class Alphaproteobacteria; order Rhodobacterales; family Rhodobacteraceae; genus Thalassobius. The sequence goes on from JAWVXM010000001.1 coordinate 4,909, forward strand.
GTCGATCATGCGCTGCACCGCAAGCCGGGCTTTGTCGGCCACCGCCTTGTCGACCTCGACCGGGGTGGTCATGGTATGCAGCGAATAGAGCACCTTTTCCAGCGTGATTTTCTTCATGAACGGGCACATGTTGCAGGGGCCGATGAAATCGACATCCGGCAGCGCGTCGGAAATGTTCGACGCCATCGAACATTCGGTCACCAGCATCGCCTTTTCCGGCTTTTCGTTCTCGACATAGGAAATGATGCCGCTGGTCGATCCCGAATAATCGGCCTCGGCCACCACGTCGGGGGGGCATTCGGGATGGGCGATGATGCGGGTGCCCGGGTTCCATTCGCGGAATTCCTTCAGATCCTGCGCGGTATATCGTTCATGCACGATGCAGGATCCATCCCACCAGACGATTTGCTTGTCCGGCACCTGCTGTGCCACGTTCTGTGCCAGGTACTTGTCCGGGGTCATGATCACCAGGTCGCTGTCCTGGGCCGCCACGATCTGGGCGGCGTTCGACGAGGTGCAGCAGATGTCCGAGGCCGCCTTCACATCGGCGGTGGTGTTCACATAGGTGACAACCGGCGCGCCGGGATATTGCGCGCGCATCTGCTCGACGCCTTCGGCGGTGATCGAGGAAGCCAGAGAACAGCCCGCTTCCATATCCGGCATCAGAACGGTTTTCGACGGGTTCAGCACCTTCGAGGTCTCGGCCATGAAATGCACGCCGCATTGCACGATGACGTCTTCTTCGACCTCGGTCGCCTTGATCGCCAGCTGCAGGCTGTCGCCGACGAAATCGGACACCCCGTGATAGATGTCCGGGGTCATGTAGTTATGCGCAAGAATGACCGCGCCGCGCTTCTTCTTCAACTCGTTGATCGCCACCACGTAAGGCGCGTAAACGGCCCAGTCCGCAAACGTCACCACGCGATCCATACGCGCGTAGATATCCTTGGTGGCCTCGGCGAGTTCCATCGACGGGGCGAGATCGTAATGTTCCGCCAGATCGGCGCGAACGGTCGAAAGATCGAGCAACCAACTGTCCTCCAGCAACGGTTTGAGGGGTTCATATATGGGGAAACCACGGTATTTGCTAGGGGAATCGGGTAGGTGTGGCGATTATTCTTCTTTTCCCGGGATACGTAAAAAACACTCTATCCTGGTGAATTTACAGGGATGGATGTCCGTCGCGTAGCGGGTGAAAACCGGGGCATGTTCCGGTCGCGACGGTTCTCGTGATCCGCATCCCGAAGTTTGACCGCTGATCAGCCCCGGCCGCGATAGGGCGGCACGCCCTGATCGGGGATCCAGACCCCTTCGGGCATCGGGCCGGTTTGCCAGAACACGTCGATCGGGATGCCGCCGCGCGGGTACCAGTAGCCGCCGATGCGCAGCCATTTCGGATCGAGGAATTCGACCAGCCGGCGGCCGATCGACACGGTGCAGTCTTCGTGGAACGCGCCGTGATTGCGGAACGATCCGAGGAACAGTTTCAGCGACTTGCTTTCCACCAGCCAGTCGCCCGGCACGTAATCGATCATCAGGTGGGCGAAATCGGGCTGCCCGGTCATCGGGCAGAGCGAGGTGAATTCCGGCGCGGTGAAACGCACGTTGTAATCCACGTCCGCCTGCGGGTTCTTTACCCGTTCCAGCTCCGCCTCGTCCGGGCTCTGCGGCATCACGGTCGCGCCGCCCAGTTGCTTGAGGTCCTGGTAGATGTTTTCGTCGCTCATCGGTTTCTCCAATTCGTACGTTCAGACGCCGCGCTTGTTGCCCCAGACCAGCACGTGCAGCTGAGGCAAGACGCGGGGGGTGAACCATTGGTCTTTGGTCACCTTCTCGATCAGCCACAGCAGCCGGTCGGTTGCCTGCTGCAGGTCGACCGGCTGTTCCGGGTTGGATTCGGGGTTGCCGGGCTGCAGGTAGAGCGGCAGCTGAGGGTAACGCGCCGCCGCGTCCTTGGCCCATTGATAATCTGTGTCGTCGAAGATGACGATCTTCATCACCATTTCGGGGCCGGTTCCGGCCGCGGCGAGGCAGCTGTCGAAGGCATCCCAGTCGACGGTTTCGCCGCTCGACGGCGGTTTCGGGCTCAGCACCAGCGTGGACAGGTCGGCAAACCACGGCTTGGCGACCGACCCCTGCGTTTCACAGGCGAAGCGATAGCCCTCGGCCTTGCCGAGCGCGATCACCGGGGCGAAATCCTGGATCGCCGGGTTGCCGCCCGAAATCGACACGGTCAGCGGCTTGCCCCCCGACAAACGGCGAACTTCGTCCCAGACCTGCTCCGGTTCCATCGCCGCCCAGTCGTGCCGGTACTTGCTGTCCACCGCGTGCATGGAATCGCACCACGAACAGCGGTAATCGCAGCCGCCCGCCCGGATGAACACGGTGGGTTCGCCGATCAGCGCGCCTTCGCCCTGGATGGTGGGGCCGAAGATTTCCGCGATGCGCAGGGTCATGGCCGGTACTCGGCCCAGGTTTTCGGCGTTTCGCTGACCTTGACGGCGGCGGTTTCCGGCCAGCGCGATTTGCACCAGTCGAAGAAATGCTTGGCCATGTTTTCGGCGGTCGGCGCGATGTCCAGCACGTCGTTCAGGTGCCGGTGATCGAACCCGTCGTCGATATAGGTCTTGAGCGGTTTCAGTTCGTGGTAATCGCGCACGAAACCATCTGTATTCAGCTCTTGCGCGGCCAGTTCCACCACCACGATGTAGTTGTGGCCATGCAGCCGGTGGCATTGGTGGTCTTCCGGCAGGTGCGACAGTTGGTGCGAAGCGGAGAAGTGGAATTCCTTGGTAATGCGGAACATCAGCGCGCCTCCGCCGCTTTGACGGCGGCTTTCCAGAAATCGCGATCTTCATAGTTGGTCGGATCTGCGATACCGGCCAGGTCGAAGGCTTCGCGCCGTTCCACGCAGGTGCCGCAGCGGCCGCAATGATGCTCGCCGCCCTTGTAGCAGGACCATGTGTCGGCAAAGGGCGTGTTTACCCGCGCGCCCTCGGTCACGATATCGGCCTTGGAACGGTGCACGAAGGGGGTATGGAGCCGCACGTCGGCATATCCGTCCAGCGCCGCACGCTGCATGGTGTCGAAGCTTTCGGTGAAGGCGGGGCGGCAATCGGGATAGATGAAGTGATCGCCGCCATGCACGGCGGTGGCCACCGCTTCGTCGCCATTGGCCGCTGCGATGCCATAGGCGATGGTCAGCATGATCGCGTTGCGGTTCGGCACCACGGTGATCTTCATGGTTTCTTCGGCGTAATGCCCGTCGGGCACGTCGATATCGTCGGTCAGCGCCGACCCTGTCAGCGCCGCGCCGATATTGCGCATGTCGATGACGTGATGCGGCACGCCCAGCCGTTCGGCGGCAGCGGCGGCGTAATCGAGTTCCTTGCGATGCCGTTGGCCATAGTCGAAGGAGACCAGCCGGGTCAGTTCATCCTGATCGGAGATCATGTGGGCCAGCGATACGGAATCGAGCCCGCCCGAGCAGATAACGAGGGTTTTCATGTTTTCAGTCCTTGTTTTGATGACCGGGTAGGCTGCGACCGGTTGACGGGCATATAGCGATCCGAGGGCGAAGGCGCAATAGGGGCGGGTCCTCGCTTTAGACGGGGGCTCTGCGCGCGGCGGGATGCTTTATTCTGTCGGTTTGCGATGTTGCAGCGGTGCGCGGCTCAACGCGTTGCCGGTATCGACCGCCTTGCGCAGCAGCCGCAGCATCTGTTCGCGTTCGTCATCATCCAGGCCGGTCAGGATGTCGGCCTGCAAGTCCCAGACGATCGGCGTTGCCGTATTGAGTGTCGCGGCGCCCTTGTCTGTCAGGGTCAGCACCTTGGCGCGGCGGTCGCGCGGGCTGGTGTGCCGGTCGATCAGCCCCTTGTTCTGCAACCGGTCTAGCACCGATCCCATCGTGACCCGGTCATAGCCGATCAGGCCGGCAAGGGTTGCCTGGTCGATTTCGGGATTGGCGGAAAGTGCCGCAAGCGCGCTGAATTGCACCGGTGTCAGGTCAAAGCCGGCTTCTTTCATCCGGTCTGCGAAAATCGATACAGAGATCTGGTTGAGGCGCCGGATCAGGTGCCCGGCCATACCGTAGATTTCCAGCAAGCTGACATCCTTTGTTCCGAACCCTTTCCTGCGTCATTGCGCATAGCATGGCGATAGCCGTTTGACGAGTACGCTGATAGTCAGTTTGCTTGCCACAAGGGAATCGGTGGGGAAGCGGGCATCTGGGCTAAGTGATCCTGACAGGTGCACCTGGAGTATCTGAGCCACGATGAAACAGGAGAGGGACTTGGAATACGGGCGGCTCATCCGGGTGCGCGGGCAGGTGCAGGGGGTCGGGTTCCGGCCCTTCATCTGGCAACTGGCGCAGCGGATGGGGATGCGCGGCGAGGTTCTGAACGATCCCGAAGGTGTGCTGATCCGCGTATCCGGCAAGGACCTGGACGCCTTTGAGGTCGCCCTCCGCACAGAGGCGCCGGAAATGGCGCGGATCGATGCGGTGGAAAGTACGATCTTGGATTTCGAACCGGGGCCCGGGTTCGAGATCGGGACTTCGAAGGGGCAGGGGGCGGACACGCGGGTGACACCGGATGCCGCGACCTGTCCGGACTGCCTGGCCGAGATCCGCGATCCCGGCGACCGGCGTTTCCGTTATCCCTTCGCCAATTGCACCCGTTGCGGCCCGCGTTTCACGATCCTAAAATCGCTGCCCTATGACCGGGCGCGCACAACGATGGCGGATTTTCCGATGTGCCCGGAATGCGCCGCGGAATATGCCGATCCGGGCGACCGGCGCTTCCATGCCCAGCCGTTGGCCTGCCCGGCCTGCGGGCCGCAGCTGTGGCTGGAAGCCGGTGGGAGGGAACTGCCGGGTGACCCGATCGCACTGGCCGCCGAAAGGCTGGCGCGGGGCGAGGTCCTGGCGATCAAGGGGCTGGGCGGGTTTCACCTTTGCGTCGATGCACGCCAGCAGCAGGCGGTGGCGCTGCTGCGACGGCGCAAACACAGGCCGGGCAAGCCCTTTGCGCTGATGGCGGATGCGCAAACCATCGCGCGCCATGCCGAGGTCAGCGCCGAGGAATGGGCCCTGTTGCGCGATCCAGCCGCGCCCATCGTTTTGCTGCGTAAACGGGGGGAGGCCTTGCCCGAGGAACTGGCCCCGGGACTGGATGCTCTGGGCTGGATGCTGCCCTATATGCCGCTGAACCATCTGCTGCTCGATGCGGCCGGCGGGCCGTTGGTGATGACCAGCGGCAACCTGTCCGGCGAACCGCAGGCGATCGTCAATCAGGACGCGCGCGACACGCTGAAGGGGTTTGCCGATGCGTTTCTGATGCACGACCGGGACATCGCGCGGCGGCTGGACGACAGTGTAGAGCGGGTGACGGCGCAGGGGCCGATGGGGCTGCGCCGGGCGCGGGGGCGGGTGCCGGGCACGTTGCCGCTGCCCGAAGGGTTCGGTGACGCGCCGCAGGTGGTTGCATATGGTGGCCAGAGGAAATCTGCGATCTGTCTTTTGAAGAGCGGCCAGGCGTTGCTGGGCCACCATCTGGGCGATCTGGATCAGGTGTTGAGCTGGGATGCCTTCCTGCAGACCGACCGGGATTATGCCGCGCTGTTCGATCACCAGCCCGAAGTGGTGGCCTGCGACCTGCATCCGGAATTCCGCGCCTCGCGCCATGCGGCGGACCGCGCGGCGGCCTTAGAGAAACCATTGGTCGAGGTGCAGCATCATCACGCCCATCTGGCCTCCTGTTTGGGTGAAAACGGCTGGCCCTTGCAGGGGGGCAAGGTGGCCGGGATCGTTCTGGACGGGCTTGGGCTGGGATCGGACGGCACGATCTGGGGCGGCGAGGTCCTGCTGGGGGATTGTCGCGGTTTCGAACGGCGGGCATGGCTCAGGCCCGCGCCGCTGATCGGTGGTGACAGGGCGCAGGCGGAACCTTGGCGCAACGCGTTGGCGCGGCTGGACCAGGCCGGGCTGGGGAACTGGGCCGATGAGCTGTTTCCCGGTGCGGCGCTGGCGCAGGCGCGGCAGGCGATGACGGCCGGGATCAATGCGCCGTTGTCATCCTCGGCGGGGCGGCTTTTCGATGCCGTGGCGGCGTGTCTCGGGATCTGTCCGATGGGGCAAAGCTATGAAGGGGAAGCCGCGATGCGGCTGGAGGCTTTGGCGGGCGCCACCGACGATTTCGGATTTCCGTTCGACCGCGCTGGTCCAGCGATCGACCCGGCGCCGATGTTCCGGGCCTTGCGGGCAGAGCTTTTGGCAGGGCAGGGCCCCGGTGACATATCCGCCCGATTCCATGCCGGTCTGGCCCGCAGTTTCGCGACAGCCGCGCGGGAATTGGTGGAAAGCGGCGAGGCGCGGGCGGTGGCGCTTTCGGGAGGGTGTTTTCAGAACCCGCTCTTACTTTCCGAAACGGTGAGATGTCTGGGCGATATCCCGGTGCTGATCCATCGTCAGGTTCCCGCCAATGATGGCGGCCTGGCGCTTGGTCAGGCATTGGTGGCCGCGGCACGGGTGATCGGGTGAGGGGAAGGGCGGCGATCCGCATCGACGGTTGAACAGATGCTTGCCCCCGGTGGGGCCCCTGCGCCATTGTTGCACCAGCCGGGAAAGCCGATAACCGCCGGGGAAAGAGCCGCGCCATGCATGAAATGTCGCTTTGTGAAGGGATCCGTGAGGTGATCGAGGATCAGGCGCGCCAGCAGCCGATCAGGGCGGTGAAGGTGGTGCGGCTGGAAATCGGGCGGTTTTCCTGCGTCGAGAAGCAGGCGCTGGAATTCGCCTTCGACGTGGTGATGCGCGGATCAGTGGCCGAAGGCGCGCGGTTGATCATGCTGGACGTGGCGGGCCGGGCAATGTGCTATGACTGCATGAAGGAAGTCGAAATCGACGACCGCTTCGCCCCTTGTTCGGATTGCGGGGGCACCACGCTGATGCCGGTGGCTGGCAGCGAGATGAGGATCAAGGATCTGGAGGTGATCTGATGTGCACGGTTTGCGGATGCGGAACGGCGAAGGTGGAAGAACACGGCCATCATCATCATCACGGCGACCTGCATTTCGGTCATGGACCGGCGGGTGTGGAAGTGCCGGGGATGAGCCCGGAAAGGCTGATCGAGATCGAAACCGGCATCTTGTCGAAGAATGACCGCTACGCCGCCGCGAACCGGCAGGTTCTTCAGCAGCGGGGCATTTTCGCGCTCAACCTCGTGTCTTCGCCGGGATCGGGCAAGACCGCGCTCCTGTGCCGGACGATCGAGGCGCTTGGCGATCATCCCCCGGCGGTGATCGAGGGGGATCAGCAGACCGCCAACGATGCCGACCGGATCCGGGCCACCGGCGCCCAGGCGGTGCAGGTCAATACCGGCAAGGGCTGCCATCTGGACGCGCACATGGTCGGTCACGCGATGGAGCGGCTGGAGATCGCGCCGGGATCGATCCTGTTCATCGAAAATGTCGGTAACCTGGTCTGTCCCGCAGGCTTCGACCTGGGCGAGGACTGCAAGGTGGCGATCCTCAGCGTCACAGAGGGCGAGGACAAGCCGCTGAAATATCCCGACATGTTCACGGCCTCCAAACTGGCGCTGCTGAACAAGGTCGACCTGGCGCCATATTGCGATGTCGATCTGGACCTTTACGAGGCCAACCTGCGCCGGGTGAACCCGGGGATCGGGATCATCCGCATCAGCGCCCGGACCGGCGAGGGAATGCAGGATTGGATCGACTGGCTGGGGAGAAACCTTGCCCGCAAATCGCCGAAGGCGGCGGAATGAAGATCAATTATGCGTCGTATGGTGTTGATATAATGTCATTAATGACACCTTTAAGAAGGATTGTTCAGACATGTGCCTAGGCATTCCCGCGCAGATCGTTGCGGTGACCGACCCGGATCGGATGATGGCCATGGCCGAGGTGTCGGGGGTCCGGCGCGAAGTCAGCGTGGCCCCCGTTGCCGGCGGCGCGCTGGAGGATCTGGTCGGCAAGTGGACGCTGATCCATGTCGGTTTCGCGATGGCGCTGATCGACGAGGACGAGGCGGCGGCGACGTTGGAGGCGCTGCGCGATCTGGGCGAGGCGCAGGAGGCGCTCGATGCCATGGCCGCGGGGGACGCGGCAATCGAGGGCGGGCGATGAAATACGCCGAGGAATTCCGCGACCCGAAGGCGGCCAAGGCGCTGCTGGCGCAGATCGCCGCCGTTGCCGATCAGATCGGGGCGCGCCGGGATAAACCGGTTCGTATCATGGAAATCTGCGGCGGCCATACCCACGCGATTTTCCGCTATGGGCTCGACAAGCTGGTGCATGAGGGGATCGAATTCATCCACGGCCCCGGCTGCCCGGTCTGCGTTCTGCCGATGCGCCGCATCGACGAATGCATCGAGATCGCCGAGAGGGAAAACGTGATTTTCACAACTTTCGGCGACGCGATGCGGGTGCCTGGCACGAAGAAATCACTGCTCCAGGCCAAGGCCGGCGGCGCCGATATCCGCATGGTCTATTCGCCGCTCGATGCGCTGGAACTGGCGCGGCGCAACCCGGACAGGGAAGTGGTGTTCTTCGGGCTGGGGTTCGAGGCCACCACGCCACCGACCGCGCTGTCGATCCAACAGGCGGCCCGCGAGGGGCTGGGCAATTTCAGCGTGTTCTGCAATCACATCACCGTGCCGCCGCCGATCCGCGCGCTGCTTGACGATCCGCATATGGTGCTGGACGGGTTCGTCGGGCCGGGCCATGTCAGCATGGTGATCGGCACCCATCCTTATGATTTCATCAGCCGCGATTACGGCAAGCCGATCGTGGTGGCCGGGTTCGAACCGCTGGATCTGCTGCAATCGGTGCTGATGGTGCTGCAACAGATCCGCGACGGTCGGGCCGAGGTGGAAAACCAATATGCAAGGGTGGTGCCGGAACATGGCAACCCGGTCAGCCTTGCCGCCATCGCCGATGTCTATGAATCGCGCCCGAGCTTCGAATGGCGCGGGCTGGGCGAGATCGATGAAAGCGGGTTGCGGATCAGGGAGGCTTTTCGGGAATACGACGCGGAACGGAAATTTCGCATCGGCTATGGCGCTCGCAGGGTGCCGGTCGCGGAACCCGAGGGCTGTGCCTGCGGCGCGGTGATGAGCGGTCGGATGAAACCGGTGGACTGTCCTCAATTCGGGCGCGGCTGCACGCCCGAGATGCCGCTTGGCGCGCTGATGGTCAGTTCCGAAGGCGCCTGCGCGGCCTATTTCCAATATGGCGGCGCCCGGGCGGTGGCGGAATAGGGGGGCGCTGCCGCGTCGTGCATATGCGCGACTCCCCGGGATGTTTTTGAAAAGAAGAAGATGAGATGGTGCTGAGAGACGAAAGGGTGACGCTGGCCCATGGTGGCGGTGGCAGGGCGATGCGGGACCTGATCGAAGAGGTTTTCACCTCCGTTTTTCGCCCCCCATGCATGGAAGATCAGGCGCGGTTGCAGGCGCAGGCGCTGGCCGAACCCGGGGCGCGGCTGGCCTTCACGACCGACAGTTTCGTGGTCGACCCGGTTGAATTCCCCGGCGGCGATATCGGCAAGATCGCGGTCTGCGGCACGGTGAACGACCTTGCCGTGGGCGGGGCGAAACCTCTCTGGCTGTCGGCGGCCTTCATCATCGAGGAAGGCACCGAGGTGGCGCTGTTGCGCCGGATCGTGGCTTCGATGGCGGCGGAGGCGGAAAAGGCGGGGGTGCAGATCGTCACCGGCGACACCAAGGTGGTCGGGCGCGGGATGGCGGACAAGGTTTTCGTCACCACCTCCGGGATTGGGGTAATCCCGTCGGGGCGCGACCTTGCGGCGGAACATGTCCGGGCGGGGGATGTGGCGATCGTCAACGGCGTGCTGGGCGATCACGGGGCGGCGATCCTTGCCGCGCGCGGCGACATGGCGCTGAGCAGCGGGATCATTTCCGATTGCCGGGGGCTTGGCCACCTTATGGAGGCCGTGATCGCGGCGGCGCCGGGTATTCGTGCGGCGCGCGATGCGACACGGGGCGGGGTGGCGGCGGTTCTGAACGAGATCGCGGCGGAGGCAGGTGTGGCGATCGAGATCGACGAGACCGCGTTGCCGCTGCGGGCCGAGGTGAAGGGGGTGTGCGAAATCTTAGGGCTTGATCCGCTCTACCTTGCCAATGAAGGGACGCTGGTTCTGTTCGTGCCGCGAGATCAGGCCGAGGCGGCGCAGGCGGCAATGCGCGGAACATCGGCGGGGCGCGATGCCACGGTGATCGGGCGGGTCGTAGCCGGCGCGGCAGGCCGCGTTACCCTGCGCACGGCCTTCGGGGGGGCACGCATCATCGACACGCTGGTCGGAGAACAGTTGCCGCGCATCTGCTGAAACGGAAAGACAATTTCCGGGGGTCGCGGCCGGCTTTTCGCGTTTCGGGCGATCATTGCCCTGTGGGCATACATACTTTCGACCGGGCGCCCGTCATTTTGCGCTGCTCGATTGTCCCTAAGCGACGTGGATTCAAGCAGGATGGAGTGCAATTATGGTTTCAGGCGGTCGGAAGCCGCCGAAGAACAAATGCTTCGCACGAGGATAGTAGAAAAGGAGTCCGCTATGTCGTTCCAGTTTCAACCCTCCGATTTGGCTGACAGCACTCTTGTCCATGTTCCGTCTTCCCCCCAGAAGAAGGAATTCTCACTGACAACGAGATGGTGGATGCTGCCTCTTCTTTCCAGCGGCGCTTTGTTCTGGTTCTGGTTCGTCCCCACGGTTGCCCAGAACCTGTCCTGATCTGCAGGGGTAGGTCCCGTCCCCCAGAGTGCCTGCTCCTGCAACTCTCTCTCGTCCTTTCTCAGGCGAACAGGGTGTGCCATTGGCACGCCCTGTTTCGTTTCAGCGCCGCTCCCGGTCGTCCGTGTCGGCGTCGATATCTGCATGATCCGCGTCAGGCCGGACGAAACCAGCGGGCCACCATCGCGATCTGAAAGCGCAATGCGCCCGACAGGCTGAGAATGGCGCAGGTGCCCAGCACGAACACGCGGAAGGGATCGTTTTCAGTGGTTGCGGCTTCTGCAATGAGCCACAGACCGACCCCGAGAAAACAGAGCGTGGAAATCATTTGCCCGACAGATCCGCTGTGCTTGTTACTCATCGACTGGTCTCCTTTCCCGGTCATCTTGCAGCATTCATGCCATTTTCGTCGAAGCGGAAGTCTTTCGGCAGGTCGATATCGGGCATATCGGCGGCGTCGCCCTGATCGAGCTGATAGATATAGGCCAGTATCGTCGCCACGGCGGCGTAAAGTTCGGGGTGGATTTCGCCGCCCAGCTGGCTGGTGAAATAGATCGCACGGGCGAGGGGCGGGGCTTCAAGAATGCGTATGTCGTGTTCGGACGCGCGTTCGCGGATCTGGAAGGCCATCGCCCCTTCGCCAAGCGCCAGGACGATCGGTGCCGCGGTTTCACCCGGCACATAGCGCAGCGCGACCGAGAAGTGTTTCGGGTTGGTGATCACCGCGGTGGCATCGGGCACGTCGTCCAGCGCGGCCCGGCGCGCCGCCCCCTGCTGGGAAGCCTCCATCTGCTTGCGCCGGATTGCGCCCTTGATTTCGGGCGACCCTTCGGTCTGCTTGGCCTCGTCCTTCACTTCCTGCTTGGTCATCTTCAGGTTCTTGTTCATGCTGAAGGCCTGCCAGAACAGGTCGATCGCCCCGATCACCGCCAGGCCCAGAACCACCGCGGACAGCACGCGGTAGGTGACCTGAGACAGGGTCGACAGGCCCTGTCCGACGGTCATGAAGGCCGTGGTGTCGAGGATGGGAAGCCATTGCCACAAGACCAGCCCGGCCAAGCCACCGAGCAGGAAAACCTTCAGCAGCGCCTTGCCCAGTTCGACCAGCGCTTTCATCGACACCATGCGGCCGATGCCCTTGAGGAGGTTGAACTTGTCGAATTTCGGCTGCAGGTTCTTGCCGGAGAAGACAAGCCCCCCCATCGCGGCCTGGATCGCAAGGGTCGCGATCAGAAGCGGCACGCCGACCGCCAATGAAATCAGCCCGACATATTTCGTGGCGGCCAGAATCCGGGTCGCGATCAGCATGTCCAGTGTTTCTGCGGTCTCGAAGCGGAAAAAGCTGCTCCAGGCAGTGACCAGAGCGGGGCCATAGAGGCCCGCCCCCATCAGGATCACGATCGCCCCGAGCATCGAGGCGAAGACGAACATTTCTTTGGAGGTAATGACCTTGCCGTCTTCTTTCGCATCCTGTTTCTTTTTCGGCGTCGGTTCCTCTGTCTTTTCCTGGCCGTCTTCGTTCTCAGCCATTTGCCGCCTCCGTCATCATTTGCATCAGCGCATCGATCGATGCCTGGATCAGCTTGTCCATCGCCATGCCGAGGATCGGCGCACCGAGATAGAGCAGGACGATGGTGACGGTCATGGTCAGCGGGAATCCGAAGGAAAAGATGTTGAGCTGCGGCGCCGAGCGGGTGATCACGCCGATCGCCATATTGACCATCAGTAGAACCGAAACCACCGGCATCATCAGCTTGACCGCAAAGATGAACATTTCACCCGCCGCGGCAATGCCGGACTGGATCAGGATGCCGGTGTCGAAAACACTGCCCGGCGGGATGTAGACGTAGCTGTCGAGAATGATGCGCAGCGCCACCAGGTGGCTGTCGGAGGCGACGAAGAACACCATGAGCGCCAGGCTGAAAAGCTGCCCTACCACAGGGGCCTGCGTTCCCGAGGCCGGGTCGATCTGGGCGGCGAAACCAAGCCCGGCGGTCGCGGCGATCCGATCGCCGGCCATCACGGCGGCGGAAAAGAAGATCATCAGCAGCAACCCGGCCGTCAGCCCGATGGCCAGTTCGCCAAGGATAAGCCCCACCGCCTGTGTCTGCATCAGGGTTCCGGGGGCGGGAAGTTCGGCATAGTTCACGATCGGGATAGTCAGGATGACGGACATCACGATGCGGACCTGCAGCGGGACGAAGCGGGCTCCGAAGACCGGCGCGGCGATCACGAAGCCGCCGATCCGCAGCATGGCGAAGAGAAACAGAACGGACATTTCGACCGCTTTGCCGATCTCGACGCCCGGCACGCCGGAATCATATGAAATGAAGCCTTCCACGGCTCACTTCAAACCGGCAACCATGTCGAAGACATGGGTGAAGTAATCGCTGAGCGTGGTCATCATGAAACCCGAGGCCAGGGCCATGGTCAGCAACACGACCGCCAGTTTCGGCACGAAGCTGAGTGTCGCTTCGTTGATCGAGGTCGCAGCCTGGATGATCCCGACCAGGAGGCCTACGGCAAGCGCGATGGCCAGAACCGGGCCTGCGGTCATCAGGATGTTCCAGTAGGCAAGCTTCAGCTGTTCGATATTGGCGTCGAAATCCATCGCTTAGCCTCCGATGCCGCTGGAAAAGCTGTTGACCAGCGATCCCATGGTCAGCGCCCAGCCGTCGACCAGAACGAACAGCAGCAGCTTGAAGGGCAGCGACACCAGCATCGGCGACAGCATCATCATGCCAAGCGCCATCAGGATCGAGGCGATGACCATGTCGATCACCAGGAACGGCAGGAACAGAAGGAAACCGATCTGGAACGCGGTTTTCAGTTCCGAGGTGATGAAGGCGGGCAGCATAACCGCAAGCGGCACGTCGGCTTCGCTTTCATAGGGGCCGTCGCCCGCGAGATCGGCGAACATCATCAGGTCGTTCTTGCGGGTGTTTTCGACCAAGAAGCCGCTGATCAGCTCGCGGGCCCGTTCCAGCGCCACGGCCGGGGCGACCTGACCGTCCAGATAGGGGGCGATGGCAGTGTCATAGACCTGGGTCAGAACCGGCTGCATCACGAAGAAGCCCAAGAACAGCGCGATGGCGACCAGTACCTGGTTCGGCGGCGTCTGCTGGGTGCCGAGCGCCTGACGCAGGATCGAAAGGACGATGATGATGCGGGTGAATGCGCTCATTCCCAGCACGATCGAGGGCAGAACGGTCAGCGCCGTCATCAGCGCAAGGATCTGCAGCGACAGCGAATACTGGGTTTGCGTGCCGCCGCCGGGGCCGGTGATTTCCAGCGCCGGCAAACCCTGCGACAGCGCGGGCGAGGCGCTTGCGGTGAGCAACAGCAGGATCGGAAGCATCCGGGTCATGCCGCCACCTTCACGATGTCGGGTTTTTCGGCGCCCTTGGGCAGTTCGGTGATCACCGGCGGCTGGCGCTTGGCGGTAACTACCAGGAAATCGGCCCCGTCCACGCTGAGCAGCATCGCGCGGGCGTCGGGGCCAAGGGCCGTGACTTCGGACAGTTGCATCCTCCGCCCCTTGGCCATGCGGCCGGACAATTTCGAACGATTGGACTGGACCAGTACAAGTACAGCAACAAGCACGGCCAGAAACCCGCCGACCTTCAGTATCTGGTCGATTTGCAGGACATCGGTAACCATAACACGCCTCTCCTAAACGGCTTACTGACCATTCAAGAGCAGGTTTCGTGCCAAATTCGCGCCCGGCGGAATATTCGCTGAACGCCCTGATTTGTAAGAGTTTTGATGCGATGCCCCGTCCTGACCCGGGCGGGTCAGGCAGGTTCACGCGACGCGTCGTTCACGCCGGACGCGGCCCTTGGCCGGCAATGTTAGAGCTGCATCCGGTCCTTGGGGTCGACGATGTCGCCAAAGCGGATGCCGAACCGTTCGCCGACGACCACGACTTCGCCCTTGGCAATGGTGGTGCCGTTGATCTGAATATCAAGCGGATCGCCCGCCAGCCGGTCCAGTTCGACCACCGATCCCTCGTTTAGCTTCAGCAGGTCCTGAATGGTGATCTCGGTGCGGCCGACCTCGACGGTCAGGCGGACCTTGACCGTTTCCAACACGCCCAGTCCGCTCAGCAGTTTGCTGGCTTCGTCAGGCTGCGGGGTGGTGGCCGGAACGGACGGTTCTTGCAGGCTGGTGTCTTCGGTCATGACTTTGGTCCTTTCGAATTCTAGGGCCGGATTAGTCTGGAATGCGGCGGGTCAGGTTGAGAGCGGATTTGCCCGAGGCCTCGCCAAGGTCGGCCTCGAACAGGGGACGGCCCTCGACCAGAAGGCGTGGGGCGGGGGTCATATCTACGGGCACAACTTCGCCCGGCGCGACATTGCCGACGCGCCCCAGAGATACCGAGGGTTCGGCCAGGATGGCGGTCAGGCTCAACGGAACCTGCAGCACCGCGCGTTCCATCTTTTCGCGCCAGCTGAGATCTTCTTCCAACAGGTCGGAATGCATCCGCGAACGCAGCTGACCGGCAATCGGCTTCAGCGTCTGCAGCGGATAGATGATGTCGAAATTCGCCGGGTCCGTATCGGGCAGTTGCACCATGAAGGAACAGTTCACCACGAGATCTTCGGAATCGGCGAAACTGGCGAAGCTCAGGTTTTCCTCGCGGTTTTGCAGTTCGAAGGTGATCGGCATCAGATCGCGCCAGGACAGCGCCATCGCGTCGTTCAGTCCCTCCGAAACCAGTTCGATCACCCGTTGCTCGGTCGGGGTGAATTCCGTCCTCGAATTTGGCGTGTTGCGGATCGCACCGCCGTAATAGGCATCGGTCAGCATCGACACGAAATCGCGCGGGATCACCAGCATCTGGCTGCCACGCAGCACCTCGATGCGGCTGGTGGTCAGGCTGACGAAATTTTCCACCTCGTCGCAGTAATCGGCGAAGGTCTTTACCTCGGGCGGGAAGGAAGAAATCCGCGGCTGCAGGCGCAGCATCGGCAGGAAAACCGACCGGGCGACGCGGCAGAACCGTTCGTTGATCATCCGCAGGCCGTAATAGTCGCCCATGAGCGACAGGTTGTTATCGCCAAACTTGTACGGTTTGTAGGATATCTCTCCGTCCTGGAACTCGCCTTCGCCGGAGTCGAGATCCATCAGGCCGCCGACGAGCGCGGCGAGTTCGTTACTGGAAAGCTTATGCGTGCCGGACATCTGATTTTGCGACATCTGGTTCCTCATTGCATCACGAATACGGGAAAGAACACGCTTTCTATGCCACCGAACCCTTCCAGCTGTTCGAGCCGGTTGTTGATGGCGTCGCGCAATGCGGCCGACAGGGCGTCGCGCCCGACAGTGCCTTCGACATCTGCCTCTGTGAAGGTGCTCAACACCGCAAGCATGTCCGAACGCAATGCCATTTCATGCGTTTGCACGTTGCTCAGGACCGCTTCGTCGTACTGGGTCGACAGGCCGATGCCCAGCTGCAGGAAACGGGTGGAACCTTTCAGGTTGGTGGTCAGCGGGTCGGGGAATTCGTAATACTGCGTCACGAAAAGCGGCGCATCGGGCAATTCACGCGGGATCTTCTGAGGCTCTGCCGCCCCCGCGACCGTGCCGTCCGGGCCGGTTTCTTCGATCAGGCGCAGAACCTCGTCCGCCGGGCTCATCGTCGATTCAGCGACAAACTGGCCAGCGAAAAAGCCGCCAGCCGCCAGTCCGCAGCCCAGGATGAGCAGGAACAGGGTTTTCAGGATTCCGCCTTTCTTCTTCACCGAACCATCAATCGTTGCGTCAGCCATAACCGTTTACCTCAGGCGATGATATCAATGCCCTTTTCGGGGCTCGTTTGCACGGGATGTGCGGAAATGTCGTCGTCAGGCTGGACCTGACGCGGGGCAGTTCCCCCCTGCGAATTTTGTGCCATCTGGTCACCCTGACCGGTCTGGCCCTGGAAATTCTGCCCGCTGTTGGCCTGATGCTGGGCGAGGTCCAGACCTGCCTTCTGCATCATGTCGGCGAGCCGGTGCTGGTTGTCGTTCAGCATCCGTGCGGCCGCGTCTGTTTCGGTCACGATGTTGACCGCCACGTTGTTGTCGCGCAGGTCCATCTTGATGGTCATCTTGCCAAGGCGTTCGGGCTGCAGGGCGATTTCAATTTCGTTCTGGCCCAGTTCCTGCGCCGCGCGGATCATCGTGGACAGGTTCGCGGGCCAGTCCGGGTCGACCATGTGCAGATTGCGCGCCGGGGCGGCGGCGGAGTTGGTGCTGGTCGTCGTGGCCACGGTTTCACGCATTTCGCCCGCCTGAACGGTCACGACCCCGGGCTGCGGTGCGCTGCTCGAAACCTGTGCCTCGGCGCTATGCAGGATCGCGGTGGATGCCTGCGGCGACGTTTCAAACTTGACCTGCATTTCCTCCATGATGGTATCGATCGTCAGGAAATCGTCCGGCGTCTCACCGTTGCTGTCCTGAGCGGTTGCAATCGTCACGTCGGGCTGGGGGGCAGAAACAGCTTGAGTGTCAGTGCGATGAGGCTGCGCCTGCTGGGCGGCCTGGGCGATGTTCTGACCGCGCTGACCGTCCGCCAAGGCGGCCTGAACCGCGGCTTTCACCGCTGAAGCTTTCGTTTCGGTGCCCGGCATGAGGTCCACGGGCTGTATTTCGCCTTCCGCCGCGTCCTGCACCAGCTTGGTTGCCGCGGCTGTGGCCGCTGCAGCCTGATCCGGAACCCCATTCAGCGTAGTCTGCCTGGTTTCGTTCAACACCGGTATCGGCGGCATCTTCTCGGCTCCCGCTGCAGGCTTCACCTGCTGCCCGGCGGAGAGCTGTTGTGCGATCTCGGTTATTTCGCCCGGTGCAATGTCACCCGCAGTCAGTTCGGAAAGCCCTGTGGTCGCGGCGACCGGATTGGACTGCGCTGGCATTTCTGCCTGTTTCAATTCCCGCACCGTGGTGAGGGCGGGCGTTTCGACCGCTATCGGCGCGTCAGTTGATGTTTCGGGTCCGGCTTCGGCCTGCGGGCTAGGGATCGGCGTAGTGACGTTCTGGACGGTGATCTCCTCGGGCATTTCGGCCGTGACCGCAGAAGGCTCAGCCTGATCGGCCGTT
The DNA here is from genome assembly GCA_033723255.1 of Thalassovita sp. GTDB lineage: Bacteria > Pseudomonadota > Alphaproteobacteria > Rhodobacterales > Rhodobacteraceae > Thalassobius. The sequence continues at coordinate 22,759 of JAWVXM010000001.1, forward strand.
TCGAGCTTGGGCAACTGGCCGATGGTGGTGGTTTTCAACACCTGTTCATCTGCCTTGGTCTCGCCGGTCAGGATTTCCAGGGGCAGCAAGGTTTCTCCATCGACATCGCCCTCGCCGGTCAGCAACAGGTCAAGCTGCGCCGGTTCGCCATTTTCATTATCCGGGTTGAACGTGATCGCGGCCTCGGCAAGCCCGGTTTTGCCTGCGGGCTTGCCGTCAACGGCGATTTCGGTGTCGGCCTTGGCAACGCCACCGGGCATGCCGTTGATGTTCTGCGATCCTTGCAGAAGTTTTGCAAAGCTATTTTCGCCCTTGGTTTCGGGCGTCTTAAGTTCTGAAAGGTTGCCCGGGAAAATCGTGGGGGTTCCGGGTGTGCTGGCTGGCGTAACAGGGTGCGGCATCTTTTGTCCACGGGCCTTTTTGTTCAACTCTGATGTGACGTTGCAGGTTTCGTGCCAGTTCGGAGGTATTATTCGTTTTCGGCCTGCTGATCGGCGATCCTGGCCTTGTCGCTGAGAATCTCGAGCTTATGCCCAGATTGCGCCAAGGCGGTGCGCGCCCGCTTCAAGCGGTGTTCATTCTGTTTCATCTGCGCCGTCAGAGTCCGGCGATGGCTTTCCAACTGCAGCCCGACCCGCAGCGTATTGGCGAGCTGTGCGGTGGTCTGGGACCCGGGGGTGGCAAGGCGGTGTTCGTCGAGCAGCCGTTCGAGCGATCCCGCCTGTGTTGCCATGCGATCGGATTCATCCTGAACCTGTCGCAGCTTGCGCGCCAGGTCGGCCTGCTTGATCGTTTCGGCCTTCGCCATCATCCGCAACATGTCGCCCTTATGCTTGGTCATTCTGGCCTCCTACCAGCTCCAACAGTTGCTGCCTGCTTTCCTCGAAGGTCACCTTCTCGCTTTTCAGCTGGCAAATGAACGCTTCGATCTTTGGCCAGAGCGCGATGGCCTGGTCCAGGTCGCGGTCCTGCCCGGGGCTGTAGCCGCCCATCAGCATCAGGTCGCGATTGTCCATGTAGAGCGAAACGAACCGCCGTAGCCGCTGGCTGGCCCGCACATGTTCGGGGGTGACGATGTCATTCATCACCCGGCTGATCGAGGCGGGCAGGTCGATGGCGGGATAGATGCCGCGCTGCGCCTGACCGCGCGACAGCACCATGTGGCCGTCCAGAATGGCGCGGGCGCTGTCGACGACGGGATCATTGGTGGTGTCGTCGCCATCGGCCAGAACGGTGTAGAGCGCCGTGATCGTCCCCTGTCCCGGCAGGCCGGGACCGCAGCGTTCGATCAGCGCCGGGATCAGCGAGATGACGGAAGGGGTGTAGCCCTTGGCGGTGGGCTGTTCGCCAAGCGCCAGCCCCGCTTCGCGCTTGGCATGGGCGACACGGGTCAGGGAATCCATGATCATCAGGACATCCTTGCCCTGATCCCGGAAATATTCGGCAATCGCGGTCGTCCGGTTAGCGGCGCGCAACCGCAGAAGCGGCGACCGGTCGGCGGGGACCGCGACGACGCAGATCCGCTTTGCCGCTTCGCCGGTCATCACCCGGCTGACGAAATCGCCGACCTCGCGGGCACGTTCGCCGATCAGGCCCACCACGATCACGTCAGCGGTGGTGTTGTGGGTCATCATCTCGATCAGAACAGACTTGCCGACGCCCGATCCGGCCATGATGCCGACGCGCTGACCGCGCCCGATGGTCATGGCGGAATTCAGGATCCGCACGCCAACGTCCAGCACTTCGCGCACCGGGGTGCGGGCCAGCGGGTTCAGCGGCTTGCCGGCCAGCGGCCAGCGGTCCGAGGGACGCGGGGCAGGGCGGCCGTCCAGCGGCGCGCCGCTGGCATCGATCACCCGTCCAAGGAGTTCGGGGCCGACATCGCACATGCGGCCTGCGCGGCGCAGCACGATCGGATCACCTAGCGTGATCTGGGCCCCGGCGGTATCGAGGAACAGAAGGTTCTTGCCGTTGGAAAAGCCGATCACCTCGGCTTCGATCGGGGGAGTGCCGGGGGCGGCGTGGCGCGGGAAAATCTGGCACAGATCGCCGGGGCTGGCCGGAAAACCGGAACTTTCGACCACCAGCCCGTCATAGCGCAGCACCTGTCCGCTGACCTGTGGCGCGCAGCGATCGGTAAGCGTGGCAAGGTCGTGTTCCAGCCGTTCCAGCAGTCCGGTCATTCGGGATCATCCTCGGCAGGGTCGGTTTCAGCAAGAACCGTATGCACGCGATTGGGGCCGGATTTGATGTCCACCGCGCCGCGGGCCAGACGGGCATCCGGCTGCAGCGTGCAATCCGTCAGCACGTCGTTGTTGTCCAGACAGGGGGTGATCGCTTCGAGGTCTTCGGGATTAAGAGAAACAACAGTGCTTTCCACCGCATGTCCGATCCGTTCCACCAGATCGCCGATCTTGGCGGCATAGGTTTCGGGCAGCGCATCTATCCGGCTGCCGGCCAAGTCGCTGGCCAGCGCGATGAGCGTGCGTTCCATCGCCTGCCTGAGCGTGGTGTGATGTGCCTCGGTATGATCGACCAGCGCGCGCGACAGTTCCATGAAGACCGCGCGCGCTTCTTCCATCTGTCCCACGCTCGCGTCGAGCACCGGATCGGAAAGGGCTTCGGGGGCAGGCTCGGGCGCCGCTGCGGCTTCGGCCTTTGCCTGCTGGTAGCCTTGGGCGAACCCTTCGGTGAAGCCGGTCTTGTGCGCCTTGGCGCGGACTTCTTCCAGATCAGGGGCGGGGACATCAGACGGCGCATCCTGCTGCGGCTGAAGCGAAGAGCCGTCCATCGGGCCGGGCTGTATGTGGGCGAAGGCGCGCGGCTGGAAACCCGTGTCGCGGCTGCTGCGCACCAGCGACGAAAGCGCGTCGAGATTGAGTTTGCGGACCGGAATGTCGGAATGATAGCCCATCGTGTCCCCCGTCATCAAACCATGACTTCGCCGCCGCGACCGGCCAGCATGATGGTGCCTTCGTCCGAAAGCTGCCGGGCAACCGCGATGACTTCTTTTTGTGCGGCCTGAACCTCGGTCAGGCGTACCGGCCCAAGCGCTTCCATCTCGTCGCGGATGTTGGCGGCGGCGCGGGACGACATGCAGTTCAGCAGTTTTTCCTGCAGCGTCTCGTCGGCGCCGCGCAGCGCAACGACAAGAACGCGGTCGTCGATCTGGCGCAGCAGGGTCTGTATCGCACGGTCTTCCGACTTGATCAGGTTGTCGAAGACGAACATGTTGTCCTGCAGCGAAACAGCCAGTTCCTTGTTATTCTTGCCGATCGCCTTGAGGATGCGCTGTTCCATGTCTTGCTTGGTGAAGTTCATGATCCGCGCGGCGGCCTTCACGCCGCCCATCTGCGATGCGCGCAGGCTGGCATTGGCCTGGAATTTCTTCTGGATCACCTCTTCGAGATTGCGCAGCGCGTCGGGTTGCACGGTGCCGAGTTCGGAAATCCGGTTGACGATATCCGGCTGCAGCTCTTCGGGCAGAAGCTTCAGAACGTCGGCGGCAACCACGTAATCCAGCGCAGCCACGATCAGCGCGATGATCTGCGGATGTTCGTCTATAATCAGCTCGGCCACGGCCGGGGCATCCATCCATTCCAGGATCTGGATCGGGTGGTCGTTGCTGCTGGGCGGGATGCGGCTGAGAACCGATTGCGCCTTGTCCTGTCCAAGCGCCTTGGTCAGGACTTCCTTGATGTACTCGTTGGCGCCGACGCCAAGCCCTGTCGTTTCTCGCAGGTCGTGCAGGAATTCGTTCAAAACAGCGTTGACGGTGGAATGGTCCACGTTGCGTACCCCGTACATCGCGGTGCCCAGTTGCTGCACCTCGTTGGGGCTGAGCAGTTTCAGGATGCTCGAGGCGGATTCTTCGCCAAATAGCATCATCAGGACTGCGGCTTTCTTGGTGCCGCCGAGTTCGGAAATGTCTGGGGAACGGGGCATGGGATCACTTCAACTGGCTGTTGTCTTCTTCGATCATCGCCTTGAACGCGGTGGCGATGCGGTCGCTATCGGTGCGGGTCAATTCGCGGATCAGCGACAGTTTTTCGTCATAGGATACATGGGCCCACGGGTTGCCGCCCTGTTCCAGCCCGTCCAGACGGGCCCTGACCTCGGACAGGGTTTCCCCCGGTCCGACTTCGATCGCGTCGCTGGGAAGGCCGGCGCTTTGCGAAGGGATCGGAGCGCCCATCAGGGTGGAATTGCTGACGGCAGAGGCGGGCGAGAACAGCAGCCGGTCGACGATCGGCCGCACCAATCCCAGCACGATGATCGCCAGCACGATGATCTGGGCCAGGTAACGCCCGGTGGTGCCGACCCAGGCTTCCTTGTACCAAGGCGTGCTGACGGTTTCGAACGGATCGACGAAGGGCTGCGAAGACAGGGTCACGCTGTCGCCGCGTTCCTCCTGGAACCCGATCGCGCTGCGCACCAGGGCGTCTGCGTCCTGCAGCACCGAGGCGGGCAGTTCGCCGGGCACCAGGGTGCCTTCTTCGTCCATCGTGCCGGCAGGGCTGCGCAGCAGAACGGCGGCATGGATCCGGGTGATCTGGGCCGTCGAGGGGGTGGTGGTTTCAACCCGGCGGCTGACTTCGTAATTGCGGGTCGAATTGCTGGTCATGTTCTGTTCGGAGCCCTGCTTTTCTATCGTCGTAGCGGGCCCCTGATCCTGCAGTTCGGTTTCCTGCGGTGGCGTGTTCGACACCGCGCCGGGAATGCCTTTCGCGGCCATCGCGGTGGTCTGCTGCACCATTTCCTGTTCCGAGCGGACGACGGACCCATTGGGCTGATACTGTTCGTTGGTGATCTCGGAACGGGTGAAGTCCATCTCGACTGTGACTTCGGCGGCCACATTACCGGGGCCGACGATCGGGCTCAGAAGGGCTTCGATGCGCTGGCGGTAAAGCTGTTCTATCCGCTTGCGATGGGCCAGCTGCTGATCGGTCAGTTCGCTCAGCGGGTCGGTGCTTTCGCGCGACAGCAGGCGACCGTTCTGATCGACCACGGACACGTTGCTGCGCGCCATGCCCGGAACCGAGGTCGACACGAGGCTGATGACAGCGGAAACTTGGCCTTCATCCATCGCGCGGCCCGGCGCGACCTGCACGAAGACCGAGGCGCGCGGCGGCTTGGTGTCGCGGATGAATGCGGTCTGCTCGGGCAGGGCCAAGTGAACGCGCGCGGCGGTCACGTTCTGGAATTCGGCGATCGAGCGGGCCAGGTCGAGTTCCTGCATCCGGCGCAGCCGGGCGGATTCGACCGATCGGCTGGCGCCCATCGGCATATCGGTCAGGGTCGTCATGCCGTCGGGGGTGCCCGCCGGCAGACCTTCGGTGGCCAGAACCATGCGGGCGCGATGATAGTCGACCTCGGTCACGCTCAGCGCCCCGGAGGACCTGTCGAGAGAAGCGTCGATACCGTTGGACATCAGAACCTCGACCGCGCGGGCCTTGTCGGCTTCGGGCAGGTCGGAATAAAGCGTCAGCCGTTTCGGCTGGCTCAGCAGCGCGTAGAGAAGCAGGCCCACGACCGCCACGGTCACCAGCATGATCGCGGGCAGCGCGCGGCGCACCGCCGGTTGGCTGGTCAGCATCTGCAGCTGTGACAGATAGGCCTTGCCGCGGCTTGTCACGGCATTTCCACCGGTCGGGGCGAGGGGGTTGGTCGTGCTATCCATGCAAACTCTCTACGTACGCGCCTGTGCAAAGGGGCGGGTTAAACGGGCATGTTCATGATATCGCGATAGGCCGACAGCGCCTTGTTGCGAACGTTCAGGGTCATCTGGAAGCCCAGCGAGGCAACCTGCTGATCGACCATCACGCCAGCAAGGTTTTCGGTCTGGCCGGTTTCATAGGCGGTGGCCGAGGCTGCGGCCTTGTTCTGGGCCTGTGCGACCTGGTCCAGCGCGCCGCCGAGCCGTTCGGAGAACGACGTGGCCTGCTTGGCGGCATTGGCGCTATTGCCCTGCTGGACCGGCGTCGTGTTGCGCGAGGTCAGCGCAGCAAGCGTGGATTGTCCTGAAAGGCTTGAAATCGACATGGGTTATTCTCCCGATCAGGCGGCTTGGGCAGCCATCGCCGCCGGGGCGATCATGCCGGGCATCGACGCCGCATGGGGGGTCAGCATGATGTCATTGGCGCAGACCTTGTTGCCAGTCCGCAGCACCAGCGCCCGCTGCACCACGTTTTCCAGCTCGCGCACATTGCCCGGCCAGTCATAATCACGCAGCACCGCCATCGCCTCGTCGCTCAGCAGCGGCATCGGGGCGGTTTCGCCAACATGGCGGCGGATCATCGCCACGGCCAGCGCCGGCACGTCGTCGGGGCGGGTGGCCAGCGCCTGGGTGGCCAGCGGGAACACGTTCAGGCGGTAGTAGAGGTCTTCGCGGAAATTACCGGCCTGCACTTCGCTCAGCATGTCGCGGTTCGAAGTTGCGATCACGCGGATGTCGACGCTTTCTTCCTTCTGCGATCCCAGTGGGGTCACTTTCTTTTCCTGCAGGACACGCAGCAGCTTCGCCTGCAGCCCCAGCGGCATTTCCGAGATTTCGTCGAGCAGCAGGGTGCCGCCGTCGGCCGCGCGGAAGATGCCGCGATTGGCGGTCGATGCGCCGGTGAAGGCACCCTTTTCATGGCCGAACAGCATCGCTTCGAGCATGTTTTCCGGGATTGCGGCGCAGTTGACGGCGATGAAGGGCTTGTCGGCACGGTCCGAACGGTCATGGATCAGGCGTGACAGCACTTCCTTGCCGCTGCCGGTCGGGCCGTTGATGAAGACGGTGACATCGGTCTGGGCAACGCGGGCCGCAAGATCGATCAATGCGCTGGTGGTTTCATCAGCGGAAACCATGCCGCCATGCGGGGCTGCGATCAGGTCAGCAAGGGCCAGCAGCGAGGGAGTGTAAAGCGGGGGGCGGGCTTCGCCACGCAGGGGCAGGGTGACGCGCTGCATCCGGCCGCCCAGTTCCGCTTCGACGCGGAAGTCTTCGCCCGGCTGGACGATAACCAGTTGGCTGACACCCAGCTGGCGGGCACCGGCAACGAGACCCGACTGACCGCCCACGGCCTGTTCAGCAGCGGCGCTGCAAACCAGGGTGTTGCCCTTGCCGGGATTTGCACCCGTAACCCCAAGGCTATCGATCACCAGACCTTCAATGCGACGACGGGTCAGTAGATCGGCGAGTGCGCCCGCGTCGTCAAAATTTGTTCCGATGATAAAAACCTTGGTCATGATACGCTCCTGCGATTTGCTGTCGAATTTGAAGAAGCAGGGAACGTACCAAGTCGGTAATTTTTTGCTAAAATGAATGTAAGTGATTGATGTTAAATGAAAGAAAATCCGCAAATATCAAAAGTATATAGGTTTCCAAAACCCTTCGGATATGTCGGTTTGTCGGCAATTCGCGGGGTGTCGAAGTGTTGACGAACTGTCGACATCGCCGAATTATTTCCGCCCCATACTTAAGGATGTATTATTTTTCGAATGATGGGGGTCAACTTTTTCGGCGCACGGACGTTCACCATTGCAGACGTAAAACCAAACTGCAGGCCGTGTTCTATGTTGTCAAAAACGTACCATCTTAAATTCCCAAGCCTCGATGCAGCCCAGATTGCCGCGCCGTTCGTCACTGAGACGCTCGGCAATGCGATCCCGGAATGCCGTCTCTCGGGATTGACAGTTCTTATCAGTAAGGAAGGCGATATCTCGGTGAACCTGTTTTTCCCCACCGTGGCAGATCTCAAGAACTTCGAGAAAAAGCACGGCGGTTTCGTCGACATGATGAAGAAGACCTTCCTGTTCAAATCCACCGGGTTTGACGGCGTCTGCATCTTCAGCTTCGACGGGAACGAAAACGCAGCTTAGACCAATCTGTTCCGTCGAGAAGCTTTGCATAGTGAAAAGTTGAGTAACAGGAAGGATCCGGGTCGATATGTCAGTCGAGGTTGAAACCATCGCAGACAAGCAAACCGCTGGCGGTGCCCTTTTGCGCGTTTCGTCGCAGAAGATCAGCCGGTTGATGGACCTTGTCGGAGAATTGTCGCTGAGTGTTTCGGAGACTGTGAATTCTCCTGATCTGGATCACACCGGGGATCGTACCCAGTTCGAAGCGGCCGCGCACCGTTTGAACATGATTGTCCGCGAAGTGCAGGATGCCGCAACAGAGTTGCGACTGGTTCCCGTGGACGAAGTTTTCAAGCGCCTCAAGCGGATGATCCGCGAAATGGAGCGCCAGACCGGCAAACGCATTTCTCTGGAAGTCATCGGTGCCGATACCGCGATCGACAAGATGGTGGCGGACAGGCTTTATGATCCCCTGTTGCATGTGCTTCGGAATTCGGCCGATCACGGACTTGAAACCACCGACGAACGCATTGCCGTCGGCAAGCCCGAGAAGGGTGTCATCACCCTGTCCGCGGCGCAGGTGGGCAGCGAAGTCCAGATCGTCGTCGGCGATGACGGGCGCGGGCTGAACCGTGACAAGATTCTTGGTATCGCGCGCAAGCGTGGTCTTTACGGGCCGGACGAGGAACCAGAAAACAGCAAGCTTTGGAAAGTGATCTTCGAACCGGGCTTTTCGACCGCCGAAAAGGTGTCGAACTTGTCGGGGCGCGGTGTTGGGATGGATGTCCTGAACACGACCATGCGCGATCTGCGTGGCCGGATCGCCGTGGACAGCACCGAAGGGCAGGGCACTCAGGTGTCGCTGCATATCCCGGTGTCGCTGGCGTTTCTTGATTGTATCCTGCTTCGTCAGGGCACCCACCTATTCGCAGTGCCGGTCGAAGATATCTTCGAAATCGTCAAGCCGGGAATGGATTCCTGCATGTCGATTTCCGCAGGCAGCAAGACCGAAATGCTTCGACTGCGCGACAGCCATGTGCCGGTGTGCCGTCTGGAACAGTTTTATGGGCATGCCTTGCCCGATCTTGCCCCGCTTTCCGACTCGGTTGTTATCGTTCTGACCGCCGGTACCCGTCTGATCGCCGTTCCGGTCGACGAGGTGTTGGATCGTCAGCAGGTCGTGATGAAGCCGTTGTCGGGGGTTCTGGCGCAGGTGCGCGCCAGCTGGGGCTGTGCGTTGTTGGGGACTGGTGAAGTGGCTTTGGTACTTGACGCCGAGCGGCTTGCCGCTGGAGAAAACTGATGTCGGTAATGGATCACAGAGCCTATCAGGATCATGCCGGATACGAACGTATCCGGTCCTGGCTTGGGCAAAGATGCGGAATATCCTATCCTGATCACAAGGCGGACCTGCTGCGGCAGCGCCTGGCGCGGGTGACCCGCAGCTTCAGCCTGGCGGATCTCGACGAACTGGCCGGAACGATCGTCAAGGGCGACCGCCACGACGTGGAACTCGCGGTGATGCACGCGGCGTCGACCAATCACACCTATTTCTTCCGTGAACCGGAGGTGCTGGACGCTTTCGCGAAGAACATTCTGCCGGAACTGAACAAGCGTGAGCAGATGCGTATCTGGTCTGCAGCTGCATCAACCGGTGACGAAGCCTATACCATCGCCATGCTGGTGGCCGAACACCTTGGCATGAACGCCCTGAACAAGTTGATGATCCTGGGAACGGATATCAGCGCACCTGTTCTGGAACGGGCTGAGCTCGGGGTGTTCAGCAGCCGTCAGATCACCCAGATGGATCCGGGCATTCGCCAGAAATACATGACGCCTACCGGGATCGAACAGTACCGGGTGAAAGAAGAACTGCGCAATATCTGCACCTTCCGCCGCCTGAACCTGAAGGCCACGCCTTACCCGTTTTCCAAGCAGTTCCAAGTCGTGTTCTGCCGCAATATCCTTTATTATTTCGAACCTGAGGATCAGGCTGCCACGCTGCGCGCGTTGCTGGATGCGACCGAACCGGGCGGGTGGCTGATCACCAGCGTCACCGAAGCGGTCCGCGATCTCTGCCCCGGCTGGATTCCTGTCACCACCGGCATCTACCGGAGGGCCGGATGATGCAAGGGCAACGCAAAATCCGGACGCTGATCGTCGATGATTCCGCGATGGTGCGGAAGGTCCTGACGATCGGCCTGGGCCGGGACCCGGAAATCGAGGTGATCGGGACCGCGGCAGACGCCAATATGGCGATGCAGTACCTGTCCCGGAACAAGCCGGACGTGATCACGCTGGATCTGGAAATGCCCAATATGGACGGGCTGACCTTCCTGCGCAGTTTCATGAAGACCGATCCGATCCCCACCGTGGTGATTTCGTCGCAGACCCAACGCAGCGCGCAGGCGACCGTCGATGCGCTGGCCGCGGGCGCGGTCGACGTGATCGCGAAGCCGCGGATGGAACTGGGCGGAGGGCTGGGCGACATGATGGCCAGCATCGCGCAGCGGGTGAAAGTCGCGGCGGGTGCGCATGTGCGCAGCATGGCTTCCCCGGCGCAACCGCCGGCGCCGCCCAAGGCGCAGAAACCGGTGGCGCGTTCCAGCTTGGCCGAAGCGCCAGACTGGATGATCGCCATCGGTGCGTCGACCGGCGGCGTGCAGGCTTTGACCCGCGTGCTGGAAACCCTGCCCGCCGATTGCCCTCCCGTGGTGATCGTGCAGCATATGCCGGAAGGTTTCACCGCGTCCTTCGCCAAGCGCCTCAACCAGATGGGGCCACTTCGGGTGAAAGAGGCCGAGGAGGGCGATGTGCTGGAGAACGGTCTGGTGCTGCTGGCACCCGGTGGCCAGAAACACATGACCGTGGACAGGCGCATGGGGCGCCACCAGGTGCGGCTGATCGACGGGCCGGAGGTCTGTTTCTCGCGCCCCTCGGTCGATGTTCTGTTTCATTCCGTCGCCCAATCGGCGGGGGGAAAGGCGTCCTCGGCCATTCTCACCGGGATGGGCAAGGACGGCGCCGAAGGCCAGCTGGCCATTCGCAACTCCGGCGGGCGGACCGTCGCGCAGGACGAGGCCAGTTGCGTCGTATTTGGCATGCCAGGTGCAGCCCATAGCATCGGGGCACCGGAAAAGCTGGTTCCCCTCGACGACGTGTCTTCGTGGTTGATGAATTCCTGTTCCCGCAGCGTCGCGCGGGACAGGCTCGAAAGTTACAGAGTTTGAAAGGATCCTGAGGATGACCGATATGACCAAGGACCAAGCCGTGTCGGCAGAGGTGGATAGCCTGCTGCATGACGACGATAACATCGACAATATGTACCTGACCTTCGCCATCGGCCAGGAAACCTACGGGGTTCCGATTGCCGTGGTGACGGAAATCGTGGGCATGCAGCGGATCATGACCGTTCCGGACGTGCCGCGTTACATCAAGGGCGTGATCAACCTGCGTGGCAAGGTGATCCCGCTGATGGATGTGCGGCTGCGTTTCAGCCTGGAAGAGCGCGCCTATGACGATCGCACCGTGATCATCGTGCTGGAACTGGGTGGATCGCCGGTCGGCCTGATCGTGGACCGGGTCAGCGAGGTTCTGGAAATTGCCGACGATCACATCGACAGCGCCCGCGGTATGGGCAAAGGCGATGGCCAAAGCCTGGTGCAGGGTCTTGGGCGCGTTGGCGAAAACGTGGCCATCATCCTCAATACCGGCCTTCTGGTGTCGGATGCGGAGCTGAGCTTGCCGGAGACGGTCAGTGCCGCCTAAGGTACCGTTCGCCCCTGGCCGCCTGTTTAGCAGCGGCCGGATTGCCTCCGGTCCTGCAGCAAGGTTTCGACAACCGAGGCTGGATTGATGCTGCCTTATCTGTTGGGTGAGCTGCGCTTGGTAACGAGTTAAATGTGAAAGGTAAATCCATGGCCAATCGCAAATGCCGGATAGACGGGGAACGCGGGGTTCATAGCGATCCGCGCCGTGCTGACCGGGCTGCCCATCCCACGACGTGTGAATCTAAAGACCTGACGTGAGTATAGGCTTCCGAGCCTAAAGAAAATCAAAAATGTGCCGCTAATAAGTATACAGCTCGCCCCCAGAAAAGGATGACCCCCAATGAGCGATATCTCGAGTGAAAAATTTGATGCCCATGCGAAACCGCTTGATGTGCTGACTGCGCGTCAGATTCTTGATGTATTGGCGGTTCCTGTTGTCATTACCGATACCGACTTCGTGATCACCGAGGCAAACGCGGCTGCCATCGCGATGTTCAAGAAGGCCGAGCCCGTGCTGGTGAACAAGCTTCCGGGTTTCAGCGCAAAGAACATGATCGGTACCTGTATTGACGATTTCCACAGCGAGCCTGCGCGCCAGCGCGGTATGCTGGAGGGTCTCGACAAACTGATGCGTGCCTCGATCCGCCTGCCCGGATTTGCCTGGGATCTGGCGGTGACGCCGCTGAAAGATGAAACCGGCAAGACCATCCGACTGATCGCCGAATTCGAAGATCGTTCCGAGGTCCAGCACGCAGAGAACCAGTTCGAAAAGTTCATGGCGCGGATCACCGAAATGGCGGATGCGCATGAAGCCGGTGACATCGACGTCTTCATGGAATGCGATGATCTCGAAAACGGTGTGGTTTGCGAGGCGGGCGAGAAGGTGAACGAGATGGTCAAGGGCCATATCGACACCAAGAAAGAGGTGGTCGCCGTCTATGAAAGCTTCGCCGAGGGTGATTACAGCGCAGACCTGGCTCCGCTGCCGGGGCAGAGAGCGTTCCTGAACCGTGCGGTCAACCGGTCGCGCGAGACCTTCACCGAGGTGACAAACGAGATCAAGCGCCTGTCCAATGCCATCATGGAAGGCAACCTGGACGTGCAGGCCGACACCAGAAAGTTCAAGGGGGCCTATCGCGAAGTCGTCGAAAGCTTCGACGCGGCGTTCAAGAGCCTGAATGGTTCCTTCCACGCGCTGAAGGCGCAGGTCGATCAGGTTGCCCAGACCGTTGGGCAAATGTCGAACGCCAGCCAGGAACTGGCTACCAATTCGCAGATCGCATCGTCATCGGTGGACGAGGTGTCCGCCTCGACCGAGGAAACCGATGTGCAAGTCAAGGCCAATGCCGAGGCTGCGAAGAACGCCGCGCATCTGGTCAATATCAATGCCGAAGTGGCGGCCGAGGGCAAAGGCAAGATCAACGAGATGGTCGAAGCGATGGAAGGCATTGACGCCTCGTCTCAGGACATTGCCAAGATCATCAAGGTGATCGACGAAATCGCCTTCCAGACCAACCTGCTGGCATTGAACGCCGCGGTCGAAGCCGCGCGCGCCGGTCAGCATGGCCGCGGTTTTGCGGTAGTTGCCCAGGAAGTGCGCAACCTGGCCGGACGGTCGGCCAAGGCGGCGCGGGAAACCTCGGATCTGATCGAAGGGGCCAACAGCCGCGTGACCGCCGGTGTGCGCCTGGCCTCGGAAACCAGCGAAAGCTTCGAAAAGATCGCCGACAATATCGCCGAGGTGAAGGATCTGGTCGAAACCATCAACCGCGCATCGGAAGAACAGTCGCGCGGAGTGGCTCAGATCAACGTGGCCATCGGTGAAGTCGCCCGTACCGCATTGTCGACCAGTCAGCAGGCCGATGAACTGGCCGCGACCTCGGCCGAGATGACCGCCGCCACTGAACATATGGCGAAGGAAATCGCCCGGTTCCGTCTGGGGGAAAATGGCGCCAGCGCGGATCAGTGGGGCGGAATGAGCGGTATGGAGAACCTGCCGCCGGAAATGATGGCCAAGCTGCAGGAGATGATGGATGCCGGCCATGTCGTGCCGCCGGCCGCCGCGGCAGCCCTGAACGGTAACGGCCACGCCAACGGCCATGCCAAAAGCCATGGCGATTACGACGAACGTGGTTTCAGCAATTTCTAAGTGACGAAGGCCTCCTGTCATGGGGCAGGAGGTCAACCTTTCCTCAAGGAGTGAACAAGATGTCGTATAAAGTGATGATCGTGGATGACGCTGCGATGATGCGGCTTTATATTTCCAGCTTTTTGAATTCTTTGCCGGAATTCAAGATGGTGGCTCAGGCGGCCAACGGCCAGGAAGCGCTGGACAAACTTTCGGACCATCCCGATCTGGATCTAATCCTGCTGGATATCGAAATGCCGGTGATGGATGGGCTGGAATTCCTGCGTCACGCCAAGCTGAAGACGCGGGCCAAGATCTGCATGTTGTCATCAGTCACCGTTCAGGGGTCGCCGCACGCGGCCAAGGCACGCGAACTGGGGGCGGATGGCGTTGTCGCCAAGCCGTCGGGCACCGTGTCGCACGACCTGGAAGAAAAAACCGGTGATGAGCTTCGCGACACCATGCGCCGGCTGGTCGCGGCCTGAGAACCGGGCCCTCATTAGCAAGTAATAATTGTAGCAACAGGTGAGCCATGTCGGACGAAATGGATGAAATCTGGGAACTCTTTGCCGATGACGGAGCGCAGTCCCTGGACGCGATGGAAGCCGCGCTGGACGCGCTTTCCGATGATGGTACCGACGACCAGGTGCCGCATATCTCCGCCCTGTTCCGCGCGGTTCACACCTTCAAGGGCAATTCCCGGGTTCTGGGGCTTTCGGTCGTGGAAAGCCGGGCACACCTGGCCGAGGACCTGATCGGACTGGTCCGCGACTCCGGTGTTCCACTGTCGCCGGAAATTCTCGACTTGCTGTTCCTGGCGGGCGACACGTTGCGTACGATGCTGGAAGAGGTGGCCGCGACCCGGTCCGATGTCGATCCGGAACCGTCCGAAGACCTGTTGCGCCAGTTGCAGGAAATGATCGCCAAGTGTGATCCCGATGCGGCCCCGGCGGAAGACCCCGCCGCCGAAGCAGAAGCCCCGGCTGAGGAAACCGCTGCCGAAGCCCCCGCATCGGCGCCCGCCGCCGCGATGGGTGGCATGGATATGACCGCGCTGTTCGATGAAATGTCGGATGGCGAGGATAGTTCCTCATCGCACGAGGATGATTTCTGGGAGTTCGACGAGGATCTCGAGCCCGATGAACTGGCGGCCAAGAAGGCGGCTGCCGAGGCCGACATGGAAGCGCACGAAGCCGAAGGCCCTGTCAGGAACGGCAGTTCTGCCGCCGCGAAGCTTGCCGAACAGGAAGGGGGCGCTGAAGCGGTCGCCGTCGAATCCTCGGTCAAGGTGGAAGATGGGCCGCCGCTTTCATCGTTGGCGGACGATCCAACCTACCGCAAGATCTTCGACGAGATGACCGCGGAGATGATCGAGAAGCTGAATGCGATCATCTTGTCGGACGACGCTTTCGAAGACCGGTACAAGGCGACGGAGCGGCAGGTCGATGGCCTTCTGCATGCGGCCCGGCAGATGGAGTACGGTAACTGGGTTTCGCTGCTTGAGGATTTCGCCTTCGATTGTCCGACGCTGGAGAATGAAGATCTGCTGTCCGCCGGTCTGAAGGAATTTCTGGGCAAGGTCGAGGTCCTCAAGAGCGGCGGAGAAGTGACCGCCGCCGCGGCGCCGGAAACTCCCGTCGACGAACCCGTCCCGGCGGAAGCCGCGAAGGCCGCGCCGGTTGAGCCGGACGCCAACGCGAAACTGTCCGACGACCCGACCTATCGAAAGATCTTCGCCGAGATGGCAGAGGATCTGGTCGAGAAGCTGAAGGGAATCTTGAGTTCGGCCGACGGGCTGGAAGAATGCCGCGACAACACCGTCAAGTTTGCAGGTGGGCTTCTGCATGCTGCGAGGCAGATGGAATTCGATAACTGGGTTGGCGTTCTCGAGGCGTTCGAAGCCAAGGCGGCAGGTTTTGATAGCGACGTGGCGCTGAAGGAAGGGATCGACGGTTTCCTGAGTCAGGTCGAGACGCTGCAAAAGGGTGGTGAAGTCGTGGTCGAGGCGGAGGAGCCGGCACCGGCTGAACCTGCCGCGGAAATCGCACCCACACCTGTACCCGGCGCCTCTGTCTCGGAACCGGTGGAAGCCCCTGAACCGGCCCCGGAACCGGATGCGGCGCCTGATGCCGTAGCGCCGGTGGCAGACGCTGCAGAACTCGACGAGAAAAACCCGAAAGCCCTTTCCGACGATCCGACCTACCGCGCGATCTACGCTGATATGACCGCCGATCTGGTGAAGAAGCTGAAGGCGATCCGCAATTCCGCCGATAGCATCGAAGACCGGCGTGGCAACGTGGTCAAACATGTTGGCGGATTGCTGCACGCGGCGCAGCAGATGGGCTTCGATAACTGGATCACGCTGCTGGAAGCGTTCGAATCCAACGCCGCCAGCCTGTCGAACGATATGGCGCTGAAGGAAGGCATTGATGGCTTCCTGGCAAATGTCGATGCGCTGCAGATGGGCGGCGCCATCGCGCAACCGAAATCGGGCTGCGACGAGGCTGACGATCTGTTCAGGAAGCTGGAGCCCTATTACGCTGCCATCGCCGAGGCCGTGCTGGACCTTGATAGCGATGTGGAAGCCGCCCAGGCCAAACTGCATGAACTTGCCGAGGAAGTCGTTTCCAAGGTCGAAGCGTTCGGTCTGGTCCGCGCCGAGGATTCCGTGCGCAAGATCGCCGAGGCGCAAACCGTCAAGGCTGCCCGCATTGCCCAGTTGCGTTTCTATGAGGAGCTGATCAGCTTCGAACAGGTGATGCCGGTCGAAAGCAGCGTTTTGGGCGATGTGTTGGTACGACCGTCGCACCTGGTGCAGCTTTGGGCCACGGACCAGATTTTCGACACGCTCGGGGCCTTGCGCGAAATGATGGAGCGCGTGTCGCTGGAAGAAGAGGGCGCTGACTGGTTCGCTTCCTTCAACCATCACATGCGGCTGCTCTTCCATGCCTGTGGGTATTACCGGATGGAAACCGCAGGCCAGCTGACCATGGCGCTGGTCGATCTGTTCGGGCGGGTGCATGAAACCAACTCGGTCGCCGATGCGCTGATGCTGCACATGGCGCGTGGGTTCCTGGAAACCATCGAACTGGTGTTCGATGCGCTCGATCAGGGCGACGATCCGGATCTGTCGCGGATTGACGATCTGTTCGAAGAGGCCACGAATATCTCGTTCCAGCAGGGCGGTGTCGTGTCGGCACGCACGATCGAACGCAAGCTCGGCCTGCCCGAGGAATTCCACCGGGTTCTGTCACCGGACAGCGTGAAGGCCGCGCATGCGGCGCTGCAGGATCGCGAGCATTTCTACGTGGTCCGGGCTGACCTGAACGAAGATGAAACCCTGGCCGAGAAATACCTGGAATGGATCGGCGCGGGCAACGCCAAGATGATCACCAACGTGACGGTGTTCGAAGACGACCGGACCCTGTTCGATTTTCTGCTGGCTTCGGACCGGGAACAGGATGCGGTGGTCAGCGCTATCACCACGATGGATCCGTCGGCAACCAAGCTTTATGTCGCGCAGGTGTTGTCGCCCGATTACAGTTCGGATGAAGATGAGGACGAACAGGGCGAGGATGGCCAGACCGCCGAAAGGGAAGGTTCGGGGCCCTCGATCAGCCTGCCGCTGATGGAAGCAATCGGTGAGATCTCAGCCGGGCAGGCGATGGTTCACCATATCCTGGAAGAGCTTTCTTCCACCGATCTGATGCAGACCATCGATCACATTCTGCGGCGGCATGGATCCGATACCGGGCCTGTTCTCGACGGCGAAACCTATTCGACGCTGCGCGATCTGATCGAAGGCTACACCCACAAGGTGTCGCGCGCAGCCGAGGCTGAAAACCAGCTGAATGCGCAGATGGGCCGGCTGCAGGAAGAAACCGCCAAGCTGCGGGAACGCCCGGCGGGTATCCTGCTGCGCACCCTGGCCGCCTTCGTGGAAGCGCGGTCGCGCCAGCACGGCAAGGAAGCGCGCCTGTCCTATGATGGCGAAGGCGAGGTTCTGGATCAGACGATGCTGGATTCGCTGGGCAAGCTGCTGAAGAAATTGATCCGCAGCAGGCTTGCGGGCGGAAGCGGCCCGTCGAATTTCCACCTGTCGCTGTCGCGGAGCGATAACCGGGTTTCGGTCTTGTTGGAAGACGACGGCACCGCCGATCCCGACCAGGAAGTTCTTCAGACTCTGCATCAGGTCGCGGTACGTGAAGGCGGAGAATTCCGGCCGGTTCCGGTTCCGTCGGGCGGCATGCGGTTCCATCTTTCCCTGCCGGTCCACATGGCCCTGCTGGACGGGATGGTGGTTCGGGTCGGCGACGTCTGTTATGTCGTGCCGGTCAATTCGATCGAACGCATCCAACTGGGCGCCTCCGACGCTCTGCTGCCGATTGCCGCCTCGAACAACGATGCCATGCTACGCACAGATACCGGTGAACTGGCCCCGATCCGGCCACTTACGGATCCTGCGGCGTCCGGCAATGTGGTCGAGAAACTGTGCGCCGCCAATAATGATGGTGGCAGCACGTCGAACCTGTATATCGTGCTGCGCAGTGAAGACAGCCGTATCGCGGTCCCGGTCGACGAAATGCTGGGTCAGCAGCTGGTCTTGCTGCGCCCGCTTCAAGGGCCGCTGGTCGGAATTCGTAACATGATGGGCCTTGCTCTGCTGTCGGGCGGCGAAGTCGGCATGGTTGTTGCTGTAGATCGTTTGGCCGAGGTGGCTTGAACGTATCGGAAGGTAACAACAATCGATGAAATTCCTTGAGCAGCATCTTGGCTTTGCTCTGTGGTTTGGACCGGCCGTTGCGCGGCTGGTCCTTTCTGCTTGCGTGAAGAAGCTTGCTCCCCCGGCGCTGTGGCGCCGCCGCATCCCGGTTCGGGAAGGAACACGAAGGGTCAGCATCGGTTCCCGATATGTGTCTGGCAGCGGTGCGCGGGTGGATGTCGGAATGCAGCCACGACGCATGGAACAAGAGGGTGAACTGGCCGCCCCGGCCCATTGCCCCGCTTGGCTCAAACCTCGGCTTCAAGGTTGAAAAATCCGCTAATACAGCGGGGAATTCTGCCGTTTTCAATATTAACAGACGGATACACGTTTCCAAAGGGACCGCCCGATGACATTTGCTCTCGCTCGTAACAAATACCGCCAAACCGGCAATTCGGGTTTGAATATTCCAGATGATCCCTATCAGATCATCCGTGTGATCCTGAGTGAACTCGAACAATCACTGAATGTTCTGAAAGCCGCTGAGGAAGCCGGAACCGGTTATCCCCAGGATCACGTCAACAAATCGTTGCGCGCGATCTACCTGCTGCAGTCGAGCCTGGATTTCGAACAGGGCGGCGACATGGCGATTAGCCTGTTCGAGCTTTACGAATACTGTCGCCAGAACGTGTTACAGGCCTTCCGCCGCGAGGAAGGGGCCGAGATCGCCGCGTCCGCAGACGCGATTTCCGGGATCCTCGATGCCTGGACCGAAATCGGTCCCGAAGTGGAAAGGCAAGCCGGATGAGCGCCGGACCGCTCAGCGAGGATTCTTCTGGGATCTGCCTGGAGGAATTCGAGGTCATTCTCGAAGAATTCGAACGCGCCGCCCGCGCTGGCGACCTGGAAGAATTCCGTCGGCTGGACCATGTCCTGCGGAGCAAGGCGTTGGCGGTGATCGGTGGAATGCCGGACATGCAACCCGGCGACGACCGTTATATCGATGCGCTGCGGGAAGCCGTCGCGCGGCTTGGAGCGGCCGCGGGCGAGATTCAGCAGGAACGCCAGATGTTGAAAGCAAGGCGGGAAACCGACCAGCGGATCAGGCTGGCCTATTCCCGCAAGTAAGGAGACGTGACATGAGTGCGAAACCCACCTGCCAGCGTTGCCAATGGTTCCGGGCGTTTCTGGGCACCGGTTTCGGTCTCATCGTGCTGATCTGGTTGCAGCCCGACGGCGCAAAGATCATCGCAGGCCTGATGCCTGCCCCTTTCACGCTCGCAGTCGGGGGCATGGTTTTGGGTTCTATGGCGTTTTTGTTTCGCCTTTGGGTCTGGGCCCGGCTGGCGAAACAGGGCTGATCTGTCAGCCCCGTGCCTGTTTCCGTTCTGTCGCCATGGGAGTGATGGGGCTGAGAAGATAATCCATCGACAACATCTCCCGGCGGACCGGGCGATCGTTGGCATCGAGATGGACCACTTCGACGCCAAGACCGTCAATGGTGTTGTCGGCGTCGGGAAATAGGGATTTCAGGCGTTGATCCAGCATGGCAGTTCCTTCGATTAGATCTGCCGTATTTCCTGCAAGTTCCTTGCCAATCGCGATCTTCACCCCGTCAGCTTGCGGTAATCATTTTCACGATCAGCACCTCAAGCACCGGGTCATCCAGTTCATCATTGCTCAGTGACTTGTTCAGAGCATCCCTTGCAAATCCGGGGAATTCGTCCTGGAACATCTTGATGTCGAGAATATTCGGATCCTCGAGCAACAAGCGCATCGCTTCCGTCATGGCCGGCAAGAACTGTCCGGGGTCGGCCCGGAT
>JAWVXM010000002.1:0-38733 GCA_033723255.1 Thalassovita sp.
CGCCACGGCATGGGCGTGTTCACCGGTGCCGACGGATACCGTTACGAAGGCAACTGGACCGCCGGCCAGATCGAGGGCCAGGGCACCGTGACCTATCCCGACGGGTCGATCTATACCGGCCAGTTCCGCGACGGGCTGGCCGACGGGGTGGGCAAGATCACCTATCCCGACGGCGCCACCTATGAAGGCGACTGGAAAGCGGGCGTGATCGAGGGTCAGGGCAAGGCGACCTACCCCAACGGGGTCAGCTATGAAGGCGGTTTCGTCAACGCCCGCAATCAGGGTTTCGGCATCATGACCTATGCCAACGGTTACCGTTACGAAGGCGCATGGCAGGACGGTCAGCGCCACGGCGAGGGGCTTGCCACCTATCCCGACGGCACCGTTTACAAGGGCGGCTTCGTCAACGGCCAGCGCGACGGGATGGGCACGCTGACCATGCCGGGCGGGTTCCGCTACGAAGGCGAATGGAAGGCCGGTGAAATATCGGGCCGCGGCATCGCCACCTATGCGAATGGCGACGTCTATGAAGGCATGTTCCTGAACGGCAAGCGGCAGGGCACGGGCACGATGCGCTATGCCACCGGGCAGGAAGCCAGCGGCACCTGGCAGAACGGCGCGCTGCAGAAGGACGGTTCGGAATAGGGCTCAGCTCAGCCCCGCCCCGCCAGCATCGCCTCGACCAGCTTCTGCACCCGCAGCGCCTCTTCCGGGGTGGCAAGCCGGTTGGGTTTGCCGTCGATGCACAGCAGCAGGTCATCGAGCTGCGCCTTCAGGCTGGCCGCGCGGGGATCTTTGGGGCGTTCGCGAACCTCGACATATTCGCCGCCGTCTGAGGCCGCGTCGACGTAGAAATCGGTGATGCGGCGGCTGACCTTGGTGCCCTTGATGGTCAGTTCCTGCCGGTCGGGCTGGGCGCCGCCGACGCTTGCCATGATGGTGACAGGGCGGCCTTCGGCATTTTCCAGCCGCGCCAGCAGGTGGGTTTCGCACAGCGCCGGGTCCGCCGGGTAGGACGGCCGCGCCCAGACCAGCGACAGCGGCCCGAGGATGCGTTCGGAAAAGAACAGGAAATGCGAGATCACCTCGCGCGTCATGCCGCCTTCGTCGCGGAAACGCAGCCAATCGGCCGCCTTCTGCCAGGCGCGCGGCCAGGCGCCGTAGGTCACCACGATGTCGGCGCCTTCCAGGTCACCCAGCCCGCCGCTTTTCGCCGCCGCCGACACGTCGGTCATCGCATCGCCCGCAGCCTGGGTGAAATTGACCGCCGCGGGCACGCCAAAGGCTTTCAGCCGGGCGACCAGGTCTTCGCTTTCGGCGACATCGACACCAAGCGGTTTTTCCAGGAACACCGCCTTGCCCGCTTCGGCGGCGGCCAGCGCATAGGCCTTGCGCGGCGCCGGAGGGCAGGCAAGGTAAACCAGATCCGCCGCCGCGATCGCCGCTTCGGCGCTGGCCGCGATTTCCGCTCCGGGGGCCAGTTTCAGCGCGGCCGCGCAGGCACCTTCATTCGGATCCCACAGAGCGACCGGGGCGTATCCCGGGTGGCGCTGCATGTGTTCGAGCATCCTCTGCCCCATGATGCCCAGCCCGATGATTGCAGTCTTCACGGCCATGTTCGCCTTCCTTCTTCCGTTCACGCCTGCAGCAAAGCAGTTTCCATCATCATATGCACGCCCTTGTTGCCGTTCACCGTCTGGGTGATACGCAGATCGCCCGCCAGCGAACACAGCATATAGGCGTCTTCCCGGCTCAGACCGGTGCGCTCAACGATCCAGCCGATCATGTCGCGCAGCGCCATTTCGGCGCAACGGTCCAGATCTTCGTGCATGCCCATGCTGATCAGGTGCGTCGGTGTCTGCGCGCGCGGGAAGGCCAGCTCCATGTCATCGCGCACGGTCAGGCGGAAACGGCCCTGCAGCGCGGTTTCGATGGCGGTGACGTTGACTTCGCCATCGCCCTGCGCGCCGTGACCGTCGCCGCAGGAAAACAGCGCCCCCCCGGCAAAGACCGGCAGGAAAAGCGTGGTGCCGGCCACCAGTTCCTTATTGTCGATATTGCCGCCATGCGCGCGCGGCTGGATCGTCGAGATCCGGCCCCAGTTCGACGGCGGCGCCACGCCCATCACCCCGAAGAAAGGTTTCAGCGGCAGCTCCGCCCCCCAGGACAGGATGGCGGTGTTCGCGTCCAGGTCCATCGGGATGATCGTGGTGCGGCCGGTCTGGAAATCGTCGGGCAGCGTGCCGGCCAGCGGCCGGATGATGTTCCAGCCCCAGTTCTGGCGCGGCGTGACGTCAAGGATATCGACCTGCAGCACCTGCCCCCGTTTCGCCCCCTTCACCGCCACGGAACCGGTCAGGATATGACCCGGCAACATCCGGTGCGACCGCGCGTGAATGTCGTGCAGTTCGGGCGGGATGTGGAAGCTTTCGTCCAGCAGCGCCACATGTTCGGGGCTGCCCGAAACGGTGTCGATGGTAACGATCTCGCCGCTTTCGATTTCCAGCGCCGGGTCGAGCGTGGCGTCGAAATAGCCCCAGGCACAGGTTTCGGGGCTGGCTTTCAGGTGATGTGTCATGCGGGCGCCGCCGTTTCAGTTGCTTCGTATGGGTCGGTGTTTTTTCATTGCAGGACGGCACGTTGCCGTCAAACCGGTTTCGCGGCGGATCAGGAAAGATCGGGGCGCTGCGCCGCGACGCCCAGTTTCCGTTCCAGCGCCAGCCCCAGCGACAGGATCGTGCCCTCGTCGAACAGCCGCCCCCACAGCGAAATGCCCTGCGGCACCCGGTGGCGTTCACCGTCCTCGTCCGTGCTTGGCGCCACCAGCGCGCCGCTGCCGAGCGCGCTGAGCCCGCGGGTACCCAGATGGTCGAATCCGACGCGCAGGTGCAGGCAGGGATGGCCGGTGAAGTTCGATGCCACCAGCATCGGGCCGGTCATGAACGGGCCGATCAGCGCGTCGACCTCGCAAAACAGCCCGTCCAGCGCCTGCATCACCCTGAAGCGCAGCCGATCCAGCTGCACGTGATCGACCGCCGACAGGAACCATGCCTTGCGGAAACTGTTGGGCCAGGCCAGATCGTCCTGCCGTGTCAGGCTATCGTCGAGATCCTTCCGGGTCAGTTCCTCGAAGGCCGCCGCCGCTTCGGCATAAAGCGTGTTCATCAGCGCGCCATAGGGCAGATCGGGCAGCGATACCCCGACCAGTTCGATGCCCAGATCGCGCGCCGCCGCCAGCGCCGCGCGGTCGATATCGGTCGCGCCTTCGCCGAAGGCGTCGGGCAGGTAGCCCAGTTTCAGCCCCTCGATCCCCTTGCCTGCGTCAAAGGCAAAGGGGGCGGCGATCGAGCCGCGGTCGGCCATGTCGCCACCGTTGATCGCGTCGAGCACCAATGCGGTATCGGCCACGCCCCGGCAGATCGGCCCGACCTTGTCGAGCGACCAGCACAGCGCCATGCCGCCCGAGCGGCTGACCCGGCCGAAGGTCGGGCGCAGCCCGGTGGTGCCGCAGCGCTGGCTGGGCGAGGTGATCGAGCCCAGCGTTTCGGTGCCGATGGCGAAGGCGCACAGCCCGGCCGCGGTGGCCGAAGCGGACCCGGCGCTCGACCCCGACGATCCTTCCTCGGCATTCCACGGATTGCGGGTGCGGCCGCCATACCAGATATCGCCATAGGCCAGCGCCCCCAGCGTCGTTTTGCCCAGCAGCACCGCCCCGGCCGCGCGCAGCAGCTCCACCACCCGCGCATCGGCATCGGGCACACGGCCCTGATAGGGTTCGGCGCCCCATCCGGTGGCGACGCCCTTTGTATCGAACAGGTCCTTCACCCCGTAGGGAATGCCATGCAGCGGGCCGCGCGAAATCCCCTCGGCTGTCAGCGCATCCATCGCGTCGGCCTCGGCCAGCGCGGCCGCTGGCATCACCTTGGCGAAACAGAACAGGCGCGGGTTATGGCGTTCGATCCGGGCAAGATAGATTTCGGTCAGCCGCCGGCTGCTGAGCGCGCCGGTTGCGATCCATTCGGACAGTTCGGGCAGGGTTGCGAAGGCGATGTCTTCGTCATTGTCGGGAACGGGCGTGCCGGGGCGTGGCACCTGCACCCCGCTTGCGGTCGGCATCTCGAAGCCGGGCAAACGGGGATCGAAGCGCAGCGCCATCGGCGTGGCATTGCCCAGATCGACACTGCGTCGGGTCACCGCCATGTCGATCTGGCCGTCGATATTGCCGATCATCTGCGCCCGTTCGCGGGCGGTATAGGCAATGCCGATCAGCCGTTCGGCCGCTTCGATGTCGGTTTCAGTGATGCTGCGCTTTTCCATGATCCCCCTGGCAGTGGCCCTGCCCCGGTCCGTGTTGGACTTGTGGCGGCAGGTAGCCCGCCGCCACGATATTCAGCCGTCCACTGCCTGACGCACGTCCAGCGCATCGCGCAGCCAGTCGCCGACGAAGTTGATCGCCAGCACCACCAGCATGATCGCCAGCCCCGGGAACACGCCCAGCCACCAGGCCTGGGTGATGAAGCCGCGCCCATCGGCCAGGATCAGCCCCCAGGTGGGCGTATAGGCATCGACGCCGAGGCCGAGGAAGGACAGGCTCGCCTCGCCAAGGATCGCATAGGACACGCTGACGGTGGCCTGCACGATGATCGGCGCCACCGCGTTGGGCAGGATGTGGATGAACAGGGTGCGCGCCTTGGAAAAGCCCAGCGTGCGCGCGGCATCGACATATTGTTCCTCGCGCAGCGACAGGGTCATCGACCGCGCCACGCGGGCGAAATCGTCGACGAAGGCCAACGACAGCGCCACGATCACATTCAGCAGCCCGGTGCCGAAAACGGCGACAAGGTAGACCGCGATGATGAAATTCGGGAACGCCCATTGCAGGTCGATATAGCGCATGATCACGAAATCGAGCCAACCGCCGAAATATCCCGCGACCAGCCCCAGCACGATGCCGATCGCCAGCGCGATGCCGACGGTGGACACGCCGATGAACAGCGACACCCGGGTTCCGTGCAGGATCCGGCTGAGCAGGTCGCGGCCCAGATCGTCAGTGCCCAGCGGATGCGACCAGGACAGGCCGGACATCATGTCCAGCGTCATCGCGTTGGGATCATAGGGCGACAGCAGCGGCGCGAAAATGGCGCCGATCACGAACAGCAGCAGCACCAGAAGCCCGACCTGCGCCTTGCGATCCTGAACCAGCGTGGCAACGAAGCGCGAGCGGCGCGCGGCGGGGCCCATATCCAAAACTTGTGTCGTGTCGGTCATCAGTTCAGCCGGATTCTGGGGTCGATCACGCCGTAAAGCAGATCGACGATGAGGTTGGAAAAGACGAAGATGGCGGACACCACCAGCACGGCGCCCTGCACCACCGGGTAATCGCGGTTCAGGATGCCTTCGATCAGCACCCGGCCCAGCCCCTTGATGGCGAAGACGTTTTCGACCACCACCGCGCCCGAGATCAGCAGCGCGAAGGCGATCCCGATCACCGTGATCACCGGGATCATCGCGTTGGGCAGAGCATGGCCGAACATCACCATCCACGGCGTCAGCCCCTTGGCGCGGGCGGTGCGCATGTAATCGGATTTCAGCACTTCCAGCAGCGAAGACCGGATCATCCGTGCGATGATGGCGGAAAAGGCGGTGCCGATTGCGATGGCAGGCAGGATCAGGTGTTCGAACCACGGCCAGACCCCTTCGGACAGGGGCACATAGCCGATCGCGGGCAGCCAATGCAGGTTGGCCGCGAAGACGATAATCAGCAGGATCGCAAGCCAGAAATCGGGCATCGACAGCCCAAGGAAGGCGAACAGCGACACGGTGGTATCGGTCATCGTGTTACGCCGAGTTGCCGACAGGATACCCGCGGGGATGGCGATGACAAGGGCGATGACAAAGGCCAGAAGCGACAGCGACAGGGTGCGCGGGATCGCTTCCGACAGCACGCTGGTCACCGCGACGCGGCTGCCATAGATCGAGTTGCCCAGATCCCCCTGCAGCATGTTCTTGAACCAGATCGCGTATTGCACGAAGACCGAGCGATCGAGCCCCAGCTTGCGCTTCATCATCTCGATTTCGTCGGGTCCGCCCGCATCCGCAAGCATCGCGGCGATCGGGTCTCCGGGCACCAGGCGCAGCATGAAGAAGACCAGCGTCGCCACCGCCCACATGACGATGACGGACCCGATCAACCTGCGAAGCATGTAGCTTGCCACTGAAGCAGTCCTTTCAGGAAAATTGCCCTGCCGGGGCGGTTTCGGGGCCCCGGCAGGATTGGTTTGGCCTTAGCTCAGCGTCACGCGATCGAGGTCGTGCAGGCCGGGGATCCGGCTTTCGTCCGGGAAATTCACCGACTTGTGGCGCGCCTGAACGTCGACGGGGTGGTAGAGGAAGCCGCAGGCCACCCGGTCCGAGGTGATCTGGTTGGCCTTCTGTACCAGCGCCTTGCGCTTCTCCAGATCGGCGGTCACCGACTGTTCGTCGATCAGCGCATCGGCCTCGGCGTTGCTGAAATAGCCAAAGGGATATTTTTCGGTATCGCGGGTGCGGCCGTTGAACTTCGACGTGGTCTTCATCCAGTCGACGACACCGTCATCGGGGTCATAGTCGCCGCCCGACCCGCCAAGGCGCAGGTCGAATTCGCAGTTGTTGAAGTCCTGGATACCGACCGAGAATTCCTTGGGAACGATCTTGATGGTGATGCCCAGCACCTGCTTGTAGATGTTGGCCAGGACCAGGCCGTTGCGTTTCTGCGACGGGGTAGTGATCATTTCCAGTTCGGGGAAACCCTTGCCGCCCGGGTAACCTGCGGCGGCCATCAGTTCGCGCGCGCCTTCGGGGTCGAAAGCCTGCGCCGATTTATCCGCGATGCCATCGTCATAGTAGTAGGCCATCGCCGGGTTGATGGTGCCGTAGCCCGGTTCGGCATAACCGAAATGCGCCGCCTTGACATAGGTTTCGCGGTCCAGCGCCTTGGCCAGCGCCAGGCGGACCATGAAGCCCTTGTCCTTCATCAGCTCGTCCATCGGCTTGTCGAAATCGGTGACCTTCATCGGTTCGCGCCACGGGTTCATCCAGACAGACTGGAAACCCGGTGCCGGCTTGATATCGACGATCAGATCGGGATTGGCCTTGAACCGGTCGATCAGCTGCGCCGCCAGCGGGTTGCCACCGATATACTGGATGTCGCCCGCTTCCATCGCGGCCGCCAGCGGTTCGACACCGTCGATCGGCTTGATGATCACCTTGTCAAGCTTGGGACGCTCGGGGTCGTAATAGTCAGCGAATTTTTCCAGCACCACGCCCTGCCCCAGAACGTGTTCTGTCACCTTGAACGGGCCGGTGCCGACCGGGGTCAGACCGTATTGCGCGTCGCCCATGGATTCCAGAGCGCCCTTGCAGACGATGGTCATGGCACGGCCCGATGCGCGTTCCAGCGTCTTGGTCAGGAACGAGGCCTGCGGTTTCTTCAGCGTGAATTTCACCTCGTAGTCGCCCAGCTTTTCCAGCCTTTCGACGTTGGAAAGGTTCTTGGAATGGATCGACAGTTCCGGGTTCGACGAACGTTCATAGGTGAACATCACGTCGTCCGCGCTGAACGGATCGCCGTTGTGGAAGGTCACGCCTTCGCGCAGCTTGAACGTATATTCCAGCCCGTCATCCGACACGGTCCAAGTTTCGGCCAGATCGCCCTGCGCCACCAGCGAGGAATCGATATGCATCAGCCCCGACAGCACGTTCGAGGCGATCTGGAACTGCAGAACCTGACCGATCTGGGCCGGGTCGAGCGTCTGGATTTCGGCAACGCCGGCCCAGCCGCAGTTCAGGGTGCCGCCGCTCTTGCCCTCGGCGCGCGCCATGCCGGAAAAGCCCGGTGTCAGGTGCGCGGCGGTCAGCAATCCGCCGGCGGCCAGCAAGCGCAGCGTGGCGCGGCGCGACAGTTTCGGACCCGACATCTCCTTTCCGGTCAGCCCGACCATCGGGTCGCGGGGGTCGAAATCATGGGCGTCATCCCACAATTTCCGCATCTCGTCAGTGAAGTCTTGATCTTTGGTCATCTTCTTTTCCCTGTTGGTTTTGTTTGATGAGCGGATTTCAGGTTGCCGGAACGGGCGCCCCCGTTTCCCAGCAGGCCGCGAAATGCCCCGGTTCGACGGGGTCGAGGCGCGGCACCTCGTTTTTGCATTGGTTGGTCGCAAGCGGGCAGCGCGGATGGAAGAAACAGCCCGAAGGCGGGTCGGCGGGGCTTGGCACCTCGCCTTCCAGCGGCACGATCTCGCGGCCGCTTTCGTAATCCGGATCGGGATTGGGCACCGCGTCGATCAGCGCCCGCGTATAGGGATGGCGGGGATCGGCGAACAGCGGGTCGGACGCCGCGTTTTCCACCATCCGGCCCAGATACATCACCCCGACCTGATCACAGATATGGCGCACCACCGACAGGTCGTGACCGATGAACAGGTAGGTCAGCCCCAGTTCCTTCTGCAGGTCTTCCAGCAGGTTGATGATCTGCGCCTGGATCGACACGTCGAGCGCCGAAACGGCTTCGTCACAGACGATCAGTTCCGGGCTCATCGCCAGCGCCCGGGCGATGCCGACGCGCTGACGCTGGCCGCCCGACATTTCATGCGGGTAGAGATCCGCGAACCGCGACGGCAACCCGCAGATATCCAGAAGCCGCGCGACCTCGGCCTTGATTTCGCTTTCGGGCCTCAGCCGGTGCACCCGCAGCGGTTCGGAAATGATCCGCCCGGTGCTCATGCGCGGGTTCAGCGACGAGAACGGATCCTGGAACACCGCTTGCACCCGGCCGCGGAACCGCTGCAGCGCCGGCGCATCCATGCGGGCGATATCTTCGCCGTCGAAGCGGATCGAACCGGCGCTTGCCTCGACCAGTTGCAGCACGGCGCGGGCGACGGTGGTCTTGCCGCAACCGGATTCGCCGACCAGCCCGAAAGACGTGCCGCGCGGGATCGAGAAAGACACGCCGCCGACCGCGCGGACGACACCGACGGTGCGCTGCAGCAGCCCCCGGCGGATCGGGAAATCGACATGGAGGTTTTCCACCTCCAGCAAGGGTCTTGCATCACTCATGCCGCCGCCCCCTTCTTGGTCGGGACCGTTTCGCCGGCATTCCAGCAGGCGACCTCGTGCCCTTCGGAAATGGTGAATTCCGGTACCCGTTCGGAACAGACGTCGGTCGCCTTGGGGCAGCGCGGGTGGAACCGGCAGCCCGGCAAGGCCACGGTCGGGTCCGGCGGCGCGCCCGGCACCGGCTGCAGCGGCGTGTCGCGCGGCAGATCCAGCCGCGGCACCGAAGCCAGAAGCCCCTGCGTATAGGGATGGCGCGGTTCGCGGTAGAGCTGGCGCGCGGTGGCCCGTTCGACCACCCGTCCGCCATACATCACCGCCACGTTCTGCGCGTGGCGCGCGACGATGCCGAGGTTGTGGGTGATCAGCACCAGCCCGACCCCGTGATCGCGGCACAGCCGCGACGTCAGCGCCAGGATCTGCGCCTGGATCGTCACGTCCAGCGCGGTGGTGGGTTCGTCCGCCAGGATCAGCCGCGGTTCGCAGGACAGTGCGATGGCGATCATCACGCGCTGGCGCATGCCGCCCGACAGCTGGTGCGGGTACTGTTTCAGCCGCCTTTCGGGGTCCGAGATCCCGACCTCGTTCAGCAGGTCCAGCGCCCTGGCACGCGCCGCCTTGCGGTTCAGCCCCATCTTCAGGCGCATTCCCTCGGTCAGCTGGTGTTCGATCGACCGCACCGGGTTCAGCGAGGTCATCGGTTCCTGAAAGATCATCGCGATGCCGTTGCCGCGCAGATCGTTGTGAGCGCGCGGCGAGATCCGTGTCAGGTCCTCGCCCTCGAACAGGATGTGACCGCCGGATACCGACAGCCCCTCGCCCAGCAACCCCATCACCGCCAGCGCGGTCAGCGATTTGCCCGAACCGGATTCGCCCACGATGGCGACGGTTTCGCCGCGGTCGACCGTGAAATGGGCATCGTGCACCAGACGGCAGGAACCGCCATCGCGCGCCACGTCGATCGCCAGATTTTCAACGCGAAGAAGCGTCATTTTCTTTACAGCTTTCCATTCTCTATTCTGGACAATCTGCCCAGTTATCATTATTGATATTGAGACTACGAGTAAGGAAAAATTCATGTCAACCCCCGCCAAGCACTCTTTCGCTGAACTGATGATCGATCTGCCGAAAGTGAGCGGAAAAAAGTCAGATATGGTCTACGCGGCCCTTAAGAAGTCGATTTTGTTTCGGCAAATGCCCCCTGATTCCCAGTTGCTGGAGCAGGAGCTGGCTGGCCGGTTCGGATGCAGCCAGGGGACGATTCGCGAGGCCCTTCTTCGCCTCGATGATGATGGTTTGGTGCGGCGTTCCGGTTACCAGGGGACCCGCGTGACCGAGACCAGCCTCGACGAAGCGGTCGAAATGGTGCGCATTCGCCTATCTATTGAGCGCGGCGTCGCCCGAAAAATCGCCACTTCCGACATTTCCCGTCACCGCCCGGCACTGGACGATCTGATCGAACAGATGGCCGAAGCGCACCGTCAGGACGACCTCTATCGTGGCAGCGAACTGGACCGCGCCTTCCATTGCGGGCTGGCGACGGCTGCCGGGATGGACCTGCTGTCGCCGCTGCTGCAGCGCTGTGCGCTGCATATCCACCGCTTCACCCTCGGCAGCGTCGAGGTGCCGCGGGAATTCTTTCAGGAAGCCGGAGTCGATGCCGAACACCGCGGGCTGCTGGAAAAGCTGACGGGCGGCGATCCGGACGCTGCGGAACGGGCCACCTCGGCGCATCTGGCGCATGTTCTGGAACGCTGGACCCCGTCGCTCTACCACGCGGTGGGGCCTTCGGTCTTCAGCAACCTGAGAAAATAGAAAACGAAATTCATCACGAACGAAAACACGGGAGACACGCGTGGCAATATTCACAACCCGCCCCGAAATCACCGGCACTTTCGGTGTCGCGGCATCGACCCACTGGATCGCCTCCTCGGTCGGTTTCGGCATTCTTGAAAAGGGCGGCAACGCCTTCGATGCCGCCGTCGCGATGGGCTTCGTGCTGCAGGTGGTGGAACCGCACCTGAACGGACCGGGCGGCGAATTCCCCGCCCTCACCTATTCGGCAAAGGACGACAAGGTTCAGGTTCTGTGCGGCCAAGGCAGCGCGCCGCAGGGCGCCACGATCGCCAAGTATCGCGACGAGGGCCTGGAACTGGTTCCCGGTTCGGGGCTGCTGGCCACGGTGATCCCCGGCGCCTTCGACGGCTGGATGCTGATGCTGCGCGATCAGGGCACGATGACGCTGCGCGAGGTCCTGGAACCGGCGATCTTCTATGCCCGCAGCGGCCACCCGGTGCTGGAACGCGTGTCGCTTGCCATCGGCAGTCTGGAAGAGCTGTTCACCAAGGAATGGCCGACATCCGCCGCGACATGGATGCCCGGCGGCAAGGCACCGGCGACCGGGGAACTGTTCCGCAATCCGGCGCTGGCCGACACCTGGGACCGCCTGCTGAGCGAGGCCGAAAGCACGCAGGGCCGCGAGGCGCAGATCGACAAGGCGCGCGATTGTTTCTACCGCGGCTTCATCGCCGAGGCGATCGACAGCTATTTGAAAGACGCCTGCGTGATGGACGGCACCGGCGAACGGCGCAAGGGTGTGCTGACCGGTGATGACATGGCCGGCTGGAGCGCCCGGTGGGAAGACCCGCTGACGCTGGATTACGGCGACTGGACCGTCTGCAAAACCGGTCCGTGGGGGCAAGGCCCGGTGCTGCTGCAGAACCTGCAGCTGCTGAAACAGGCCGGCATCGCCGACATGGATCTGATGGGCGCGGATTTCATCCATACCGTGATCGAGGCGATGAAACTGTCCTATGCCGACCGCGAAGCCTATTACGGCGACCCGGATTTTTCCGACATCCCGATGCAGAAACTGCTGTCGGATGACTATGCCGCCAAGCGCGCCGCCTTGATCGGCGAAACCGCGTCGCTGGAACAGCGTCCGGGCGTGATCAAGGGGCTGGAACACCTGGCGCAGGCGGCAATCGACCGGGCCAGTGGCGCGGCGAAGGTCGCGGTGGGCGCCGATGCGGGCGAACCGACGATGGCGCATCTTGCCAACCGGCGCGGCGACACGGTGCATATCGACGTGATCGACCGCTGGGGCAACATGGTTGCGGCCACGCCCTCGGGCGGCTGGCTGCAATCCTCGCCGATCATCCCTGGCCTCGGCTTTGCGCTCAACTCCCGGGCGCAGATGTTCTGGCTCGACGAAGGCCTGCCGACCAGCCTTGCCCCGGGCCGCCGCCCCCGCACCACGCTGACGCCGTCGCTGGCGC
This sequence comes from Thalassovita sp., assembly GCA_033723255.1. Classification (GTDB taxonomy): domain Bacteria; phylum Pseudomonadota; class Alphaproteobacteria; order Rhodobacterales; family Rhodobacteraceae; genus Thalassobius. The sequence goes on from JAWVXM010000002.1 coordinate 12,369, forward strand.
TGAAGGACGGCAAGCCGCACATGGCCTTCGGCACGCCCGGCGGCGACCAGCAGGACCAGTGGCAGCTGATCTTCTTCCTGCGCCTGGTGCACGGTCGGCAGAACATGCAGGAGGTCATCGACGCCCCGCTGTTCCATTCGCAGCATTTCACCGGATCCTTCTATCCACGCCTGTCCATCCCGGGCCGGATGATGATCGAACCCTCGGCGGGCCCGGAAACCATCGCGGATCTGCGCGCGCGCGGCCACGATATCGAGGTTTCCGATCCCTGGGCGATCGGCCGGCTGACCGCCGCCGCGCGCGACGCCGACGGGTTGCTGCGCGCCGCCGCCACGCCGCGCCTGATGCAGGCCTATGCGGTCGGCCGGTAACGGGGAAAGCGCATGACCTATTCCATCGTCGCCCGCGATCCCGCAACCGGCCATCTCGGCATCGCCGTGGCCAGCCGTTTCTTCGCGGTCGGCGCATTGGTGCCGCATATCCACCCAGATGCCGCCGTCGCCACACAGGCCTTCATCAACCCGCTTTGGGGGGTCGAGGGATCGCGGCGACTGCAGGAGGGCGAAAGCGCGCAACAGGTTCTGGACGATTTCGTCGCCCGCGATGCCGGACAGGCGCAGCGGCAGGCGCATATGATCGACAGGGCCAACCGGGTCGCCGCGCATACCGGCGCCGATTGCATCGACTGGGCCGGGCACCGGGGCGCCGATGGCGTTTCGGTGGCCGGCAACATGCTGACGGGTCCCGAGGTCGTCGAGGACACGCTGGCCTGTTACCTGGACAATCCCGACCTGCCCTTCGAACAACGCCTGCTTGCCGCGATGCTGGCCGGGGAAGCCGCCGGCGGCGACAAGCGCGGCCGCCAGTCTGCCGCGCTGCGCATTCACCACGCGCAGGATTACCCGTGGCTAGACCTGCGGATCGACGATCACGCCGATCCACTGGCCGAATTGTCACGATTGATGGATGTCGCCGGCGAACGCTACCTGCTGTTCGCCGGAGAATTCGCCACGCCCGAAAATTTCTCGGGCTGCCCCGACAGGACGGAACTGGACCGGGCGATTGCGGCGCGCGAAGCGGAAATGCAGGCCAACGGCAGCATTTCGCGATCCTTCGCATCGCCGCCGCAGCCGAACAGGGGCTGAGGCCGCGAAACGGCTTCAGCCGCCTTTCAATCGACGCATGAGATAGACTTCACTGTCGGGCCGCAGCGGGATGTTGCGGCCCGCGGTGGTGATTTCACCATCCACCGCCACCGAGATCCCCGCTTCGATCACCGGGGCAAGCCCCGGATGCTTGGCAATCAAGGCATCCAGGGCTTCACCGATGGTCGTGGCCTCGACCTCGATCGCCAGCTCACCGTCGGTGAACCGGCGCAGGCCGGACCAGAGGTTGATTTCAACCATCCTGCCCCGCCTGGATCGCCGCCAGGACCTTGGGCGGTGTCATCGGCAGGTGACGCAGCCGCTGGCCGGACGCCGCGGCGACTGCGTTGGCAATGGCCGGAAGCGGCGGTGCGATGCCGGTTTCACCGACCCCGCGCACGCCATAGGGATGGCCGGGATTGGGCACTTCCACGATCACCGTGTCGATCATCGGCAGGTCCGATGCGACCGGCACCCGGTAATCGAGGAAGGTGGCGTTTTGCAGCCGCCCGTCGTCGCCGTAGACATATTCCTCGTTCAGCGCCCAGCCGACGCCCTGCACCGCGCCGCCCTGATATTGGCCTTCGACATAGGCAGGGTGGATCGCTCGGCCCGCATCCTGAACCACCAGGTAACGCAGCACCGTGGTCTTGCCGGTGTCCGGATCGACCTCGACATCGACGACATGGGTGCCGAAGCTGACGCCGACACCGTCGGGGAAGCCTTCGTAATGCCCCGCGATCGGGCCGCCGGTGGTGCTCATCTTGCCGGCAATTTCGGCGATGGTCATCGGCGGGAATTTCCCGGCATTGGGTCCGGCCGGCTGCGCCGATCCGTCAACCCATTCGACGGCTTCGGGTTCGATGCCCCATTCCGCCGCCGCGCGGCGGCACATTTCGGCGATGGCCTGTTCGGTGGCGACGACCGCCGCCTTGCCGGTGGCGAAGGTGGCGCGGCTGCCATGGGTCGGTTCGTTGATGCCAAGCGCACCGGTTTCGACCACGTTCACCCGCACCTTGTCATAAGGCACGCCCAGCGTTTCGCCCACCATCATGGCAAGCGAGGCACGGCTGCCGCCGATATCCGGGGTACCGACCGACACCTGCGCGGTGCCGTCTTCGGCGATGGCCATCGAAACCGCGGTGTCGCCGTTGTAGTTGAACCAGAACCCCGAAGCGACGCCGCGCCCCTGGTTCGGACCCAGCGGGGCGGAATAGTTCGGATGCGCCTTGGCCGCTTCCAGCGTTTCGACCAGACCGATGCGGTTATAGGTCGGGCCATAGCTGGCCTTGGTGCCTTCGCGCGCGCCGTTCTTCAGGCGCACATCGATCGGGTCGAGCCCGAGTTCGCGGCACATCTCATCGACAAGGCTTTCCACCGCGAAGGCCGCCATCGGCGAACCGGGCGCACGATAGGCCGCCGCTTTCGGCCGGTTGGCCAGAACGTCGAACCCTTCGTGATAGACCGCAGGCAGGTCATAGGGGGCAAAGGCACAATCAAGCGCCATGTCCACCGGCGCGCCGGGGAAGGCGCCGCCCTGCATCCGGAACACCGCCTTGCCGGCGGTCATCTTGCCATCGCGGGTCATGCCGATCTTGACGTCCATCGAGGCCGACGCGGTCGGACCGGTGGCGCGAAGAACCTCGGCGCGGGACATGACGATCTTGACCGGGCGTCCTCCCGATTTCTTGCTCAGCGCCAGCGCCAGCGGTTCCATGAAGATCGTGGTCTTGCCGCCGAAACCGCCGCCGATTTCCGATGCCGTGACGCGCAACTGCGCCACATCCAGACCCAGAACCGCGCTGGACATGTAGCGGATGAACCAATGGCCCTGAGTACAGACCCACATTTCACCCTTGCCGTCGGCACCAAGCTGTCCGACGCAGGCATGCGGTTCGATATAGCCCTGGTGAGTGGCCTCGGTGAGATAGGTCTTTTCCATCACCAGGTCGGCCGCCTCGAAACCCGCTTCGACATCGCCGTGGCCGTAATCGATATAGCGCACCACGTTGGGCGGGAAGCCTTCGGACACCGAATGGTCGGCAGCGCCCGGACGGATCGCCGGGGCATCGGGCTTGATCGCGTCATCGACATCGATGACATGCGGCAGGACCTCGTATTCGACCTCGATCAGCTCCGCCGCTTGCTGGGCAAGCAGCGCCGAGGTGGCGGCAACGGCGGCAACGGCGTGACCGTCATAAAGCGCGACTTCGCCGGCCATGCTGTTTTCCTGCAGGTTCCAGTCCTCGCCGGTCAGCCCGGTGGGGAAATCGTCGCGGGTGACGACGGCCTTCACGCCGTCCAGCGCCAGCGCCTTGCTGGCGTCGATCTTCTTGATCTTCGCATGGGCATGGGGCGACCGCACGACCGCGCCCCACAGCATGCCCGGCATCGACATATCGGCGCCGTAGCGTGCCCGCCCGGTCACCTTGTCGAGCCCGTCCGGGCGGTTGGGCCGGGTGCCGACCAGCTTGTATTCGGTGTTCACGGTGTCTTTCGCCATCACGCAGCCCCCCGCATTTCCGCCGCCGCGTCCATCACGGCGCGGACGATCTTGTCATAGCCGGTGCAGCGGCACAGGTTGCCCGCCAGCCAATACCGGATTTCGCTTTCGCTCGGGTCCGGGTTTTCTTCCAGCAGCGCCTTGGCGGCGACCAGGATCCCCGGGGTGCAGAAGCCGCATTGCAGCGCCGCGTGTTCGATGAACTTGCGCTGCAGCGGATGAAGTTCGGCGCCGTCGGCCATGCCTTCGATCGTTTCGATGGTCTTGCCGGCCGCTTCCACCCCCAGCACAAGGCAGGAACTGACCAGGCGGCCATCGATGGTCACGGAACAGGCGCCACAATCGCCGGTGCCGCAGCCTTCCTTGGAGCCAGTCAGCCCGAGGTGATCGCGCAGACAGTCAAGCAGCGTTTCGCGCGGATCGGCGAGGAATTCGACCGCGTCACCGTTCACGATTGTGGAGACATGAATCTTGCTCATTTCCCGGATCCTTTCGCGCGGGCATAGGCCTGTTGCGCGACGCGCTTGGCCAGCACGCCCGCGACATGAGTACGGTATGCGGCGGTGCCGCGTTTATCGGTGATCGGATTCGCGGCCGCCTGTGCCGCCTCGGCCAGCGCTTCCAGCGCGGCACCGTCCAGCGTGGTGCCGATGATCGCGTCAGCCGCCGCCGGGACCACGATCACGGTCGGCGCGACCGCGCCAAGCACGACCCGTGCCTCGGCGATCTTGTCGCCGTCCAGCCGCAGGTTCACCGCGCAGCCGACAACGGCGATGTCCATTTCGGTGCGTGGAATGAAACGCTGATAGGCGTCACCGCCCCGGTCGCCGCGCGGCGGCAGGGTGATGGCGGAAATCAGTTCGCCGGGCTGCAGCACCGTCTTGCCCGGTCCGGTCGGGATATCGGCCACCGCAACCTCGCGGCTGCCATTCGGGCCAGTGACCGTCACCGTCGCACCGGCGGCGACCAGCCCCGGCACGCTGTCGGCGGCGGGCGATCCGTTGCACAGGTTGCCAGTCAGCGTCGCCCGCCCCTGCACCTGGGTCGAGCCCACAAGCTCCATGCCTTCGACCACGCCGGGCCAGTCGGCACAAAGGCCTTCATGCGCGCCCAGTTCGGCACCCGAAACGGCGATGCCGATCCGCCAGCCACCGTCTTCTGTCTGAACGATGTCCCGCACACCCGGGATATGCTTGATATCAATGAGATCATCGGGGACCACGGCGCCCGCGCGCATCTGGACAAGCACATCCGTGCCGCCTGCCAGAAACCGCGTCACGCCACCGCAATCCGCCGCTATTTGCGCGGCATCTTCAAATGTCGCCGGTGTATGATAGCGCATTTTGCTTCCTTGTCGCTTTGTCGCTGTTAGCTCTGTTGCTAGCCCTAACAGTAACCGCCATGAACCCCATGTCGATGATGAAATCGACTTCTGCCCATGCCGGAATCGACTTTTTCGGGTTTTCTTCCCGGCATGTGCGCCCGCTGCCCGGTTTCGAAGCGGCAGATCCCACGCCGCCATGCGCAGTCCCCATTCACTCCGCCGGGCGGGGCACCAGCATATGGGCGATCGCCGTCAGGATGATCCCGTTGGTGTTCAGATCACTGTAGCCCGTCATCGGCGCGAGCGAGCGGGAAAAGATCCCGACCGAGAAACCATGATCGGCGATCCGCGCCTTTTCCCGCACAAGGTTCAGCAACCTGTCGGAATAGTCATGCGGATAGGTCGCGGCCCAGAGAAATGCCGATTTCGAACTGATCAGCGAAGCCCTGGCGGCGAAGATCGCGGTATCGTATTCCGCGCTTTCGCTCTTGGTGTTGATCACCCAGGACGCATCCCCCCAACGGTCAACCCGCAGGCCCTGATAGATGAACCAGGGGGAGAAATTGAGCGGCGCTTCCGAAACCGCCTTCAGTTCGCCACGGGTTTCAAACCAGCTGAGCTGCGCATCGAACAGGATATCGGACAGGAATCTGGCCTCGGCACTCTGCCCCGTTTCCACCGCAGCCAGCAGCGAGGGTTCCGCGCCATATTGCCCAAGGAACGCCGCCTGGTGCAGGAACCGCATCATGTCGTCCCCCGAACTATCGGGGCCGATCGGTGGCAAAGACGTTTCGACATCCATCCCCCAGAAGGAAAATCCCCGGCTGGTGTAGGGCGTGCAATGCGAAATCGTTGCGTCGACCCACTGCCCCCCGCTGAAGTCGAAGACATGCCTGTCCCGGATCGTCGCCGGCAGATCCCACCGTTCCATGACGGAAAGTGCCCGTTCCATTTCTACCAGGCCGGATTTCACCACCGCCTCAAGAGCAAGAAGAAAGCGGCCCGTGTCACAGGCATCATACGCCGTCCGCGCCGCGAAGGCGGTGGCTGAACTGAAAAGCGCCGGAGGCAGCGGTGAGCCATCAATGATCACGACCGGCAGATTGTCGAGGACCCGCCCGATCCTCTCCTTCGCCTCGTCCTGCGCGATCAGGCCCAGACGGCTGGCGGCATCGATGCCGAAAAGAAGGCTGCCGACATCCCAGAAGGTGACATTGGGATCGAAACTTTCAAGCGACGCGGTACCGACGCAAATCCCGGTCGTTTCATTGGTATATTTCTCGATATATCTCCAGGCCAGCTGGGCATCGTCCAACAGCCGCGACGCCTCGGCCGGGTCCAGGGCACCGGTGCGGATGGGATCGGTGACAACACGCCGCCGCAGCGACCAGACACGGCGCAGCGCCGGTTCGGGCGCGACGATCTGTTCCATGAAGCCGCGCACCGAATAGAAATGCGCCCGGCCATCGCGACGGATTTCCTCCAGCAGCTGCATCACCGCGCTGCGCTGGATAACCGTGGCGACCAGCGCCGGCGGGATCAGTTCGACGGTATCGGTCAGCGGGTCGTCGGCATAGCGTTGCGACATCGGTCCGGCCAAGCGGTCGGGCAAGGCGATCTGAAACCGGCAGTCTTCGCGCAACCCGGTCCAGGCGTGAGCCGTTCCCGGTGGCTGAAGCAGTATTTCGGTCACGTCATGACCGCCTGCCGGAATGCTTTCTTGCACGACGACACAGGCGGGGCCGGCAATGCCGGGCACCTGCACCAAGCCCTGGCCGTCATAACAGACATCCGCTGCCCCCATGTCGCCGTCAAAGTCGGAAGATGGGCGAAGAACGGAATAGGGAAAACCGGCCGCCTCCAGTTCGCGGGCAAAGGCCGTCATTCCCTCATCCGCCCCGTCGCGGTAATCCAGAAGCAGGGCGACATATTTCGATGCACCGGGATTGCCCTGCAACAAGTGGTCGGAGGGGCGTGTAAAGAACATCCTGCCGTCCCAGATCGCCGATTGCAGCGCATCGGCCCAGGCTTCGCTTGCGGCCAGGATACTGTCGTCCGATGCCGTTTCCGCCCCCGGCAAGCTCAGTGTCAGCAACTGATCGCTGTCCGATGAAAGCGCCAGCTCCAAAACCGGCACCGGCGCCTCCAGGATGCCAGCATGAAGGCCGCCATCTATCTCCAGCAACCCCCAATCCATCGGCTCGACGCGCGAGATAGGATCGCCGATATCGGTCGGAACCCCGGGCCGTATCCGGACCCGGAACCCCGCGGCCCGGAACGCGTAGGGATCGATCGTGTTTTCGGGATTCCGATCAATGACCGATACCACGGTGGCGATACGTTCCCCCAGGACGCCACCCAGGGGGGAGCGGGCCATCCAGTGGCGCAATTCCGAGGCTTGCCGCAGCTGGAAATACCGTTCCCGGTCATCGGTCGCGTCGAAAGCCGGCACCAGTTCCAGCAGCCCGGGTTCACGCGCCGCGACCTGCCCCAACCGGCGCAGGAGGGGCGCTTGGCCCTCCGCGGCTTCGCTGTCGGTGTCGGCATCGGAGAAGCCTTGCAGAATGATCCCGACCGGGATTCCGCGGCTGAAAAAGCGCTCCAGCATCTGCTCGGCCAGGTCGGGCGGCATTTCCGGGTCAATCCCATCCAGCAGCAGGAACACGGTCTTGACCTTGACCTCGTCGGAATACCCCACCCCCGCAGCAAGCGTCATTGAAAGGGCCGTTCCGCCCTTCAGCACCATCCGCCGGGAGAGTAACATGCCGCTCCTTTCCATCTGTAGAGCTTGCAATTCTGCAGATTGCTCTTTCTTTTGTACATAGCTGAAAACATTTTGGGAGAGAAGCAGTATGCCGCTCAGGCATGTTTCCGCAAATCACCTTCTGATCATGCAGCCGGAAAATCCTCTTGCCCGATAAAGAGGGACCCCAATCCGGCGAATTGCGCCAAATCTTCGCCGATCCATCAGGCCGCCGGTTCAAATATGTTTTCGGGGCTATCTTCCTGATATTCGGACTGACCGCGGCCTGGTTCGGCGAATACGCCTACCGCGTCCATAACCTCGCCCCTCTCTCTGCACTGAACGCACCGGGCCGGCCTGTGGAAACGGTTGCGCAGGACGCGCGCGACATCACTGACGTGGTCATGAAAGAAACCGAGGACACCGATTGCAGCCAGGGCATACTCGGTGCGTTCCGCGCCGCCAGCGGCATATCCGGCTATGTCCCCTATGGCGATGCCACCGCCCTGTCGGGACTGCGCGCGCATTGCAGCGATTTGGACCACGTGCTCTACCAGGCGTTTTCGCTCGCCCTGCCGGACGGTGCGATCCGGGCCTTGGGCGAAAACGCAGTTGATTTCCCGCTTGCCGATTTTGCCTCCGGCTGGAAAAGCCGCAACCGGCCAGCCGCCTTTCCTGTCATGACACCGGCCACTGGCGCGACAACGGAAGCGCTTGCCCGCACGCTTGACCCTGAGGCACCGTCGGGCCGTTTTTTCACCGATCTCGAAACCCTCTCACTGACGAACGTGGATGGCGGGCTTTGCCTCGACCTGTCCAACCATTCCGATTTCCCCGCCGAAAGCCTTGCGCCGGTTATCCGGGCGATGCGCGCGAAGCTTGCCCCGGAGGGCCTGCAGAGCTGCCTGATCGGGCGGGCCGAAGCCGGGTTCTGGGCAGCAAGGGACCTGATGGATCTGGTCGATCATGCGGTCGCGCTCGGCTTCCGCGCGCCGATCGCGCCGTCGGAACCGATTGCACCGCAGGCGTGGCTTGAAACCAGCCTGCCCCGCGTCCAGGATCAGATCCGCCCGGACAGCCTGTCGATCGCCTACGCCACGTTCGGCGAAGCATGGGCAAGCGGGTCGCGCCTGCCCGAGCGCGTGACCTTCGCCGAAGCGATGCTGCGCACACATCTTCATGGCGGCGGATCGGGCTTCAGCGCCGATCCCGGCAACACGGCGATCCGCTATCTCGATTCCAACCGACGGATCAACCAGGTCTGGCTGTCGGACGCGGCTGCCATTCACAATGCCCACCAGATTGTTCCCGGGGCGCCGGTCGTGCTCTGGCCGATTGGATATGAAGATCCCGCGGTCTGGCCATTGCTGCAACCGACCGGCGCCGACGCTGATGTGCAATCGGCGATCGCGACCGCCATTTCTCTGGCAGATCATGCCGTGGTCGAAGGCTCCGGTCCGTTTTCAAACATCATCGCCGCGGCCGCGCCGGGCCAGCGGGCCGTGACGCTGTCCTCCGACCGCATCGTGTCACAAACCTATCAGGACGTACCCCAGCCGCACCGGATCGGTTTTTTCGGCGCAGACGGCAACGCTGCCCGGCTGGCCCTGACCTTTCAGAACCTCGGCTCCGCCCGCGCGATCCGGGAATTGCTGGACCTGCTCGACACCCGGAACCTCAAAGCGACATTCTTTCTCTCGACCCAGGACGTGCTGGATCATTCGGCCTCGATCCCCCAGCTAATCAAGGCCGGGCACATGATCGGGACACAGATCGCACCGCGCCCGTCGCAAAACCTGCTATCAATCACTTCGAACCGGGTGAGAAACAACATCACGCAGCACTATTTGGCGCATCAATACGGCTACCGGGCGGTGTTCGTTCAAAACCCGTCCCGCTTCGGGCGGTTGCCGGGCGACAAGGCGGTTCTCGGCCAGTTGCAGGACTTGCAGAAACGGGGCTACTTGCCAGTACACGCGAGTCTCGCCGCACCGTTCGGCCCGTTCGAAACAAACACCTACCTGGACCGGGTCCGCGAAACCGCTCTGGTGCAGCCGGTCAACGTGATGCGTTTCGACTTTTCCCGCGCCAACGACCAGCAAACGCTTGATCGCCTGCCCGGGATCCTGGACGCCCTCATGCGCGAAGGTTTCCTGTTCGAAACGCTGGAACAGATGGCCGGGCTGCAACCGGGCCAAGCGCTCTATGCGGATATGCCCGAACGGCCTTGGCGCGACGAAATCACCTATAACGTCATGCGCGCGGGCTGGATCGGAATACAGAACACGATCCTGCTGCTTGCCCTGATCGTTGCGCTGCGCTCACCTGCCTATCTGCTGCTCGCGCTCTTTCGGCGCGCGCGTTACCCGGTCGACGAAACCTTCACGCCCGCGGTCACCGTGATCATCCCGGCCTTCAACGAGGCCACGACGATCGAACGTTCCATCCGCAGCGCGCTGGAATCAGATTATCCGAATTTCGAGGTGGTCGTGATCGATGACGGATCCACCGACGACACCGCGTCACTGGTCGTTGACAATTTCCTGTCCGACCCGCGCGTGTCGCTTTGGAGCGGCGCCAATCATGGCAAATGGTTTGCGGAAAACCTTGCCATGGGCGTGTCCGAAACGCCGATCGTGATCGTCGTGGATGCCGATACGCTGATCGCGCCGGATGCCATCCGGTTGCTGGTTCAGCCGTTCAAGGACGAACGTGTCGGCGCGGTGGCCGGAACGGTCGAAATCGGCAACAGGGACAATTTCCTGACCGCCTGCCAGGTGATCGAGTACCTGCACACGCAACACGTTATCCGCCGCGCCTACGAAACCTTCAACGGCATCATCGTGGTGCCCGGGGCGATCGGCGCCTGGCGCATGTCGGCAATCAGGAGGGCCGGCGGCGTATCGGGCGAGACGGTGACGGAAGACGCTGACCTGACGGTGGCGGTGCACCGCGCCGGGTACCGCGTCGCCTACCAGCCGACGGCCCGATCCTACACCGAGGCGCCGAACACGGTGCATGGCTTCCTGCGCCAGCGGCTGCGCTGGTCGTTCGGAATGTTCCAGGTGTCATGGAAGCACAAGCGATCCATTCTTGAGGGCCTGCCCGTCGGCTTCATCTCGATCATCGACGCGGTCTGGTATGCGCTTGTCACCAGCCTGATCTACCCGTTCGTCGATGTCGTGCTGGTGACCGGCCTCGCCTACTGGCTCCATGCCTTCGTGACCGAGGGAGCCGCCGGATTCACGGGCTTTCCGATCAGGGCTTCGCTTGCCTTCGTGATCTTGGCGGCCGCGGAGTTCACCAACGCCCTTGCCGCCTTTGCCTTTGCACGACGTTTCGAATGGAAACTTCTGCTGATCGTTCCCCTGCTGCGCTTCGGCTACCGGCAGATGCTGTATATTTCGTCGATCCAGGCGATCAGCCGCGCGCTTGTCGGGCGGCTGAGCGGCTGGAACAAGATCGTGCGCACCGGCACCGCCGTCATCCGGCGCTGAAAGACCTTTTGCGCCGGGCCTAGTTCAGCGCGGCGCTCACGCGGCTGCCACCGGGTGCGAAGGGAATGTTGTAGCCGGCAAGCCGTTCGATATAGCTGGCAATCGGCATCCCGTAGGGATCGCGGATCTTGTTGCTGCCGCCGGTTTGGATGAATTGCTTCAGCCCGCCGGTGCCGAGCAGATGCGTCGCCCCCAGCATACCGCTGGGCGACAGGGTCACCTTGCCGACCCTCTTGCCAGCATAGCGCGACAGCCTTTCCTTTTCGATGTAATGCCACATCAGCTTCATCCAGGCGCGGGCGGCCTTGTCCTGAACCTTGGGGTTGTTCAGGAAGTCCGCGACGGAACGGATCCCGTCCTTGCCGCGGAACCCGCCGCCGAAATTGTTGTCATAGAGATCCCGGTCGCGCCGCACATAGCCCAGATCGACCAGAGCGGCCTCTCCGAACTGGTAGGCACCGATGAAATTCAGCGTATTGACCGCCTTGTAATCGCCTCTCGATTCCATGTGCCGAAGCGCGGCAAGGAACGCATCGAAGGTTTTCTTGTTTCCGCTCTTGGCGGCCACGACAAGGGTGTTCTCGTCGCTGCCGGCGGGGAGCTTCCCATTCTGCGCATGCCCCGACACGGGGGCAAGCATGCTAACGCAAAGACCCAGGACTACCGTCAATCCACGTAAATTCTTAAACATAACTGTCCCTCTGTCATTGAGGCGTGTCTTCCATAACACCCCCGCAACGAGTTTTTTCTGCTTCTAGCCCTTAAGAGCGATGCCTCCAATCCTAAAGAGACAGGCCAGCAGTCCAAAAGAGAGCGCGGATGGATACAGCTCCATTGTGACAAAAAAGCAGCGCGGGAATGGCGGTTTCTTGCCAATGGAGAAGAGATCAGCGCCGCCACGACACCGAAGCGCGACCCGCGACATGCCTTAGTTCAGCACCGAAATACCGGGACTTGCCAAGGCGGCGCCATTCCGCTCAGCCGTTTTGCGCATTCTGAGCCTGAATAGAATTCAGTCGAAAGCGGTGCCCAGCTGTCGCCAAAGCCTTTGAGGTAGGAGATCGTGCGCGCGCCGGTGTCATCGATCAACTCAGCCAGGGTGGTTTTGCCGGCAGGCAGATCATCGCCGCCGACGTCCGGATCGGGCAGACCCCAGGTCGCGCCACCGGCTTCGAGCATGTAGAGATGCGCGTTGGTCCAGCCCATGGCGTCCTGGATGGTCAGGTGCGGGCGATCGAGGCGCATGTCTGCGGGCACCTGCAATGTGCGCGCCACGGCAGGATCGATGTGCTCAAGCGTGACTTTCGGTTCGATGACGGGACGATCTCGGGACTGGCCTTGAGATATCTGAAAGGTGAGCGTCTGGTCATCAACGAAGGCTACGGAAATCCCTCTCCTTCTAAAGTGAGTTCAATCTGACATGCCCATCAGGGATTTCTCACGCAGAAAATCCTCCACCAGCGCGCCCAGCCCCGGCTCTTCGGCCTCGGCATATTCGTAACGTGCCCGCAGGATCGGTTTGTCGACCTCGATCAGTCGGGACAGGTCGCAGGGCGTGCCCGAGATGACCAGATCCGCCGGAGTGGCGTTAATGGTTTCACGCAGTGCCGACAGCTGCTGAGGATAGTATCCCAGCGCGGGCAGCACCGGCCCGATATGCGGATATTGATCGAAGATCACAGATATGCTGTCGCAGGCCGTGCCGCGCGGATCGACGATTTCACTCGCCTCCGCCCGCTTCGCGGCGATATAACCTGCACCCCAGGGCATGCCGCCATGGGTAATGGTCGGCCCATCCTCGATCACCAGCACGCGCTTTCCGCGTACCTTGGCGGCATCTTCCAGTTCGATATCGGAATGCGCCCGCCGGATCTTTGCGCCCGGATTGACCGCCCGAGCATTCGCCACGACCTGCCCGATCTGCGTCTCCTCCGCCGTATTCGCCTTGGCCACCAGAACGATGTCGGCCATGCGCAGAACCGCCTCGCCGGGGTGATAGGCGGTTTCGTGACCGGCCCGGAACGGATCGACCATCGTTATGGTCAGATCCGGACGGTAGAAGGGGAAGTCGTTATTGCCGCCGTCCCAGAGGATGATGTCGGCCTCGGCTTCTGCCCGCTTAAGTATCTCGCCATAATCGGCCCCGGCGAAGACGACATTGCCGGCTTCGATATGCGGCTCGTATTCCTCGCGTTCCTCGATGGTGCAGTCCGCCGCGTCCAGATCTTCCAGGGTCGTGAAACGCTGCGCTTTCTGCCGGGTGAGATTGCCATAGGGCATCGGATGGCGGATCACCGCCGCTTTCAACCCGAAGCGCCGCAGCCGGCGCGAAATCCAGCGCGCGGTCTGCGATTTGCCGCAGCCGGTGCGCACTGCGCAAATCGCAATTACCGGCACCCTGGCCGTCAACATGGTCCGATCCGGCCCCAGCAGCACGAAATCCGCCCCCGCGGCAAGCGCGACCGAAGCCCGATGCATGACATGTGCATAGTCGATATCGCTATAGGCGAACACGACCCGATCGACGGCCTTGTCGCGGCATAGAGCAGCCAACTCGGATCCGTCAAAGATCGGGATTCCCTCCGGATAAAGCGGGCCAGCAAGTTCCGGTGGATAGCGGCGGCCGGCGATTTCGGGGATCTGGTCGGCGGTGAACGCCACGACCTCGATTTGCGGATCGTCGCGATAGACCGCGTTGAAATTGTGGAAATCGCGCCCTGCGGCCCCCATGATCAGCACTCGGGTTCGTTGGTCTTTGCGCGCCATGTTTCTCCTCCATGTCTCAGCCGTGGCGTTGCTGGTCTCCGGCCGCCCCGTCGTCCGAAACAAGGCGCTTTTTCACATATTCCGAGGTCATCGCCGCCAGGAGCGCACCGTAATCCGGAAAGAAACGCAATTCGTCGCCAATCCCGAATGTATCGTCCGCATCGCTGACATCGATCACCAGATAGCCGCTCGAAGCCCCGAGAATGGAAATGCCCTTCGCCAGAGGCGTGAGATTGCCCGCTCCGATATCCTCGCGGCCGATATTGAGCAGAGCGCGCAGCCGGGTACCCTGGTTCTGGGCGGCGGGCCGCCCGCCAAATGCATCCTGTCCCTGTTCACCGAGCGGCGCCGAAGGCTTCGCCTGCAGCTCCAGAATTTCCGAATGCAGGACGAAGGCATCCTGAAATGTGTTTGGCCAGGCCCTGCGCCGGACCGTTTCGCGTCCCAGCAGGATCGCCTCTCCGATCCTTGCGTGGTTGACCCGTTCGGGCATCCGGCCAGCGGCGATCAGGTCGAGTCCGCTGGAATTCGCCCCCGAAATCCAGCGCAACGACAGGCCGAATGCCTTCTCGATCCCGTCCGCCAGTTCGACCAGGCGGGTCATGCTATCCTCACTGGGCACCACGCCCGAGAAACAGGCGAGATTGGTACCAAGCCCGACAATGCGGATTCCCTTGAGCTGCAGGGCCTGCGACACCAGGCTTGGCAGAGCCTCCGGCATGATCCCTTCGCGCAGGTCACCGAGATCGACCATGAGGATTACCTCATGCACGCGGCCCTGGGCGCGCGCGGCTTCGGAAAGGGCCGTCAGCACTGCCAATTCGGAATTCAGGCTGATATCGGTATGTGCCACGATCTCAGCGGCGCCGGACAGCGGCGGCAGCCTGAGCTGCATCACCGGCGCGACGATATCGGCATCCCGCAACCGGGTGGTGTTTTCGAACCGCGACTCGCCGATCGAAACCACACCGCCGCGCAGCATCGCCGCCGCCACCTCGGGCTGCCCGCAAACACCCTTGGTCACCCCGGTCACTGCGATGCCGTGATCGCCGCAGAGTCCGCTGATAGTGCGGGCATTGTGTTCGATTTTGTCGAGTGCGATGGTGAGATAAGGATGCATGGGACCCTCAGACTTGCCCGCTCGCGCGCAGCGTGCGGACCAGGAAATTTGCCACGTCCCACCCGCTGCTGCCCTTGCCGAAACCGCGATCCATGCCGCAGGATCGTGCGGTTTCGTCGGTGATCTGGGGCCCCCCGGCCACCAGCACCAACCGGTTGCGCAGCCCGCGTTCCCGTGCCAGTTCGTCCAGCCTGCGCATAAGGCGCTCATGCACGCCGCCATGGGTGACGATGATCGACACGAGGATGGCGCTTGCACCGCTGGTTTCGGCCGCGTCAAGCACCTCTTCGGGTCTCACCGACGTGCCGAGGTTCCGGCACAAGAACCCGTATTTCTCGATCCCGCCATGCTTGATGTCGAGGATTTCGTGCAAACCGACCGAGTGTTCGTCCTCTCCCAGCGTAGCAGCGACAATCCCGATCTGGCGCGGGCGGACCCACGCCTCGATCTCGGCTTCCGGCAAGGGGGCTTCGGTGGGCGCGACTTTCAGGTCGGCAATGCGGACGCCCATATCCAGAACACCCCTGACCTCGAAAACGCTGCCCTCGGCCGGGTGCATGACGCGGCGGCTGATCACTTCGGGATCCGCCAACCCCATATGCCGCGCCATTTCCAACGCGGCGGCCTCGGCCAGCTGCGGTTCGGCGGGCACGAACAGGGTCACGCAGACCACCCCATCGCCATGTTTCTCGACCTCCGGGCGTAGCACGCCCTCTGCCCGTTCGGCCAAGACAGGCTTCAGCCGTTCATGCACCGTGTCAGCGGGATCGAGTTCGTCGATATAGCGGATTTTCGACGGGTCGCACAAAGTGCAGCCGCCATAGGCGGCACAGGGCTTGTCCGCTCCACCCGCATAGATGCTTGCGCCGAAATGGCTGCACACGGGGGCGCCGTAGCGGCGCGCGCGTGCGACCACGCTGCCCATCGCATCGCCGCCGACAGGATCGCGAATGATACCGTCGCCCTTGCGCTCGGGGTAGAAGCCGGAATCGACGAAATGCCCGGCCTCGACGGCAGCGTAATAACCGCCGCTTTCCAGGATCTCCTCGAGAAAGAGAACCGCGCGTTCCTTGATTTCGCGGGCTTCGTCGCGCAGCGGCCCGTCCTCGCGCAGCGCCACCATGTCCATCAGCCCATCCACGCCCATCAATGTCTGACGGGCGGCGTTGACTCCGGCCACATTGTTGTAATGCCAGGGGATATTGCGGCCCTCATCCGGGGTGATCGTGCTTTGGATATCGGCCGAGGTCAGCCGCGAAATCAGCGTGTCGAGAACATGGGTGACCGTGACCTCCATCATGTCGCGTTCCATGTAACGGGTGTTCTGCTGTGCGCGGAACACGTAGCCGTCGAACAGGTCCCGCAACGCCACCGCGTAGGGCAGGTCAAGCCGCATCTTGGGCGCGGGCGGCGCAGTGGGCGGCACGGTGGAGAGCGCGATCTGCCCCGCGTCCATACCGGCCCCGACCGAATAGGCGGTGTTGATCGCGTGCTGCACCAACAATTCGGGCGTGACCTTCCACGCCTCCTTGGCGGTGGCATTGGCGTTATGCGCGCCGTCGAGCTGCAAGATACCGCTACCGGCCATCACCCGCTTGGCCTCGGCCGCGTCAACGAAGGAGCGGTGCATGTTGATGTCGCGATAAAGCACGTTGTATTGCGGATCCTGATGGGCGCCGTTGACGCCTTCCTCGGCGAACAGAACGGCAATCTCCGGCCCGGCCAGACCGCTGACATAGGAATGGAAATTGATCGGTCGTCCCACCTCGTCCTCGATCGCGTCCAGCGCCTTGCGGCTGGCGCGAATCTGCTTGCGGGTGATCGGGATGCCGCCGACGCCTTCGGGGGTGCCCTCGATCAGCCCGTCGATATGCGACTGGCCGGTGGTGCGGATCACCATGATATGGTCCGCCCCGTGCCAAGCTGCCATGCGCATGCGCCGCAGATCATCCTCGAACCGACCCGAGGCGATTTCGGTGGTGATCACAAAATCGCATTGCGGATCGATGCCGCCGAAATAGTGCGCCGAGGGCAAAGCGACCGAGTTCTTCAGATCGGCCGAGGCGTTGCGGTAGGAAAACGGGCCGACCTTGTGATCGGCAATTTTCCGGCGCCAGGTCCAACCCTTGCGGCGCGGGCGATACGCCTCCAGCCCATCAAGAACGGCCTCTATATCAAGCTTTTCGTTGGGATCGAGTCTCATCGCTGCAGATCCTCCCAGCCGCGGCCTTCCAGCAGCGTCAGCCCCGCTTCGCGCACCGAGAGCCCCTTGCTCTGGGCAAACTCCAGGATCAGCCGCCCCACGCCATGGCAGAGCAGGCCGCTCTCGTCCATCTGCTTCACCAGGTCCCCGGCCTCGACGCTGGAAAAGCCCATGCGCAGCAGCACCGAGCGTTCGATCGAGGGCGAGGTATGGGTCCGCGCCTCTTCGATCAGGGGGGTGACCACGCGTTCCGCGAGATCCCAGAACCGGGCGTGGAGCTCTTCGTCCGACAGCCCTCTGAGATGGGCGCGGCGTTTTTCGAAATCGTCGGGGCGTTCAATCGGGGGCATGCAGCACCTCCTCTATCTCATTCGCGGTCATGCGGGTTTCTGCCGCCAGAAAATTGATGTCACTATCGGACAGTTGCGCCCCCGCCGGGGCGGCCCGAAGAGCGTTTTCCAGATAGGATCGGCGGACATTGCCAAGGTCCACGTCGCGCACGGCAATCTGGGTCGGATTATCCGGGATGACGATACGGCGCCCGGGCAGGTTACCCGAAGGATCACCGCGGGCAATCTCGATGCCCATGCTCCGCGCCAGGTTGAGCTGCGCGAAAGGATGTTTGCCCGCGCCGGTATATTCGGTCTCCTGCACGACAACGATCTGCTCCCGGTCCAGACCTCGTGCCATCGCCATCGCCGCGGCGAGCGACGTGTTGCCCGCCGGGCCCCGCTCCAGCCCTTCCAGTTTGGCCAGAACCTCGGTGGCATAGAACACCTCGCCCTGACTGACGGTGACGAAACGGTCGATGTAGCGCAAAGGCCGGGCGGCGCTGCGCGGCACATCGCTGCGGTCCGGCCAGGTGGTGAAGGGCATCGAAAATCCGGTATGCCCGGTGGTGAAGGATTTGCGGTTGAAATCGTGGTCCGAGGCCATATGCAACCCGGAGAGATCCACGCTGGCCGCAACCACCTGCGCCTGCGCCGCCCCGGCCGCCAGCAATCCCCGCGCGGTTCCCGTGACGTTGCCGCCGCCCGCATGGGTGGCGATCACCATGTCGGGATCCCGCCCGGCATGTTGGCGGCACTGCAACGCAATTTCGTGGCCCAGCGTTTCGATCCCCAGGATCGAAAACGGCGAGTAGAGTGAGGCGTTGAAGAATCCGGTTTCCTCCAACACAGCCAGGAAAACATAGAACAGCTCTGGCCCGACCGACAGGCGGATCACCTCGGCGCCGCAGGCTTCGCAGGCGCGGGTCTTTTCCGCGATTTCGGGCTGGGCGATGCCATGGCTGTCAAAGGCCTCCTGCACGATGATGCAGCGCAGCCCCGCCTTGGCCGCCTGCGAAGCGATGGCCGCGCCGTAATTGCCGCTGGTCGCCGCCGCCACCCCGGGATAGCCGCGCCGGATCGCTTCGGCCACCGACAGCGACGCGCGGCGGTCCTTGAACGACCCCGAGGGATTGGCCGCCTCGTCCTTGACGAATATCCGCGCGCCCTTGCCCGGCGCGGCCATGGTCCGGACCAGTTCGGTAATGTTGTGCAGCTCGACTAACGGCGTATTGCCGACCGCGGTCTTTTCCTGAACCGCGCGCACGGCGGATGGATCATAGCCCGTGTCGGCCAGCAGCCGTTCGTAATCGAAACCGATCACGCCAGTGGCATAGGCGGCATAGTCGATCCCGACCGAATGGCGCACGATCTCGTCCCGCCGCGCCATCACGGCCGCGTATCCCATATCCCTGCTCATCGCGGATCGTCCCTGCTTCGAAGCAATGCACGGAGCTCATTCCCGATCGTGGCGAGTTCTGGAACCGGCGGGCCGAAACTGTGATTGTAGGCGGGATTGGCGGCCAGAAGCATACCGCGCAGCCGGCGCCCTGCCGGAGTGTCGACCTCGGCCTCATCGCCAAGCGCTGCTGGAGCAGTGAGAAATCCCTTGACCCGCATCTCGAGCGCGATCCTGGCGGTATCCTCGGGGACCTGCGGCGCACGCGCACCGGGTTCCAAGACGTTGCTTCCGATTTCGACCCAGGTTCCCGCCGCGATCTTCTCAGCCACTGCAAAATCCTCCCAGCATGGCGGCGGGCACCGGCAGATCGGCCATCGTGTGCAACCCGGGCGGCGCGCTCAGGACACGCGGGATCATGTTGACCGCCAGCGCCGTCGTACCCTGCCCGCCGGGGATTTCCGGCCGCCCGGTCAGATGGACTGGTGGCGTGCCGTTGATGATGATCTCATCGCCGGTCTCGACGCCGTGCAGATCCGGCCGGATCTGCTGCGGATGAACCAGCTCGATCACCGGTTTTCCGCCCCGGAAGGCGCGCGCGCTGTGCAGGCAGCCCGCGACCTGCCCGGGGCTGACGCTCATGACCGGTGTTTCGCAGTGCCGCTGCGCAATGATCGGGCGACGCGTTTCCTCGATCCGCTCTATCTGCCAGCCCACCGCTTCGGCGATCATGTGGATCGACTGTACGAATCCGATATGGCCCACCACGCGGCCCTCGGCCACGCTGGCCTCGAACGCCTCGGGCGTCAGTCCCACGCCCTGGGCGGAGAGAACCGTGCGGCCATAGGGCGACAAATCGTTCACGCGCCGGGCGTTGATCGACTCGATCTCGCTGCAGACACCACTCATCGCGATGATCAGAAGGTCCAGTACGAAACCCGGATTGATCCCGGTCCCCACGACCGCCACCCCGCGGCGGCGGGCGAGGTCATCGATTTCGGCGGCGATGCCGGGGGCGGCGCTGGCCGGGTGGGCCATTTCCTCGGCGATCGAGATCACCGGAATGCCGCGGCCCAGCAGGGCTAGGATCTCACCCCGCGCTTCGACCAGCCGCGAACAGGTCGCCTGAATCGCGACATCGGGTTGGACCCGGTCGATGGCGGCATCAAGATCGCCCTCAAGCGCAAGGCCCAGATCGCGGTCCAATCCGATGGCCCGGCCCAGATCCATTCCCGCCCGGTCCTTGCGCCGCCCAATGGCGCCCGCCAGTTCGAGACCGGGCTTTTCCAGTACCAGCCCCGCGATCCCTGATCCCATCCGCCCGGTTCCCAGTATCATCACGCGAATAGAAGTGCTCATCCTGTCAAATCCGGCCGGAATGCCCGGTTCCCTGGGGCGCGAAATCCGATCTCGCCAATGCATCCGTAAAAGGTTTGCGAAACGCACCCTGATTTCGCGTCTCGCTTCACCATCACGACAACTGTACCCAAGAGATCATCGACCGACTTTGAGATGGATCATGCCGCGCTAGGACCACGTCACGCGGCCGACCTAATGGGATGAACGGCCTTCCCACCGACCCGCTGCTATCGTGGTGAGGTGCCCTTGGTTTCCGAGACACCTGCCTTGTTCAGATTGAGCTGTCTGGTTTCGAAATCAACGGGCGACAGCATGCCGTCGTTCGTGTGCTTGTGTGTCGAGTTATGGAACATCTCGATGTAGTCGAACATGTCGCGTCTTGCATCGTCGCGCGTCGGGTAGCTGCGCCGCCTGATCCGTTCCCGTTTCTGTAACTGGAAGAAGCTCTCGGCAACGGCGTTCTGCGATTTCAGATGATCCCCCGGATCAGGCCACGAGATGGCTCTGGACTTACAACAACGACCGGCCCAACATGGCCATCGGCGGCATAACACCCGCCATGAAACTGAAAACAGCCGCGTGAATTCTACGGCTGAGCCCCATCAAAAATGGGCGGATTACCCTTCCAGCGGGATCTAGGCGCGACAACGCCGCCTCGGGAGGCGGAGCACAACATATTGATATGTTACTGTATTTTTGGTTGCGGGGGCACGCAGCCGCCGTCGTCGAACGCGTTTGCGATGCCTCATTTGATATAAAAACCAATTAACGACCACTAAGCATGGGTATCGATCCGTAAGCGGCACCCATTTCAAAGGGACACATTGACCCAAACCCAACGGAACGGGCTATCATACGAGTCGCGATGCCAAACATGACACAGCTGACAATGGATAGAGTTCACCACCTTCGGTCGGTATGGAAATTCGGAAGAGACTGTAGGCCCCGCATAGAAACTATCCTTGGGAATCGGAGAAACCCTTGCTGAACACACAGCTTGGCAAGCCAGCAAGGAGAAACATCCCTAGGTATTCGAGTATCGAAATAATTTCAGCAACATCTGAAATCAGGACACCGCAAGGGCGCCACGCGGATTTCAATCAAGCATTGAACAGACCTTGCTCTACGAATGAAACGCGTCCAGCGAACCAGCGGTATCGTTGTAAAAAGCGAAAAAATATGGTAACAATAACTTCAATTACTGTAAAAAGTTTCCGATTTATGAACAGCAAAGGTGACCTGATCGCTGCATTGTCAGGTGAGCGCGGAAGGTTTCATAGTCGCGCCAGACGGCAGCAGTTCAAAGACAAATGGAAATCTCTATTAACCTGGCGCCACCGGAACCTTTCGCGTTCCGAACAGGGCGCGTCAGCACAAATATTTGTTAGCCATTGCGCTTTGAAGCGATGCCGTGGCCGACAAGAAACGCTTCCGAAAAATCGGAAGTCAGACAAGCACTAGACCATTCGCCAACGTGCGAAACGAGTTCCGAGGCTTACGAGCAGGGCGTCTCCACAAATTGGGGAGACATGACTGCGTGTGGTCCGGGATAGCCGCGGGCGAGTATCGAGTGAAGCCCCTCCTGCATCCGAACCCTTGTGATTGTTTCTAACGCGTCCGGACTGGCCGCGCTTCAAGGCCCTTGGCGGCGTTTCGAGGAGGAAAATTTATGACTACTCTCAGCATCAACATTAACGGTACCCTCATTCTGGACCAATCAGAAGGCCAGCAAACGTCACCGGATGGCACCGATACCGTAATTGGCAGCGATCTATCCGGGCTCAGCCCCGAATTCATCGCCTTCCTGCTATCGCTCACGGACGACATAAACGCGCTCGGCGCTGAAGAACTGGCTTATGCTGATCTTGTCGAAGCCGCGGTCAGCGGAACCTATGGGGCTGAAGACGATCCGTTCGTAACGGTGGATTCCGACGGACCGACGGTCACCTCGCTTTATTTTTCTGACGCCGACGGCAACCTTCTGGATGGCGATCAGGTCTTCATCGGCACCGAACCGTTGCAGACCATTGACGGCGACAATGTCTACCTGTGGTCCTACGGCGACAATTTCGTCGTCGCCACGACCAGCGATGACCCCGATGATAAGGGCGATATCGTCGCCGCCTTTTATCTGGATACGGATGGTGATCCGAAAACAGCCAATGTCGAGATGGTCACGTGCATCCCGTTCGGTCATCCGGACGACATGGACCCCGACGACAGCATCGATTTCACCGATCTGCTGAACATCACGGCGACGGGATCGCTGGACTTCACCTTCGACAACCTCGATTCCGGGAATTTCCTGCATGTGACCGTGGGCACCGATGCGGCGGGCCTGATGGTGACCGGGCGCAACCTGGTGATCGAACCCGATGGCGACAGGGACGCCAATGACAGCGATTCCGTGAACACCAGCCAGGGCGGCACCAACGCGACCATCGGCATCAACAACCAGATGATGCAGCCGGCCAAGAAGGCAGGCGACCCCGACAACACCGCCGTTTTCAGCTTCGTGAAGGGCCAGATGCCGGGCACCTACACCAACATCTCCACGCTTGATTACGACGATTTCCTCGACGTGCGCGATGGCTATATCTTCATTTCGCAGGTTCAAGGCGCGGGCAAGGACCCGGTCTTCACCATGCGGCTTGATGTCTTCAGCGCGGGCGGCACCAATACCGACCCCGAAGACGGCGTTTCATATATCGACAATGATATAGGCGGTCCCGGCGATTCCGACCTCGGCACCGACCCGGGCGACGACGCCTTGGGCAACGACGACCCGATCGACCTCTACATGGTGCAGGTGCTGGACGAAAACGGCACGGTGGTGGAACAGAAATATGCCGACGGCACCATGGGCCCGGACGCTCCAGGTATCGAAATTACGATCTCGGGCCATTCGGCGACAATCACCGGGTTCAACGATCAGTACACGGTCCAGTGGTTCGTGGACGATCCGGCCACCGTGGAAATCGAAACCTATAACCGTTTCCACATCACCGCGCTCGAAGGCAAGTTCGACGTGGGCAGGGTGGGCACCACCGAGGGCTTGATCGAAACCACTTCGGTCGGTGACAGCCTGATCGTCGACGATGACGGGCCGACCGCCTTCATCACCGATACCGGCGTCACCGTTACCCATGACGAAACCGCCGGCGTTCAGGATGGGACCGAACTGGTCGATACCACGCCCGGGGCGGATGATGACGACCAACCCAACGCATCGGCCCCGCCGGTCTTCACCGCGCTCGGCTCCTTCATCGGCTGGGCGCTTAGCCCAAGCGCGGTTGTCAGCACAACCGGCACCGACTGGGGCACCGACGGACCCGCTGCGGCACCCGATGATGCGGTGTGGTCGCTCGACGTGCCCGGCCCCAATGCCGATTCCGGCTTCGACAACCTTGACGGATGGGACATACTGCTGAATGTCGAAACCGTCGATCTGGGTGGCGGAAACCTGGTCGATGTCGTGGTCGGTCGTATTGATGCGGATGACGACGGCGCGGTTTCCGGGACGGACGACATGGGGATCGCCATCCTGATCGGCCAGGATGGCACGCTCAGCGTGGCGCAATACGTGCCCATCGCCCATACGCCCGATACCGGCCCCGACCAATCGGCGACCATGCTCGACAGCGCCCTGCTGGCGGTGCTGACCGTGCAGGATGCCGATGGCGATGAACATACGGTCAGCGAGGCGATCGGCGACAAGGTGATCATCGAAGATGACGGTCCCGCCGGCGGCGACCTGGCAACCGAAACCCTGGAAGAGGACGACCTCGCCACGGCGCTCAGCACTGGCTATAACGAAGATGCCTCGACCGGGAAAACCTCCGCGACGATCGCCCTTCAGGATGGCATCAGCAGTACCGGTGTCGATTTCCCGGTCAGCTTCGCGCTTTCCGACACGGATCCCAATACCGTGTTGGATGAACTGTTCTCCAAAGGCGCTTCCCTTCACTATGTAACCACGCTGAACGATGTGAGCGAAGGTGGCGCAGACGTGGTCCGCGCCTATGCCGATTACGGCACGCTGGATGAAAGATTGGTGTTCCAATTCGAGGTCATGGACAATGGCGACGGAACCGGCACCGCGACCCTGACGATCTTTGATCAGCTCGACCATGGCGAAGGTCTCACACCCAACACTGAGAACTCTGAACTGCTTAGCACGGGCGGCAGTCTGGTCGATGAAATCGATTTCACCGATCTGCTGATCATCAGGGATGCGGATGGCGACTTGGTGAGCCTGTCCGACGGCTTCCTCACCTATGCGGTTGAGGACGATATCCCTGTCCTGTCCGGCCAGACCGAAGACAACAGCGTGGACGAGGAGAACCTCGCCACCGCGCTGTCCAACGGCACCGGCACCGACACCACCCCGCTGGTGGCCACCGGCGACCTGTCGCCGCTGGTCACCGACGGCGCGGACGAGGATGCGACCTGGTCGCTCGATACCGACACCTCCGGGCTGCAGGCGATGGCCTCCAAGGGCGACCCGCTCAGCTACGGGGTCTCGGGCGACACGCTCACCGCGACCGCCAATGACGGCAGCGGCGACCGGACCGTGTTCACCCTCGTGCTGAACGGTGACGGCACCTACACCTTCACCCTCTTTGACCAGCTCGACCACCTGGTCGCCAATGGCGAGGGCGACGAGATCGATATCGACTTCTCGCCGGTGGTGCAGGCCACAGACTTCGACAATGACACCGTCCCGCTCGATCCCGATGACTTCGTCATCACCGTGATCGACGACCAGCCGGACATCGGACCGATCGCCAATTCTGTGATCGACTTCGCGGATGGGGCTTCGGCAACCAAGACCCTTAACGGGCTGATCGGCGCGGACGAAAACGACGCGTCGAACCAGACCGGTGACGGCACCCTGACCTACACCTTCGCGTCCTACACCACCGACACGTCGGTCGTGTCCAACCTGAAGGGCGAACTGATCGAAGATGACGCGAGGGTGGTCTATTTCACCGATGGCGAGGGTGGCACGGCCGATGTCTATGATGACGGCATCGATACGCTCTTCTACGACGTGGTGCTTGATCAGGACAACGGCGATTACAACTTCACGGTCTATCAGGATCCGCCGCCGGCCTACTTGGAATTCGACTTCTCCGACCTACCGTCCGGACAAAACCTGCACGGCACCATCGCAGCGGACACGTCAGATCCAGACGGGCTTGGGCTGCTGGTGTTCCCGGGCAGCGCGGACCTTGACGAAGACGGCGAAATGACTAATGCGAGCCCGACGCTCAACACCTCGAAAGGTGGTGGCCCCGTCACAATCGGCAACGCCAACCAGATGATCGACCCCGGCGAAAGCATGTTCTTCGCCTTCGTCGACGATCCGGACGACGACGCGATTGCCGGCATCACAGGCGGGCTGACGCAGAACACCGCTGACGACGCCGATGAAGTCGGGTTCCAGGACACTTTCACCTCCGATACGTCCTCGGTGGAGATCGTCCAGGTTCAGGGCGGCAGTCTGGCGAGCATGGACATTTTCGCCTACGACATCACCCTGAACAGCCTGCCGGTGGGCGACGGCACGGTGACGGCGCCGGACGCAATGGTGCAGGAATCCCGTGACTTCATAACGGATCCACTCAACGGCGCTGCGACGGCGAGCTATACGCAGCAGAACATCACCGAGGTCAAGGTGTATGACGGCGTCGACGGCACCACGCTGATCTTCCATGCCACGGAAGGCGACGGCGTGCTGGTCGATCTCGCCGATGTCAGCGCCGATTTCACCGGTGACAAGGTGCAGATCGCCGGCATCGACGACGACTACAGGATCGAGTTCACCAGCGACGGCGAACACGATCTGGTGCAGGTCGCAGGTGTCGAAGGCAAGTTCGACATCGGCGGCTTCAACATCGAGGAAGCCCAGCCGACGCCCGATCAGAAGTTCGACTACACGATCGACATCGCCGATTTCGATGGTGACACGGCG
>JAWVXM010000003.1:0-33821 GCA_033723255.1 Thalassovita sp.
CGTTCGGCCGAAACCGGCCCGCCGAAACGATAGGAGGGATGCACCACCGCGCGCTTGACCCAGCGATAGGCCTCGGCCCGGCCGTTGCGCATCCCGGCCTGGAATTCGATCTGGCTATGGTCGATCTTTTCGCCGGTTTCGCGGTCGAAAAGGCAATGCGCCGCGGTCAGCACCAGGTCGGGCGCGATCAGCGCCCCGGTGCAGAACCCTCGGCCGGCAAGATCAAGGCGCCCGACGCCTTCCCATCCCTTGCTGTCATCGCCGGTATCGAGCCGGCGCAGCATCGTGTCCTGCGCCTGCGCGAAACCCGCGACGAACAGAAACGAAATCACGACAAGAATGCGTTGCAGCATGCGGGCCCCTTCCTGAACTGCATGCTGCATATCGCGCAGGTTTGGCGAAATTAGGGCGCTCAGCGCAGAACCGGCGCGCCGCCCAGTGCCGGCGGCTTCGGTCCACCCGTCGCCCAGTCCAGCAATTCCACGGTATGCACCACCGGCACCCCGGTGCCCGACCCGATCTGCATCATGCAGCCGATATTGCCGGCCGCGATCACATCGGGGTTCTTCGCCTCAAGCGTCTGCACCTTGCGCGCCTTCAGTTCCTTGGAAATTTCCGGCTGCATCAGGTTGTAGGTGCCCGCAGACCCACAGCACAGGTGGCTGTCGGCCGGTTCCACCACGGTATAGCCCGCCTTCTTCAGCAGGTCCTTGGGGAAGGTCTTGATCTTCTGGCCATGCTGCAGCGAACAGGCCGCGTGATAGGCCACGGTCATGTCCTTGGCTTCGCCTTCCGGCAGGTCCAGCTGCATCAGCAGTTCCGACACGTCCATCGCGATGTCCGACACCCGCTTGGCATCCGCCGCCAGAGGATCGTTGCGGAACATGTGGCCGTAATCCTTCACCGTGGTGCCGCAACCCGAGGTATTGATGACGATGGCGTCAAGCCCGTCGCCATCCATCTCGGCCGTCCAGGCGCGGATGTTCTTCGCGGCCGTGGCGTGGCTTTCGTCGGTCTTGCCCATGTGATGGGTCAGCGCGCCGCAGCAACCGGCGCCTTTCGCGATCACCACGTCGCAGCCCAGCCGCTTCAGCAACCGGATCGTGGCGTCGTTGATATCGGTGTTCAGCGCCCGCTGCGCGCAGCCGGTCATCAGGGCCACCCGCATCTTGCGCGGCTGTTCCGACGCGAAGGTCTGCGGATCGTCGTTGCGGCTGACCGGCGGGATATGTTTCGGCGCCATTTCCAGCATCGCCTTGAGCCGCGCATCGGGCATCAGGAAGGCGAAGGGCCGGCCGATCTTGGCCCCCAGCAGCGCCAGCCGGAACCGGGTCGGATAGGGCAGGATCCGCGCCAGTACCCAGCGCAGGGCGCGGTCGCTGAACGGCCGCTTGTAGTTGTTTTCGATATATTCGCGGGCGTGGTCGACCAGGTGCATGTAA
The DNA here is from genome assembly GCA_033723255.1 of Thalassovita sp. Lineage (GTDB taxonomy): Bacteria > Pseudomonadota > Alphaproteobacteria > Rhodobacterales > Rhodobacteraceae > Thalassobius. The sequence continues at coordinate 1,443 of JAWVXM010000003.1, forward strand.
TGCACGCCCGAGGGGCAGGTCGTCATGCAGGACAGGCAGGACAGGCAGCGATCGACATGCTTGACCGTCTTGGCATCCGGCACGCGTTCGTTTTCCAGCATGTCCTTGATCTGGTAGATCCGGCCGCGCGGGCTGTCCAATTCGTCGCCCAGAACCTGGTAGGTCGGGCAGGTCGCGGTACAGAAACCGCAATGCACGCAGGCACGCAGGATTTCGTTGGCCCGCTCGGTGCCCGGATCCTGCAGTTGTTTTTCGGTGAAATTCGTCTGCATTTGTTACCCCATCAGACCCGGGTTGAGGATACCGCGCGGATCGAACTTGGCCCGCACGCCTTGGGTCAGCGCCGCGACCGGCGCCGGTTCCGGCTGGAACACCGGGATAGATTTGCGCGTTTCCGCCGCGGCCCGGATCAGCGTCGCGTGACCGGCGATACCGCCCATGGCGGTGCGCAGGTCGCGCCCCGGTTCGGCCAGCGCCCAGATCAGCCCGCCGCCCCAGTCATAGATCAGCTCCTCGGCGCCAAGCGCCGCGCCAAGCGCCGGCGCATCGGACGGTTTCACCGACAGGCGCCAGACATCGCCGGGACGGTCCGCAAAGGACTCCACGTCGCGCAGCCCCTTCCAGAGGGCTGCGATCTTGCCGGCATCGGTTTCCACCGCGACGTCGCCGAAGGTGGACAGGCGGGTTTTCAGCTCGCCGCTGCGATAGGCGACCGATTTCTCGAACCCCTCGATCCGGATCATGGTGACGGGTGTTCCCTCGGGACCTTTCGGCAGATGCGCCGCGCCGCTCACGTCGAAGGGCGATCCGAGCGCCGCCGACATCGCCTCCACCGCCCGGGCATCGTCCAGCCCGGAAACCAGCACCGTGGCACCAGTTTCGGGTTCGGGCAGCACCTTGAAGCTGACCTCGGTCATCACGCCCAGCGTGCCATAGGACCCGGCCATCAGCTTGACCAGGTCATAACCGGTCACGTTCTTCATCACCCGGCCGCCATTTTTCAGCACCCGGCCCATGCCGTCGACGAAGCGCACGCCCAGCATGAAATCGCGGCAGGCCCCGGCCTGGATCCGGCGCGGGCCGGACACGTTGGCCGCCGCCATGCCGCCGACCGTCGGTTCGCCCGAGGTACCCAGCAACACCCGGTGATCCATCGGCTCGAACGGCAGGCGCTGCCCTTCGGCCGCCAGCACCTTTTCCACCTCGCTGACCGGCGTCCCCGCCTTGGCCACCAGGGTCAGCGCCCCGGGCTCATAAAGGTCGATGCCGCTGATGCCGCCGGTTTCCAGCAATTCCCCGGTCACCGGGCCCCCTACGGGGCGGGTGCCACCGCCCTGCACATGCAGCGGGGCAGTCGCGCCCGCGATGATCTCGGCCAGATCGGCCTCTGTTTGTGGTTTCATGATCTTCTTCTTTTCGAAAATATCCTGGGGGGAATGCGCGTGACACGCGCAGGGGGGCAAAGCCCCCCTATTCCGCCGCGATCCGCCGTATTTCGCTCGCCGCCAGGGGGAACACCTTGGCCGGGTTCAGCAACCACTGCGGATCGAACACGTCCTTCACCGCCATCTGGATATCCAGATCGTCCGGGTCGAACTGATCCACCATCAGGTCGCGCTTCTCGATGCCGACGCCGTGTTCGCCGGTCAGGCAGCCGCCCACCTCGACGCAAAGCTTCAGGATGTCGGCGCCGAAGCGTTCGCACAGCTCGAGATCCCCCGGCTTGTTGGCATCGAACAGGATCAGCGGGTGCATGTTGCCGTCACCGGCGTGGAACACGTTGCCGACGCCGAGCCCGTATTGCTGGCTCATCTCGCCGATGCGGCGCAGAACATAGGGCAGCTGGTTCACCGGGATGGTCCCGTCGAGGCACATGTAATCGTTGATCTGCCCCATCGCGCCGAAGGCCGATTTGCGGCCCAGCCAGATCCGGGCGCTTTCATCGGCATTGGTGCTTTCGCGCAATTCCACCGGGTTGTGCGACCGGGCGATGGTCAGGATCTTGTCCAGCTGCTCGGCAATCTCTCCCTCGCTGCCCTCGACCTCGATGATCAGCAGGGATTCGCAATCGGGATAACCCGCCCCGGCGAAAGCTTCCGAGGCGCGGATCACCGGACGGTCCATGAATTCGATCGCCACCGGCAGAACGCCCGCCTTGATGATGTCGCTGACGCATTGGCCCGCGACCTCGTTGCTGTCAAAGGCGATCAGAACGGGCCGCGCGCCTTCGGGCTTGTGCAGGATGCGCAGGGTCGCCTCGGTCACCACGCCCAGCTGGCCTTCGGAGCCGCAGACGACGCCCAGCAGGTCGAGCCCGCCGGCATCGAGATGTTCACCGCCCAGTTCGACCACGGTGCCGTCCATCAGCACCATCTTCACGCCCATCAGGTTGTTGGTGGTGACGCCGTATTTCAGGCAATGCGCGCCGCCCGAATTCATCCCCACGTTGCCCGCGATGGCGCAGGCCAGCTGCGACGACGGATCGGGGGCATAGAAGAAATCGTTTTCCTCCACCGCGCCGGTCACGCTCAGGTTTGTGCGCCCGGTCTGGACCCGGATGAAACGGTTCTCGTAATCCGTTTCCAGCACGTCGTTCATCCGCGACACGCCGAGGATCACGCTGTCGGCGGTCGGCAGCGACCCGCCGGCAAGCGAGGTGCCCGCCCCGCGCGGCACCACCGGCACGCCCATGTCGTGGCAGATCTTCAGAACCGCCGAGACCTCTTCAGTATTGGCTGGCAGCACCGCAGCCAGCGGTGGGCAACGATAGGCGGTCAGCGCATCGCATTCATAGGCCCGGGTTTCGGCCTCTTCATGGATCACCGCATCCGCCGGCAGAACTTCCTGCAACCGCTTCACCAATTCAGGTTTCTTGGCAACGACGCTCGCGTTTGGTGTCGGCATTTCCATGGGACATCTCCTGATAATTGGTAAAATAATATAACCAATACTCAGCCGGTCGCAATTCTTTTCGTCCCCCGCCGTCGCGAGCCTTGCCTAACCGGGGGTTCTGCGGGCAGTAAGAACCCATGCAATGGGTCAAGATCATTCACATTTTATGCGTCATGGGCTGGATGACCAGCATCTTCGCAGTGCCGCGCGCGCTGATCTACTGGAAGCGCGAATATGACCGGCTGGGCGAATTCGGCCCGCTGGGCGATCTGACGATTCGGCTTTACCGCTTTTCGGCGGGGCTGGCGGCGATCGCGCTGCTGACCGGCCTCTGGCTGGGCTGGTCGCTGGGCTTTCCCGGCTGGTTCTGGCTGAAGCTGGCGCTGGTTGCCGGCCTGGCGGCGCATTACGTCTGGACTGGCAAACTGGTCATGGCCGCGCGCAAGGGCGTGTTCCGCGAAAGCGATTTCTTCCTGCGCATTTTCAACGAAGTCAGTGTCTTCGGCGCGATCGCGGTTCTGTGGGCCGTGGTGGTGCAACCGTTCTGAGCGATGACGATCGGCGACCGACTGGCCCTGTTCGCCGCCCCCGATATCGCCGCGATCGTCCTGTTGTTCGCGGCGTGGGGCGTGATCGGCTGGCTGATCCAGCATCCGGGCCGGAAGAAGCCGTCCGTCTCGGTGATCATGGCCGAATACCGGCGCGAATGGATGCGCCAGATGGTCACCCGCCAGCCGCGCATCTTCGATGCCCAGACCCTGTCTACCCTGCGCCAGGGGACCTCTTTCTTTGCCTCTGCGTCGCTGATCGCGATCGGTGGCGCGCTGGCCGCCATCGGTAATGCCGAACAGCTCGCCGGGGTGGCCGCGGACCTGACGCTTGGCACCGAACCCAGGATCGTGTGGGAAGTCAAGCTACTGGTGCCGCTCTTGTTCCTGACCAACGCATTCCTGAAATTCGTCTGGTCGCACCGGCTGTTCGGATACTGTTCCGTCCTGATGGGCGCTGTTCCCAACCCCTCCGACGATCCCCTTGCCATGCCTCGGGCGATGAAGGCGGCCGAGATCAACATCACCGCCGCCCGCAGCTACAATCAGGGCCTTCGATCGATCTATTTCGCTCTGGCCAGCGCCGCCTGGCTGGTTGGTGCGGTGCCGCTGATCGGGGCCACGGCGATCACCTGTGCGGTACTCTGGCGGCGGGAATTCGCATCGCGGTCACGGTCGATCCTGGTCGGACCTGACGACCAGATGGGCAACACGTCATCGTGACCCCCGCGTGACGGCGGCGGTGTTAAGATGACGGCATGAAACGCTTGCTGTTCTCCCTGATCGCGCTCTCCCTGGTTTCCGGTGCCGCGCTGGCTGACGATCCGAAGATCGTGGCGGTCAAGGCGGTTCATTCCGGGATGGGATGGCGCATCGACGTGACGCTGAGCCACCCCGACAGCGGCTGGGATCACTACGCGGACGGCTGGGAGGTGCTGGATGCCGCCGGGAACCGGCTTGGCATGCGCAAGCTGATGCACCCGCATGTTGACGAACAGCCCTTCACCCGCGCGCTGCACAGCGTGATGGTGCCCGACGGCACCCGCGAAGTGTTCATCCGCGCCCGCTGTTCGGTCAGCGGCTGGGCGGGAGACATGGTTCCGCTGCGGCTGGAACAGTAATCCCTTTCACGCCCGGAAACCCCGAAACCAGCCGCTTCGCCGTTACCGCCGACCCTCGCGCAGCCAGCCGGCGAGGATCAGGCCCAGCGTCAGGATCAGGACCAGCCAGGGCGGCAACAGCGGGATGCGGCTGACCGAACGGGTCTCAAAGGCATCGCGCGGGGTGATCCCGATCCAGCCGCGTCCGGCGGCGGGGCGGCCGGGGCGCACATCGCGGATACCCGGCAAACCGTCGGACAGATTCAGGATACCCCCCCGCAGCGGATCGATGACCGGGGCCAGCACATCGCCCGTGGCGATGGTTTCCTCGAATTCGCGCGGCGCGGAGGGGCCCAGCCCGATAACCGTTTCCTCCGTATCCTGTTTCAGGCGATAGAGCCCGATGCCATCCCCCGTAAGCTCCACCTCGAACTGACCCGGCGCGGTCTGGCGCATGTCGCGCGTGACCGTTTCACCCGATGGCGTGGTGATTTCCACCGGGCCCACGCCGTCCTTCAGCGTCCGGCGCAGGATGCGCATGTCCTGCCCCACGGCGGATGCGGTCAGGGCCTCCTCCTCCAGTTCGGGTTCCTGCATCATCCAATGCGCCAGCCGCCGCAACAATTCCAGCTGCGGCCCGCCGCCTTCGAAACCCCGCGCCCAGAGCCAGGCCTGATCCGACGCCAGCAACGCAACCCGCCCTTCGTCAACCCGGTTCAGGATCAGCAGCGGCGCATCATCAGCACCGCTCATCACCACCTCGCCAACCATCGGTTCAAGCTCGACCTGACGCATCCAGCGCCCCCAATCGCCATCCCATTCTGCCTGCAACCCGGCACTGACCGGGTGGCGTTCACCCAGATCGGTGACTTCAGGCATATAGCCGCGTTCGATCACCCGCGCGGTGGGGCGGGCCGGTACGATCGGCGCCAGGGGCGAGCGGAAAAGCGATGACGCGCTGGCGAAATCGGGACCGGCGGCGATCAGCACCGCGCCGCCCTCGCGGACATAGCGGCCCACGTTTTCAAGATAGCTTGACGGCAAGATGCCTCGGCGCTGGTAACGGTCGAAGATGATCAGGTCGAAATCGTCGATCTTTTCCATGAACAGTTCGCGGGTCGGAAAGGCGATCAGCGACAGTTCCGCTACCGGCACGCCATCCTGCTTTTCCGGCGGCCGCAGGATGGTGAAATGCACAAGGTCGACCGAACTGTCGGATTTCAGCAGGTTGCGCCAGGTGCGCCCGCCCGGATGCGGTTCACCGCTGACCAGAAGCACCCGCAGCCGGTCGCGAACGCCGTTGATCTGAACCAGCGCGGAATTGTTGCGCACGGTCAGTTCGCCCGGCGCTTCGGGAACCGAGAACTGGATCACGTTGCGCCCGCCATGCGGCAGGGTGACCGGCAATTCGAAGGTCACGCCGATCGGCACCATGATCCGGGCGGGTTCCTCTCCGTCCAGCGCGATATCCAAAGCCACCCGGTCAACATCCGTGGGCGCCGCCCTGGTATCCTCGATCCGGAATTTCAGGGTGACCGGTTCCCCGAGAATGGCGAAGGCCGGCACGGTATCGACCACCAGCCGGCGATCCCAGTCTTCGGGCTGGCCGCTCAACAGCAGATGCATCGGCGCGGGCAGATCGGGCACCTGTTCCAGGTCATGCACCCGCCCGTCGCTGATCGCTATGATGCCAGCAATCCGCGCCCGGGGTTCCTGTGCCAAGGCTTCGTTCAGGGCCTCCAGAAGCAGCGTGCCGGCATTGTCCGCGCCGTCACCGACCTCGATCCGCCGCAATTCGGTATTCGGCCTTGCCGCTAGCCTTGCGGCCAGCGCGTCGGCGGCCGCGGCGCTCTGTTCGGTGCGCCCGGCAAGGGACTGGCTGGCGGACCTGTCTTCCAGCAACAGCACGATGTCGCTCAGCAGATCGCGGTCTTCATGCCGGTAGGACGGCCCCGAAAGCGCCGCGAGGATCACCACGCCCGCCAGCAGGCGCAGCGCCCAGCCCGCCAACCCACGCCGATAGGCAAGCAGGGCCGCGATCAGAACCACGCCCGCCAGCACGATCAACGCCTCCCATGGCAGCAGCGGGTCGAATGTGATCTCCCCCGTCATTGGCCCAACCTGTCCAGCAAGGCAGGCACGTGAACCTGGTCGGATTTGTAATTGCCGGTCAGCACATGCATCACCAGGTTCACCCCGAAACGATAGGCCAGTTCACGCTGTCGTTCGCCGGAAAACCCGCGCCCGACCGGGAAAAGCGGGTTGCCCTGCCCGTCGGTGGCCCAGGCCGCGGCCCAGTCATTGCCGCCGATCACCACCGGCGTCACCCCGTCGTTGAGGTTGCGGAATGGCATGCCTTCGACCTTCTCGGCTCCGGGGGGCGCGGCCTCAACCCAGATTTCCCGCCCCGCGAAACGACCCGGGAAATCCTGCAGCAGATAGAAGGTGCGGGTCAGCACGTGATCATTCGGCAGAGGTTCCAGCGACGGGATCGCCAGCGGTTCGGCCAGCTGGCGCAGCTTGCGCCCGTTCGGGCTCGACGCGCCGAAACCGGCGATATCGGCATCACGGGTATCGAACAGGATCATGCCGCCCGTGCGCAGGTAACGGTTCAACTTGGCATAGGCATCGTCCGACGGGATCGGCTGATCCTCGGTGATCGGCCAGTAGAGCAGCGGGAAAAACGACAGCTCGTCACGCTCCAGATCAACACCGATCGGCGGGTTCGGTTCCACCGAGGTGCGGAAGAACAGCGTGTCGGACAGGCCGGTCAGCCCGGCATGGGAAATGTCGTCGACCTGACGGTTCCCGGTGATCACATAGGCCAGAACCACTTCGGAAGTCGCGGCAAGCGCCGCCCGATCATCCGCGGCACGCAAATCGGTCGGCAGCAGGCCGGGCATGAGCAGAGCGAAGATCAGCGCCACGGGCGAGCGGCGCAGAGACAGCCGCCCCGACAGCGCCAAGGCGGCGATCACGTCGGCCAGCAGGATCAACAGGGCCAGTCCCAGAAGATACCCCGCCAACGGCACCTGTTCGGGACGCGCCAGCCCGGTAACCGAAACCGACGCGGGCCATCCGGTCGCAACCAGTTCGCGATCCGGATGCATCACGTTGCGCGCGATGCGGCGGTCATTGCCCTCATAAATACCGGGCCGCAGATCGGGCCCCAGGGGTGCAGCGACCAGATCCTCGCCCGCGACCCCGGCCAGGTTGCCCGCCGTCTGCAGCCGCCCGAACCCGTCCAGCACCTGCAGAGGCTGCCAGGTCGAGCCGGCCAGGTCTTCCACCTCCGGCAGGCCCGCGACAGACGACACCGCCAGCCGGTCCAGCATCTGCACGAACAGGCCCGAAAGCGGCAATGTGGACCATTCGGCATTTGCGGAAACATGGAACAGGACAATACGCCCCTGCCCCAATCGCTTGCGCGTGACCAGCGGCGTTCCGTCCGAAAGCTGGGCAATCACCCGTTCCGCAAGGTTCGGGTCGGGCTGTGCCATCACCTGCGCCGAAACGGTGACATCTTCGGGAATGGCGAGGCCATGAAACGGGCTGCTATCGGCAAAGGGGGCCAACGTCTTGGGTTCGCCCCAGCTCATCGCGCCGCCCACGGTGCGCCCACCCGACCGTAAGCCCACCGGCATCAGCGGGTGTTCTGCGGACCGACTCAGATCGCTGGCGGCCAGCCGCGGCCCGGCAAAGCGCAGCAACAGCCCGCCCTTTTCGATCCATTCCGCCAGCGCCTGCTCTTCCACAGCGGGCAGGCCGGCCACATCCGCCAGAACGATCACATCCGGATTGGCCGGCAGGATATCGGTCAGCGCCCCCTGCAACAGGTCCGCCGAGGACAGCAGGGCCTGGTGCAGGTAATGCAGCGGCGACAGAAGCTCGAGCCCCTCGCGGTCGTCGCGCCCGGTGATCAGCGCCACCTCGCGGCGGCGCAGGCTGTCATCGCTCAGCACCACGGCCCCGGCGCTGCGCCGGCCCTCGATATCGAACCGGGTGACACGCGCCCGCAATTCGGCGGGAAGCGACAGGCGCAGCTCGGCCGTTTTGGACCCGGCTTCGAACTGCAGCGGTGCGCTTGCCAGAACCCGTTCTGTCCCCGCCGGATCACGGCCATGCGCCCGCAGCATCAGCGGCAGGTCCGCGCCCGCCCTGTTCCGGGTCGCGGTCAGCGTGATTTCCCCGTCCTCATAAACCGGTGGCCGCAACGCCACCGTGCCACGCCCGTCTTCGAAAACATCGACCTTGCCCCGATCGGAAAGCAGGTCCAGAAGCTTCGCCTGCCCCGGATAGGCCAAGCCGTCCGACATCCACAGCGTATCGAAACCGCCTTCGATCCCGCTCAGCAGCCCAACCGCGCGGTCGACCTCGCGCTCCGTCGGCTCCCACGGGGCCGGCTGCACCCCCGCCAACGCCCGGCGCAGGGTTTCCGCAGGCTGGAACATCGGGGGTTCCGGATCCGTCACCTGCAACAGAGCGGCGGGGCGCCCGCTGCGCTCTGCCTCGGTCAGCAGGCGATCGGACAGCGCCATCCGCGCCTTCCAATCCGGCGCACCGGCCCAGCTGCCATCGATCAGCACCAGCAACGGCCCCGACCGCGCCGGTCCCCCGGCTTCGGGGTTCAGAACCGGCCCGGCCAGCCCGACGATCACCGATGCCGCCGCCAGCATGCGCAACAGGATCAGCCACCAGGGCGTCTTGTCGGTGACGCTGTCTTCGTCCTGCAGGCCCAAGAGCAGCACCACGCCGGGAAAGCGGCGGCGCAGCGGCGCGGGCGGCACCGCGCGCAGCAGCAGCCACAGCACCGGCAACAGGACCAGCGCCCAGAGAAGCCAGGGCGCGGCGAAACCGATCTGCGCCAGTCCGCCCATCAGGCCATCCCCCGGTTCAAAGCCTGCCACAGCCAGAGCAGCGCCACCTGCGCGCTGTCGCTGGTATGATGGGTGTGGAATTGCCAACCGGTGGCCGCACAAAGATCGGCCAGCGCGGCCTTGCGCGCCGCCAGCCGCTGCAGATAGCGGTCGCGCAGCTCACCCGCCTTCAGCGTTTCGTGGGTCACGGTTCCGGCCATGCTTTCGAAAATCGTGCGACCCTGGAACGGGAAGGCTTCTTCCGACGGGTCCAGCACCTGCAGCAGGATGCCATGCACGCCGCGATCGGCGGCCTTGGTCAGGGCCTGCTGCACCGCATCGAGATCGCCCATGAAATCGGAAATGAACACCGCGCGGGCCTGCGGGATCATCGCGCGGGCTTCCGGCACGCCGTAATCGGCAACGTCGTCCCGCGAGAAAAACTCGGCCAGGCGCAGGATCTGGTTGTCGCCCCGGCGCGGCGGCAGCAACGTGCCTGTCAGCCCGACCCGTTCACCGCCCTGCACCAGCAGGATGCCGATGGCCAGCGCCAGCAACCGGGCGCGGTCGGCCTTTTCCGGCAGGTCCCGGTTCGACGCAAACCGCATCGACGCCGCCTGATCGACCCAGAGCATCACGCTCTGCGCGATCTGCCATTCGCGTTCGCGCACGTACTGCGCATCGCCCCGCGCCGAGCGGCGCCAATCGATCATCCGCCGCGTATCGCCCGGCCGCAACGGCCGGTATTGCCAGAAATCATCGCCCGTCCCGGGGCGCCGCCGGCCATGTTCGCCAAGCAGAACCGTTCCGGCAAGATGATGCGCCCGCGCCAAAAGCGGCGGTAATGACGCGGCCTGTTCCTCGGCGCGCGCCCGAAGGTGGGATGACGGGGTCAAGCCGCCGCCTCGGTCCGGGTGGTCCGCGCCACGGTGCTTTCGATCAGCTCAACAAGGCTGTCGCCCCGTGCCCTTGCGGCGAAATTCAACGCCATCCGGTGGCTCAGAACCGGGCGGGCCATCGCGGCCACGTCTTCTATCGACGGTGCCAGCCGCCCCTGCAGCATGGCACGGGCGCGCACCGTCAGCATCAAGGCCTGCGCCGCGCGCGGACCGGGCCCCCAGGCCACGGTCTGCTTCACCCGCTCGTCCGCGGTTTCATCGTCGGGGCGGAAGGCACGGACCAGGTCGAGGATCGCTTCGACCACGCTGTCGCCCACCGGCATCTGCCGCAGCAGGGTCTGCGCGCGGATCAGCTCCTCGGCGGTGAAAACCTGATGCGCCTCGTCCTCCTCGGCGCCGGTGGTGGCCAGAAGGATATCGCGTTCGGTGCTGCGGTCGGGATATTTCACGTCGATCTGCACAAGGAAGCGGTCCAGCTGCGCCTCGGGCAGGGGATAGGTGCCTTCCTGTTCGATCGGGTTTTGCGTCGCCAGCACGTGGAAGGGCGCGCCCAACAGCCGGTCTTCGCCCGCCACGGTGATATGATGTTCCTGCATCGCCTGCAGCAGCGCCGATTGCGTTCGCGGGCTGGCACGGTTGATTTCATCGGCCATCAACAACTGGCAGAAGATCGGCCCCGGCACGAAGCGGAACGACCGGCGGCCATCGGCATCGGTTTCCAGAACCTCGGAGCCGAGGATATCGGCCGGCATCAGGTCGGGCGTGAACTGGATGCGGTTGCCCTGCAGCCCCATCACCGTGCTGAGCGCATCGACCAGCCGCGTCTTGCCCAGCCCCGGCAGGCCGATCAGCAACGCATGCCCACCGCACAGAAGCGCCGACAAGGTGAGATCGACAACCTCTACCTGACCGATGAACCGCTTCGTGATCGACCCTTTTGCCTCGGCCAGCTTGTCTTCGAGCGCCTCGATCTCGGCCAACAGGTCGCTGGGATCGGTCATGGTCAAACTCCACTATGGACTGTATCTCTGGCAAGGAGTGTATCGCGCCGAACGGAAATGGCAAAAACAATGAGCGAACAAAAATCCGTGAAACCGACAGCGGAAAGTATCAGCGCCGCCGCCCGCGCCGCGTCCAAAAGCAAGGGCCTGCCGCCGGTGCATTTGTGGAACCCGCCCTTCTGTGGCGATCTCGACATGCGCATTGCCCGCGATGGCACCTGGTTCTACCTCGGCACCCCGATCGGGCGTCCCGAACTCGTCCGGCTGTTTTCCACCATTCTGCGCAAGGACGATGACAAGTATTTCCTTGTCACCCCGGTGGAAAAGGTCGGCATCACCGTCGACGACGCGCCCTTCGTGGCGGTGGATTTCGAAGTGGAAGGCAGCGGGCGCGACCAGGTCCTGACCTTCACCACCAATGTCGGCGACCGCACCATCGCCGGCCCCGAGTCGCCGATCCGCGTGGTCCGCGATCCCGAAACCGGGGAACCCGCGCCCTATGTGCTGGTCCGCGCCAATCTTGAGGCGCTGATCGACCGCAAGAGCTTCTACCGGCTGGTCGATATTGGCACCGATCACGAGGTCGATGGCGAAAGCTGGTTCGGACTGTGGTCGGGCGGCGTGTTCTTCCCGGTCATTCCGTCGGCAGAACTGCCAGACTAAACCATCTCCCTGGAAACCTACGTGTCCACCAAAGACGGTAGCACGAAAGGCCGCCACCGACCGCGGGTGGAGGTGAAGCCCCCGCCGTCGTGCTGGAAGCACGCCTCAGGCGTGACGGGGCGGTCGGGGGCTGCCCGGCCTGCAGCCGGGCAAAACAGATCAGCCCTTCGGCGTTACCTGCCGGATCAATCCTTCCTGCGCGGTCGAGGCCACCAGCCGCCCGTCGCGGCTGAAGATCTGGCCGCGGTTGAAACCGCGCGCGCCACCGGCCCAGGGGCTGTCCATCGCGTAAAGCAGCCAGTCGTCGATGCGGAAATCGTCATGGAACCACATGGCATGGTCGAGGCTTGCGAATTGCATGTCGGGATCCACGAAGGCCTTGGCGAAGGACAGGACACAGGTGCCCAGCAACCCGTAATCCGAGGTATAGGCCAGCGCCGCGCGGTGCAGGTTGGGATCATCGCCGAAATCCCCGCGCACCCGGAACCACATGTTCTGCACCGGTTCCTGCGGCTCTCGGGTGAAGGGCGGGCGCAGGGCGACCGGGCGCATTTCGATCGGCCGCGGGGTGCGCAGCCATTTCAGGAACGCCTCGGGCAGGTCGTCCTGCATCTTCTCGCCCAGCTCCTCGTCGCTTTCCAGATCCTCGGGCGGCGGCACGTCCGGCATCCCCGCCTGATGCGCAAGACCCGGTTCGGCGACATGGAAGGAGGCGGCAAGGTTCAGGATCGGTTTACCCGACTGGATCGCCACCACCCGGCGGGTGGCAAAGCTGCGCCCGTCACGGTCGCGCTCAACGCGGTAAAGAACCGGCTTGGTCGCGTCGCCCGGACGCATGAAATAGGCATGCAGCGAATGCACCGGGCGGTTGGGATCGGCGGTGCGGATCGCCGCCATCAGCGCCTGCCCGATCACCTGGCCGCCAAAGGACCGGCCGCGCCCCTGCGGGGTGGCGATGCCGCGGTAGAAATTATCCTCGACCGTCTCGACCTCGAGAATGTCATGAAGCCATTTCGCCATATCGGTTGCGGGCTGTTCTGCCATCATCTTTCCCATCGCAGCTGCGCTTTCGCCCCTAGACGACGCCAACGGGCGGCGAAGTGCAAGGGCAAACGCGGGGCAGGAGAACCTGTTTTCAGTGCCCGACCAGCTGCGTTTCGGGGCAGGGCGACTCCGCGCTTTCCAGTTCCAGCACCGAATGAGCGATACCGTGCCGGTCCTTCAGCACCCGCTTGATATCGGCCTTGACGGTTTCGGCCTCGGCCATGTCCGTCAGCACCACGTGGCATTCCAGCGCTGTTTCGTGTTCCTGCATGTGCCAGATATGCAGATGATGGATATCGGTCACGCCCTCGGTGCGGCACAGGTCCGTTGCGATCGCTTCGAGATCGGAATCTTCCGGGACGCCCAGCATCAGGACGCGGATCACCGGGCGCACGCCCTGCCAGCTGTGCCATAGGATGTAGCCCGAGATCAGCAGCGTCACGATCGGATCGACCAGACGCCAGTCGTAGAGCAGGATCAGGGTGCCGCCGACAATCACCGCGACCGACCCCAAAGCATCGGCCAGATTGTGCAGGAAGGCCGCGCGCATGTTGGCGCTGTGCCCGCTCAGCCGCCAGATCAGCAATGCGGTCGCCGTGTCGATCACCAGCGCGATACCGGCGACGACAACCACGATCCAGCCTTCGACCTCGGCCGGGTTGATCAGCCGCTGGACGCCTTCGGCGGCAAGGTAGAAAGCCACCACGATCAGCGTGGTGTAATTGACCAGCGCCGCCACCACCTCGGCGCGGCCATAGCCGAAGGTCATCGACGCGTCGGCCGGGCGCTTGCCGATCCGGCGGGCGAAGAAGGCGATGACCAGAGACAGGGCGTCGGACAGGTTGTGGATCGCATCGGCAATCAGCGCCAGCGACCCCGAAATCACCCCGGCCACGATCTGCGCCAGTGTCAGAAGAACGTTGACCGCAATGGCCCAGGCAACCCGCCGGTCGCCGCCGTCCAGGTCGGGATGGTGGTGACCGGAATGGTCATGCGGCATGGATCAGGTTCCTGAGCTGGGCATTTGCCACAGTGGCGCATGATCCAGCCGGATATGCAACAGGACTTCGCCCCGCCGTCAGCCCCGTGTCAGTTCCAGGAACACGTCTTCAAGGTCGGCCTCTTCGGTCTTTACGTCGCGGATGCGGATCCCGGCATCACGCACCGCCGCCAGGACCTGTTCGGCGCTGGTCCGGTTGGCGTGATAACTCAGCGCCACCGCGCCGTCCGGGCGGGTTTCCACCGCGATGCCTTCGCCCTGCGGCAGGGTTTCCACCGCATCTTCGCCATGAATCACCATCGTCTTGGCGTCGATCCGGTTCAGCAGGTTGACCTTGCTGTCGCGCGCCACCACCTCGCCCTGGTTGATGATGGCGATCTCGTCGCACATCTCCTCGGCCTCTTCCAGGTAATGGGTGGTCAGGATGATGGTCATGCCCTCATCGTTCAGCCGGCGCACGTTCGACCACAGCATCTGGCGCAGTTCGATATCCACCCCGGCGGTGGGTTCGTCCAGCACCAGCACATGCGGCGCATGGACCAGCGCCTTGCCCAGCAAAAGCCGCCGCCGCATGCCGCCCGACAGGGTGCGGGCATAGGCATCGGCCTTGTCCTCCAGCCCGATCAACTTCAGAATCTCGTCGGTGCGGCGCTGCGCTTTCGGCACCGCGTAGAGCCCGGCCTGAACCTCCAGCGCCTCGCGCGGCGAAAAGAACGCATCAAGGTTCAGTTCCTGCGGCATCACCCCGATCGAGGCGCGCGACTGGCGCGGGTTCACGTCCTGATCGAAACCCCAGATGTTCACCTTGCCGCTCGTCTTGACCACCAGCCCGGCGAGGATATTGATCATCGTCGACTTGCCGGCACCGTTGGGGCCCAGCAAACCGAACACCGACCCCTGCGGGATATCCAGATCGATACCTTTCAGCGCGTGTTTCTCCGGCTGCCCCTTGGCGCCGCGATAGGTCTTGCGCAGACCGCGGATTTCGATGGCATTGCTGCTCATGGCCCTACTTGCCCCTGGCTCTGTGATCGCTCATAACAGCACCTAGTTCTTTTGCAGCCAAAAGGAAACGCCCCGGATGACGACCCAAGCGCCCGAGATCAAGATTGTCGAGAGCTCCAAGATTGCCTGCGACGGCGGCGAAGGCGCCCTGGGGCACCCGCGCGTCTGGCTGCATATCCCGGAAGACACCGGGTTCGTCGAATGCCCCTATTGCGATGCGAAATACATCCTGAAGGGTTCGAAGACAGAAGCCGGGGCCTGATCCTCGGGATCCGTGCACGCGGTCGCCGCGGAATTTGAGTATTTTTGGAACGAAGAAAGGGCTGGGCGGATTGCCGTCTGGCCCAACGTGTTTCCGCATGGCATGAAGGGCCGTGCGCAACCGGAGCGGGGAGAAAGAGCATGACATTCGGCAAGGGCTGCCACCTGCACCTGATCGACGGATCGGCCTTCATCTTCCGCGCCTATCACGCGCTGCCGCCGCTGACGCGGAAATCCGACGGGTTGCCGATCGGAGCGGTGGCCGGGTTCTGCAACATGCTGCAGCGCTATATCGACGGCAATAACGGTGCCGATGCGGCAACCCATGTGGCGGTGATCTTCGACCATTCCGGCAAGAGCTTCCGCAACGATCTCTTCCCCGAATACAAGGCGAACCGACCGCCCGCGCCCGAAGACCTGGTACCGCAATTCCCGCTGACCCGCGAAGCCACCCGCGCCTTCAACATCGCCTGCGAGGAAATCGAAGGCTTTGAGGCCGACGACATCATCGCCACGCTGGCCTGCCAGGCGCGCGACGCCGGTGGGCGTGTCACCATCGTGAGTTCCGACAAGGACCTGATGCAGCTCGTGGGCGACGGTGTCGAAATGCTCGACCCGATGAAGAACAAGCGCATCGACCGCGACGGCGTGATGGAAAAATTCGGCGTCGGGCCGGATCGGGTGGTCGATGTGCAGGCGCTGGCCGGCGACAGCGTCGACAACGTGCCCGGCGCGCCCGGCATCGGGGTGAAGACCGCCGCGTTGCTGATCAACGAATACGGATCGCTCGAGGAGCTGCTGGACCGGGCCGAGGAAATCAAGCAACCGAAGCGGCGCCAGACCCTGATCGAAAAGCGCGACCAGATCGAGATGTCGAAGAAGCTGGTGCAGCTGGATGAGCACATGGATCTGGATTTCAGCCTCGACGATCTTGAAGTGCGCGATCCCGACCCGGAAACCCTGATGCATTTCCTGGCGGAAATGGAATTCCGTACCCTGACCAAGCGGATCGCCGATCAGCTTGGCATCGAACCGCCCGCGATCACCGACACCGACCCGCGCGGCGCCGAACCGGGCGAGGCGGATACGCCCGAGGCCGTGCCCTTCAAGCCCGAAGATTACGACTGCGTGCGCGATGTCACGGCCTTGGCATCCTGGGTCGGGCAGGCGCGCGAACGCGGCTACGTGGCAGTGGATACCGAAACCACCGGCCTCGACGAAATGCGCGCCGATCTGGTCGGCATCTCGCTTTGCGTCGAACCGGGCAAGGCCTGCTATATCCCGCTGGGGCACAAGGACGGGGCGGACGACCTGTTCGGGTCCGACAGCCTGGCCGAGGGGCAGATCGCGATGGACGAGGCGCTGGACCTGCTGAAACCGGTTCTGGAGGATGAAAGCGTCCTGAAGATCGGCCAGAACATGAAATACGACGCCAAGATCTTCGCCCGCTACGGCGTGCAGGTGGCGCCGATCGACGACACAATGCTGATGTCCTATGCGATGAATGCCGGGCTGCATGGCCACGGCATGGACACGCTGTCGGAACGGTATCTTGGCCACACCCCGATCCCGATCAAGTCGCTGCTTGGATCGGGCAAGAGCCAGATCACCTTCGACCGGGTACCGGTCGATGACGCGGTGAAATACGCTGCCGAAGATGCCGATATCACCCTGCGGCTGTGGGAACTGTTCAAACCGCAACTGCATCAGACTCGGGTGACAACCGTTTACGAGACGCTGGAACGTCCGCTGGTGCCGGTGCTTGCCAAGATGGAAATGACCGGGATCAAGGTCGACCGCGATACCCTGTCGCGCATGTCCAACGCCTTCGCCCAGAAAATGGCCGGGTTCGAGGCCGAGCTTCACGAACTCGCCGGTCACGAATTCAACGTCCAGTCCCCCGCCCAGGTGGGCGCTATCCTGTTCGAGGAAATGGGCCTCGAAGGCGGCAAGAAGACCAAGACCGGCCAATGGTCGACCCCCGCGGACGTTCTGGAAGACCTGGCAACCGAACACGATTTCGCCGCGCGGGTGCTGGATTACCGCCAGCTGCAAAAGCTGAAATCGACCTACACGGATGCCCTGCAGGATCACATCCACCCCAAAACCGGCCGGGTACATACCTCCTACCTGCAGAGCGGCGCGAATACCGGCCGGCTGTCCTCGAACGATCCGAACCTGCAGAACATCCCCGTCCGCTCCGAGGAAGGCCGCCGTATCCGCGAAGCCTTCGTCGCCGAGGAAGGCAAGGTGCTTCTGTCGCTCGACTACAGCCAGATCGAATTGCGGATCCTGGCCGAGATCGCCGGGATCGACGCGCTAAAACAGGCGTTCAAGGACGGGCTCGACATTCACGCAATGACGGCAAGCGAGATGTTCGACGTGCCGCTGGACGAAATGACGCCCGAGGTTCGCCGCCGCGCCAAGGCGATCAACTTCGGCGTCATCTACGGCATTTCCGCCTTCGGCCTGGCGCGCAACCTGCGCATTCCGCGCGCCGAGGCGCAGGGTTTCATCAGCCGCTATTTCGAACGCTTCCCCGGCATCCGCACCTACATGGACGACATCAAGGGCTTCGCCAAGGAACATGGCTATGTCCAGACCCTGTTCGGCCGCAAGATCCACACGCCCGAAATCAGCGCCAAGGGCCCGCGCGCCGGGTTTGCCCAGCGCGCCGCGATCAATGCGCCGATCCAGGGCACCGCGGCCGACGTGATCCGCCGCGCAATGATCCGCATGCCCGACGCCATCGAAGGCCTGCCCGCAAAGATGCTGCTACAGGTGCATGACGAATTGCTGTTCGAGGTGGAAGCCGATCGCGCCGACGAGGTGATCGCGCGCGCCCGCGAGGTGATGGAAAGCGCCGCCGCCCCCGCCGTGCACCTATCGCTACCGCTGACCGTGGATGCCGGCCAAGGCGCCAACTGGGCCGAGGCGCATTAAGGCGCAGTCGATATCTCAAGCATTCGCCCGGGCCGCCTCCGGCGGGAGTATTTGCGCCAAGAAGAAACGACCCGCCCTTGTTTTCTTCTTGGTGGAAATACTCCGGGGGTTTGGGGGTAGGCCCAGCCGTTGATTGTTCATGTTCAAGTATACCAGTTCCTATTGATTTAAAGCCATTGAAGAACTGCCCGCCGGTACTCTGAACATGTTTCTGTTGCACGAGTTGCACGACACTACCTCGCGTTCATCGGCATCTCGGTGCGGTTTTCGGCAGCGAAATCCGACGTCACAGTGCATCGTTCACGAGCAAGACATGTGAGGGGGCTTGCCGCAAATCAGGGAAGAAGCAGTCCGTAAATCGATCGGCTATACGATTCAGCAGACCGATGCAGACATATCGAAAAACCGCACTGTGAGGTTTGGTCCTGGCCATCACCCTCTCGGCTCAACCGACCTGCCGGCCATGAGACCACACGCCGCGCACAACCGGTGTTCCTTGGACCCTGTTGATCCGAACGAGGTCGGCATGCAGTCCGGGATCAAGCCGCCCGCGATCGTTCAGACGGACCGCTTTGGCCGGGGTTGCTGTCACCGTCCGAATCGCACGGGGAAGGTCATCCCAGAGATCGGCCAGGAGGAAGGCTGAACTCATCAGGGCAGAGGGCACATAATCGGACGAGATGATGTCCAACAGCCCCGCCTCGGCAAGGGCGTGTGCCGCTACATTGCCGGAATGAGACCCGCCGCGGATCAGGTTAGGTGCGCCCATCATCACAGCGATGCCGTGATCGTGGCAGGCGCGGGCGGCTTCCTCGGTGGTGGGGAATTCGGCCAGCCGGATACCGTAGCCGGACGACACGGTCACATGATCTGCGGTGGTGTCATCATGGCTGGCCAGAACCGCGCCGAAACGGGCGGCCGAGGCGACGGCTTCGGCTTCGTGGCGTTCGCCATTCGCTTCGCGCAGGGCATAAAGCTGTGCGACATGGGCTTCGAATTCGGCCTCGGTCATGTTGTTCTTGCCCATCACGTAGGCCTTGAGCTTGCTGATGTCGCGGAATTGCCGCTGTCCCGGCGTGTGATCCATCAGGCTGACGATGCCGACCCGGTCCTCGGGGCCGAATTCGGACATTTCCTCTTCCAGGGTTTCCGAACAGACCTCGGCGCGCAGGTGCAGGTAGTGGCTGATCCTGAGCGCCCCTGCTGCACGCAGATCCCACAATTCCTTCGACAGATCGCGCGCGTATTTGGCATAGCGCCCTTTGCCGGTGGGGATCGACCCGACTCGCATTGCATCGAAAACGGTGGTGATCCCGACGCTTGCCAGTTCGCCGTCATGCGCCAGGATCGCCGCCGCATGGGGCCAGTCGACTTTCGGACGCGGCTGGATATGACGCTCCAGGTTGTCCGTGTGCAGCTCGATCAGCCCGGGAATGATCAGGTCCCCGTCAACGTCGATTGCGCTGCGCACCGCGGTGCCGCCGCCGGAGATCTCGGCGATCTTTCCGTTCTCCAAGCGCATGGTGCCATCAATAACTTCGTTTTCCAAAACAAGCTTGGCATTGGTCAGAATCATGTCTTGCATTTTCATCCTCGATCTTTCGAGCGCGTGTTCATCATCTTTTGGTCCCGGCGGCGTGACATCAGCCTGGGTCGGTTCTGGGGCAAACGGGCCAAGGTGCATTCTGTCCGATCCACCGCTATGCCCTTTCCGCCTGAAGCGCGCCAAGGAAGGCATCGACGGTTTCGTTCAGCGTACCTTCGTTGCGGATCACCACCGGGTTCAGCCCGTCGGCGAGGCGGAAATCGGCACGTTGCAACCGCTTGGCCTGTTCTTCAGCGGTTTCCCGGCCCCGCGTAGCCAGCCGTGCCGCCAAGACCTCGGGCGCGGCGGTGAGCAGCACAATCATCGAACGGTCGAACCGCATGGCCAGTTCCGGCAGCACGGCACGTGACAGGTTGGCCAGAACGTCCCGCCCGGCGGACAAGTCCCCATCGACCGATGCCGGAATGCCATATCGCAACCCATGCGCCTGCCAGTGCAACGCGAAAGCCCCCTGCCTGACCCGGTTTTCGAACTCTTCCAAGGTCACCGCATCGGCGTCTTCCCCGCCGGCCTCGGCGCTGCGGGTGATCACCCGGCGCGCCCGTACCATGCCGGGCGCGCGGACACAGCCGGCATCCATGACCGTATCCTTGCCCACCCCCGAGGGGCCGACCACGGCTATGAAACGCCCGGCGCTCATGCGGCCAGCCCGGGGGTGAAAGCGGTCACGTCGATTTCGCGGTCACAGACCCGGTCCCGCGCGGCCTCGTCATGGAAGATGCCCACGATCGCTGCGCCGCGCGCCTTGGCCTCGTCGATCAGGCTCAGCACCACCTCGCGGTTGGTAGCGTCAAGGCTCGCGGTCGGTTCATCCAGCAAAAGCGCCGGGAAGTCATGGGCGAAGCCGCGCGCGATGTTCACCCGCTGCTGTTCACCGCCCGAAAAGGTGGTCGGCGACAGCGACCACAACCGTTCGGGGATGTTCAGCCGGCGCAGCAGCTCCTCGGCCCGGGCCCTGGCGGCCCGCGGCGCGACACCCACGTTCAGCAACGGTTCGGCCACCACGTCGATGGTCGCCACACGCGGCACCACACGCAGGAACTGGCTGACATAGCCCAGCACCTCACGCCGCAGGTCCAGGATTTCGCGCGGCTCGGCCTGTGCCACGTCGACGCCGCCCACCACGATCCGTCCCGCGTTGGCCAGGTAATTGCCGTAGATCATCCGCATCAGGGTCGATTTGCCCGCCCCCGACGCACCGACGAGCGCCACGCATTCGCCCGCCGCCACGTTCAATGCCGCACGTTCCATCACCGGGATCACCGCCGATCCCTGGTTATGCAGCACGAAGCTTTTCGAAACACCGCTGATCTCAATCATCTGTTCTGCCCTTCTTCTTGGCGGAAATACTCTGGGGTGTGGGGGCGGCGCCCCCCGAAATCAAACTTGCAACACCGAACTGACCAGCAGCTGGGTATAGCCATGCTGCGGATCGTCCAGCACTTGGTCGGTCAGCCCGGTTTCCACCACATGCCCATCCTTCATCACCATCAGCCGGTCCGCCAGAAGCCGCACCACCGCCAGATCGTGGGTCACGATGATGGCGCTCAGCCCCATTTCGCGCACCAGCCCGCGCAGCAGGTCGAGCAGGCGTGCCTGCACCGACACGTCCAAACCGCCGGTCGGTTCGTCCATGAAGACCAGCCGCGGCCCGGTCACCAGGTTGCGCGCGATCTGCAGCCGCTGCTGCATCCCGCCCGAAAAGGCGCTTGGCCGGTCGTCGACACGGTCGGCGCTGATTTCGACCCGGCCCAGCCAGTCGACGGCCTTTTCCCGGATATCACCGTAATGCCTTGCGCCTACGGCCATCAGGCGTTCGCCCACATTGCCGCCGGCGGAAACGCCCATGCGCAGCCCGTCGCGGGCGTGTTGGTGCACGAAGGCCCAGTCGGTGCGTCCCAGCATGCGGCGTTCCGGTTCGCTCATCTTCACCGTGTCGCGCATGCCGTCTGCGCGGGTGTCGAACAGGACCTCGCCCGCATCCGGGGCCAGGTGGCCTGCCATGCAGTTCAGAAGTGTCGATTTGCCCGATCCGGATTCGCCGACGATGCCCATGACTTCGCCGGGATAAAGATCAAAGGATACGTCCTTGCAGCCGATCCGGTTGCCGTAGAATTTGGTCAGCTCTTTCACCTGGAACACCGGGGTCATGCCGCATCCTCCTCAAAAGGGGCACCTTGCGCGCCGACATGCCCGGCGGCGCGGCGCGAGTGGCAGAAATCGGTATCGGAACAAACGAACATCCGCCCGCCCGCGTCGTCGACGATCACCTCGTCCAGATAGGAGCTTTCCGAACCGCACAGATCGCAGGCGTGATCGGCCTTGCTGGCCTCGAACGGGTAGTCTTCGAAATCGAGGCTGACCACCTGCGTATAGGGCGGCAGCGCATAGATCCGCTGTTCCCGGCCCGCGCCGAACAGCTGCACGGCGGCCATTTCCAGCTTGGGATTGTCGAATTTCGGGATCGGCGAGGGGTCCATCACGTAGCGCCCCTCGACCTTGACCGGATAGGCGTAGGAGGTCGCAATCGCGCCGTTCTTGGCGATATCCTCGTAAAGCTTCACGTGCATCAGGCCGTATTCTTCCAAGCTGTGCATCTTGCGGGTCTCGGTTTCGCGCGGTTCAAGGAAGCGCAGCGGTTCCGGGATCGGCACCTGGTAGACAAGGATCTGGTCTTCTCGCAGGTCCTGTTCGGGGATGCGGTGGCGGGTCTGGATCACGTCGGCCTGTCCGGTTTCCTCGGTGGTGGCGACCCCCGCCGTCTTTTCGAAGAACTTGCGGATCGACACCGCGTTGGTGGTGTCGTCGGCGCCCTGGTCGATCACCTTCATCGTGTCTTCGGGCGTCAGCACCGAGGCGCTGACCTGCACCCCGCCGGTGCCCCACCCATAGGGCATCGGCATTTCGCGCGACGCGAAAGGTACCTGGTAGCCCGGCACCGCCAGCCCTTTCAGGATGGCGCGGCGGATCATCCGCTTGGTCTGCTCGTCCAGATAGGCGAAGTTGTATTCGTCGTTCATTCCGCAGCCTCCGGCATCGCTTGGGCTTGTGCCTTGGCCCGCATTTTCCGCACCAGTTCCAGTTCCGACTGGAAGTCGACGTAATGGGGCAGCTTGATGTGTTCCAGGAACCCGGTCGCCTGGATGTTGTCGGCGTGGTAGAGCACGAATTCCTCGTCCTGCGCGGGCGCCCCGGTGTCATCCTCGCCCATTTCCTTCCAGCGCAGCGCGCGGTCGACCAACGCCATGGAGATCGCCTTGCGTTCGGTCTGGCCGAAAACCAATCCATAGCCCCGGGTGAATTGCGGCGGTTCGGTCTTGGACCCGGCGAACTGGTTCACGGTTTCGCATTCGGTCAGTTCGATCTCGCCGATCTCGACCGCGAAACCCAGTTCGGGAATATCCATTTCCACCGCGCATTTGCCGATGCGCAACTCGCCGACAAAGGCATGGTTGCGGCCATAGCCGCGCTGCGTCGAATAGGCCATGCCGAGGATGAACCCTTCGTCGCCGCGGGTCAGCGATTGCAGCCGCAGCGCCCGGTCGGCGGGCAATTCCAGCGGTTCGCGGGTCAGGTCGCGCGGGGCGTCATCGCTATCCGCCTCGGTCTGGATCAGCCCCTCCTGGTTCAGGAAGTCGGTGATATGCGGCACCGGGCCGGTTTGCGTGTCGCGCGTCGGCGCTTCGGGCACCTCGCCATCCGCGGCCAGTTTGAAATCCAGCAAACGGTGGGTGTAGTCGAATGTCGGGCCCAGAACCTGACCGCCCGGCGCGTCCTTGAAGGTCGCGCTGATGCGGCGGTCGCAGGTCATCGCCTCGGTCTCTACGGGGTTTGTGTAGCCGAAACGGGGCAAGGTGGTGCGGTAGGCGCGGATCAGGAAGATCGCTTCGATCAGGTCGCCGCGCGCCTGCTTGATCGCCAGTGCTGCCAGATCGGGATCGTAAAGCGATCCTTCCGCCATCACCCGGTTGACGGCCAGAGCCATCTGTTCGCGGATCTGCTCGACCGACAGTTCCGGCACGTTCACATCCCCACGCCGTTCCTCGGCCAGCCATGCGTGGGCCGCATCGATTGCCTTTTCGCCGCCTTTGACTGCTACATACATCAGGCCGCCTCCACTTTCGTGCTGCGCGGCAGGGCCGCGATCCGGTCGCCGCAGGTGAAGAAGAAATCCAGCCCCAGCGGGAATTGTGCGGCATTGGCCCGGAACGCCGCCGGGTCGGGCAGGTTCAGCGCCGCCTTCTCCTTGATCCCCGGCCCGCTGAGCGTGGCACCAGCGGCTTCCAGAGCGGGCATTTCCACCACCAGAGTGGTGCCGCGGTCGGGATATTCGGGATTGCCGATCGGATAGGCGCCAAGCGGCAGCAGGTCATCCCATGCGCCGAAGGCAAAGGACGCATGTTCCGGCCCGGTGAAGGGCGCGCCGGTGTGGAAGGTGATCCAGTCGCGCACATCCGGGCAATCCAGCGCGCCGGCCAGATAGACGGGTGTCGTGCCGTCCAGCAGGGTCAGCGCCAGCGTCCCGGCGGCGGTCGACATCGGTGCGGGCGGCTCTGCACCAGTCAGCAATTCGATCAGCCCCGGCCGGGCCATCACGTTCATCACCGCGCGAAAAGCGCGGGCGGCATCCTGCGGCGCCTCGGCGAACCCGCCGGTCAGTGCGCTGGCCTGCATCAGTCTTCCCCCCTTACCATGGTGAAGAAATCGACCTTGGTCGCCGCCGCCTTTTCGGCGCGGGCGGCCTTGGCCGCATCCATTTCGGTCTTAAGCGGAGTCAGGACGGCGTCGCGGATCGCGGTGGCGGCACCGGTCTGCATCAACGCGTCGATCAGCGCTGCGGTTTCCGCTTTCGCCTTGTCGCGGCCCTGCACATAGCCATGACCGACCTCACCGCTGTCGAGCCGCACAGAACAGCGCGTCACAGTCATTTCGCCCAAGTTGAACGGGGCACCAGTGCCGCCCATGCGCCCGCGCACCATCGCGCCGCCCACTTCGGGCGCGCGCAAATGGGTGAATGCGGGCCTGTCCGCCACCTTGTCCCACAACGCGGCCAGCCGCGTTGCCGGCGCCTTTGCCAGCAGGCCGATCCAGCCTTTTCTTTCTTCGATCCCGTGCATCTAGACACCTTGCCGATTTGTCTACTTAACTATACAACTAGACAAATCATACGCCGAGTCGCGGCGAAAAAGAAGACGCAGAATTGTGAAACATTGGTGACGGTATGCCCAAAACCCCGGTCTGGAAGTCGATTGCGACGGCCCTGACATCTGAAATCGCCGCCGGGCATTACCGCCCCGGTGACAAGTTGCCGACCGAGGCCGAACTGTCAGCGCGTTTCGGGGTGAACCGGCACACGGTGCGCCGCGCCCTGCAGGACATGCAGGAAAGGGGCCTGACCCATGCCCGTCGCGGCGCGGGGGTGTTCGTGATGGCGGAACCCACCGATTATCCCATCGGCAAACGGGTGCGGTTTCACCAGAACCTGGAAGCGGCCGGTCGGATGCCCGCCAAGCGTGTCTTGACTTTGCAGACCCGTCCCTGCGACCAAAACGAAGCATTGGCCCTTGCCCTGAAACCCGGCAGCATGGTGCATGTCTACGAGGGCCTATCGCTGGCCGATAACGTGCCGGTGGCGATGTTCCGTTCGATCTTTCCTGCCGGCCGTTTTCCCGGACTATTGACGGACCTCGAACAGATGGGATCGGTGACCAAAGCCCTGACGCGGGTGGGGGTGAAGGATTACACGCGTGCCTCGACCCGCCTCACCGCCAAGGCCGCGACGGCGACCCAGGCGCTGCATCTCAATATTGCCGAAGGGGCCCCGATCCTGCGTGCGGTTGGCATCAATGTCGATGCCGATCACAGCCCGGTTGAATACGGTCATACCTGGTTCGTTGGTGACCGCATCACCCTGGTCGTAGAGGACTAGAAACAAGGGGCTTTTGTCATATCCACGACATAGATCGACTGTAAAAGGCGGCAAACTGTATCGGAGGTAGGTGATGATTTTGAGGATGTTGCCCCCCTTGCGCCTGACCGGCGCTACTGTTTTGCGCGAGGGCCAGATGCAGGACCGGTCCGTGGTGATCGAGAATGGCCGTATTTCCAAAGGCCCTCAGCCGGCGATTGATCTGTCGGGCTATTACATCCTGCCGGGGATCATCGACCTGCATGGCGATGCGTTCGAGCGCCATATCGCCCCGCGCCCCACCGCCCCGTTCCCGATTGAAACCGGATTGCGGGCGACAGATCGCGAAGCCGCAGCCAACGGCGTCACTACCGCCTGGCTGGCACAGTGCTGGTCCTGGGAAGGTGGCATGCGCGGCCCGGATTTTGCTGAAGAGGTGATGCAGGCGCTGAAGGAGTACAGGTCGCAGGCGCTGATCGATCTGCGTCTGCAGTTGCGCTACGAAACCCACATGATCGAGGGTGAAGACCGTCTGCTGGGAGCGATCCGCCGCTACGGAATCTATTACGTGGTGTTCAACAACCACCTGGAAGAAGCGATTGAGGCCGCCGAGTCCAACCCTGCCGAAATCGCCCACTGGGCGTCGCAAAACGGCCGAAGCTCCGAAGAACACATGGAAATCGTGCATCGGGCGGCGGCGCGTCACCATGACGTGCCACGGCATCTGTGCCGGCTTGCCGAAGCCTTCGACACGCTGGGTGTGCTGTACGGGTCGCATGATGACGCGACTGCCGAGATGCGCGAACACTACGCGATGATCGGCGCACGGATCTGCGAATTTCCCACCCGGCGCCCCCCGGCAGCGGCTGCCGCCGCGATGGGCGATCCGGTTCTGATGGGTGCCCCGAACGTGATGCGTGGTGGGTCGCAATCGGGCAATATACCGGCCGTCCAACTGGTGCGCGAAGGCCTTTGCGATGCGCTGGTGTCGGATTACTTCTACCCGGCCCTGCCACATGCGGCGTTCCGCTTGGTCGACATGGGGGTTCTGCCCTTGCCGCAAGCCTGGGCGCTGGTTTCAGAGCGTCCGGCGCAGATCCTGCGGCTGGCCGACCGGGGGGTGATCGATTACGGCAAGCGCGCCGACCTGGTGGTGATCAACAAGCAGACCCGCGCCATCGAGGCGACGATCAGCAATGGTCGCCTGGCCTATTTGGCTGGTGAAGCCGCGCATCGTTTCATGGGCCAGCCCGACGTTCTGCGTATGGCGGCGGAATAGGGTTTCGCAGGACTGTTACGAAACCATCATCCGCGCTTCAGAAATCCGGCCCAGACTAACCGTGTGGCGTGAAGCCGGGCGGCACTATCCCCCACAGCCCGGCCCACGCCCGAGGTTCGAGTATTCCAATGTGGCCT
This sequence comes from Thalassovita sp., assembly GCA_033723255.1. Lineage (GTDB taxonomy): Bacteria > Pseudomonadota > Alphaproteobacteria > Rhodobacterales > Rhodobacteraceae > Thalassobius. The sequence goes on from JAWVXM010000003.1 coordinate 28,585, forward strand.
GTCCACACAGTTTTTTTGTCCCCCATTATTTCATAACCAAATAGCGGCCCCTTCGGGGGCCGCTTTCAATTGCATACAGGGGCTTATTCGTATTTTTCCAGAAATGCCTCGATGTCCAGCTTCCGGAAATCCGTCAGTGCGGTGCGCAGGGTATCATGCGACCAGTCCCACCATGCCAGCGCCATCAGCCGGTCGGCGATCCCCGCCGGGAACCGTTCGCGCATCGGCTGGGCCGGAATGCCCGCGACGATCATGTAGGGGGCGACGTCGCGGGTCACCACCGCGCCCGAGGCGACGATGGCGCCGTGGCCGATTGTGACTTCGGGTTTGACCTGCGCGTTATGGCCGATCCAGGTGTCATGGCCGATCACCGCGCGGCGGCCGTGGCGATGGGCGAAGAATTCCGCGTCATGTTCGGCATCGTCCCAGTAATCGGCGCTGCGATAGAGGAAATGATGCAGGCTGGCGCGTTCCATCGGGTGATCGGTGGCGCCGATCCGCACGAAGCTGGCGATATTGGCGAATTTGCCCACCTCCGCATTGGCGATGTCGGCATAGCGGTCGCAATAGGAATAATCGCCGATATGACTGTGCCCGATCCGGCTGCCCTTGCCCACTTCGCAATAGCGCCCGAACGTGACCTCGGTCAGGCTCACATCCTCATGGATCACCGGTTCGTCTGCGCGCAGTTTCGCCATGCGCATGTCCTTTCATCGTTCCGAAAAATACTTCCGCCGGAGGCGTCCAGAACCATCCGTCCGCGCTGTCATTCGGGGGAAAATCACCCCTTGATCAGCCTGCGCCGCAATAGCCCCGAGACCCAGTCCATCAGCATCACCATCAGGATGATCAGGACGATGTAGTAGGACACCTCTTCCCAATCTTTCTGGGTGATCATTGCCTGGGTCAACAGAAGGCCGATGCCGCCGCCGGTGATCGCGCCGATGATCGTGGCCGACCGGGTGTTCGATTCCAGGTAATACAGGATCTGCGACAGCAGAACCGGGGTGATCTGCGGGATTACCCCGAAACGGTAGCGTTGCAGCGGTTTTGCCCCAGTCGACTGGATGCCCTCGATCTGTTTCTTGTCGACGTTTTCCAGTGCTTCCGAGAACATCTTGCCGAAGCTGCCGGTATCGGTGATCAGGATCGCCAATGCGCCTGTCAGCGGGCCGGGACCGAAGGCGCGGGCCAGAACGATGGTCCAGATCAGCGCGTCAACGCCGCGGAAGAAATCGAACAGACGCCGCGCGCCGAACCGGATTGCCATCAGCGGTGCGAAATTCTTCGCCGCCAGGAAAGCCAGCGGCAGCGCCACGACGGCTGCGCCCATGGTGCCGAGGAAGGCCATCAGGATGGTTTCGAAAATCGCCCAGGCCACGTTTGAATGACGCCACATCTTATTGTTCCAGAAATCCGAGAAGATCGCGCCGGCCTCGCCGTTCAGGGCGTGCCCGGCCAGTTCTCCGAACCCCATTGCGTAGTATGGACTGTCGAGGGTGAAGAAGAACAGTTCCCAGCCAAGATGGTACTTGAAGACCTCGGACCGGTTGCGGGTGATGGTCAGCCGGCCGGCATCGGTATAGATCGCCATCCGGTTCTTAGAGGCGTTGATCCAATCCGGCACGTCGCCCTCGGGCAGGGTGGCCTGAATGCCCTTGCGCCCGGGTTGTGCCGTCAGCAGCCCGTAGCCGGGGATGTCATAGCTGACGGTCTCGGAGCCGAAGGTGACGACATGACCATCGCCCAGGTCGATTACCGTGTTCTCACCCAGCGTGACCCAATCGGGTGACATGCCGTCCGGGTAGGTGCCCTTGCGTTCGCCCTCGATCGCGATGGACACGTCGCCGCTCCGGTTGTCGCGGCTGACATGGGTCTTGTAGCTGTAGCTGTCGCGTATCAGCGTCCGGCCGTTATCCAAGTCGGCGCGTTCGCTGAGCCCGGGAACATCGAAGGCGAAGAAGATGTAGGTCAGATAGGCGATGATCAGCGCCGGAAGACCGAAGGCGATCAGGCGCTTGCGCAGGAACAGGGCGTCAGCCTGACCTTTCAGCGTATCGGTGGCGGTCATGGTCATAGGGTGGCCTCCAGATGGGTGCCGTGGGTCAGGCGGTGGCGCAGATAGGATGAGATCTGGTCGACAACGACGATGGTGCCGAACAGCAGAAGAAAGATCGCGGCGGCTTCGTCATACTGACCTTTGCCCCAGGACATCGCGTTTTTCAGATCGTAACCGATCCCACCCGCCCCGACGAAACCGAGGATGGCCGAGGCGCGGATGTTTATTTCGAAGCGCAGCAGCGCATAGGACAGGTAATTCGGCGATACCTGCGGGATAACGCCAAGGATCATCCGCTGCGACCAGCTGGCGCCGACCGATTGCAGGCCTTCAACCGGTTTCAGAGAGGCGTTTTCGTTCACTTCCGAGAACAGCTTGCCGAGCGCGCCACTGGTATGAAAGGCGATGGCGATCATCGCCGGAACCGGGCCGCCGCCCAGCACGAAGATCAGCACCAGCGCCACGACGATTTCAGGCATCGCGCGCATGATGTCCATCATCCGCCGGAACACTGGGATCAGGCGCGGCCAGCGCGCCATGCCACGCGTCGACAGCAGCGACAGAGCCATCGCGATGATCGACCCCACCAGCGTCGCCGCCCCGGCGATGTTGACGGTTTCGACCAGCGAGGGAAAGAATTTCACGAAATGCGCGGGCATCTCGGCCAGCTTGCCGCTGGCTTCGCCCAGAACCTCGGCCGGAAAATCGAAGAAACGGTGCAAGCCGTCCCAGAACCCGCCGGCATTGCGATCATCGGCGGTCAGGAAACCCGCGGCCATCAGCGCGACGAATACCGCCAGCATGATGGCGTTGTAGACCCGTTTCTTGCGGGTCATGTCCATGTAATCGGACTGGATGTCATTGGCGGGGGAATGGGCAGTTGTGTTAGCCATGGGCTCCTCGGGCAAAAAACAGGCCCCGGATTCGGGGCCTGTTTGGAAGGATTGAAGCGATCAGTTCGACTTCGCTTTGCGGGCTTCGATGATGCTGGTGTATGCCTCGTGGGTGATCGGCATGAAGCCTTTCGCGTCACCGGCGGCAACACCGTAGAAGCATTCGTCATCCATCGACTTCAGAGACGCCATCAGGCCGGTCATCTTCAGCTTCACGTCTTCCGGCAGGTTCTTGCGCAGAACGACCGGACCTTCCGGGATCGGGTTCGACTGCCAGATCTGGACCATTTCGTTCATGTCGACCAGGCCAGCGTCGACAGCCTTGCGCAGCGCACCCGAGTTGTAGCCGTCTTCCCAGTTGCCCAGACCGTCGGCCCAGGTCACGCCACCGTCGATGTCGCCGCTAAAGACGGCAACGATGGTCTGCTCGTGGCCACCGGTGAACTTCACGTCGCCGAAGTAATCGCCGGGGGTCATGGTCGATTTGGTGTGCTGCGGGATCTCGATCGACGGGATCAGGTAGCCCGAGGTCGAGTTCGGATCGCCGAAGCCGAAGACCTTGCCCTTCATGTCTTCCAGCGACGCGATACCGCTTTCCTTGCGGGCGAAACCGATCGAGTAGTAGCCGTAGCTGCCATCCAGGTTCACCTTCACCAGGATCGGCTCAACCGCTTCGGGGTCCGACAGCCAGGTCTTGGCGTAACCCGATGCGCCCAGCCAGGCCATGTCGATGGTGCCGCCCAGCAGGCCCTGGATCACGCCGTTGTAATCGGCCGGGGCGAACAGCTTGGTTTCGACGCCCAGCAGGTCTTCGGTCATGGCGCGCAGGCATTCGTTGTTGTTCATGCGGTCCTGGGCGTTTTCGCCACCCAGGATGCCGATGCGGAATTCCTTGATACCGTCGGCCGCGGCGGGCGACACCAGGGCAGTGGTTGCCAGAACGGCAGCGATCAGTTTTTTCATCAGTCTCTCTCCGGTTTGATGAAACCCGCAGCCCCAACGCCGCGGGCGATGGGGAGGAGCGTCAGGCCATGACGGTCTCACGCTCCAGGGCATCGAGGCTGGTGCTGGTCGCGGCCTCGCTGAAACTTGCATCGGCGCCATAGATATCGCGGGCGACGCCGGTGGTGAGCTGTTCGGGGGTGCCGTCGAAGACGACGCGGCCCATGCGCATGCCGATCACCCGGTCGCAATAGCGCCGCGCGGTATCAAGCGTGTGCAGGTTCGCGATGACCATGCGGCCGTCTTCGTCATGAATGCGGCGCAGGTCGTCCATCACGATCTGGGCGTTCATCGGATCAAGTGAGGCGATCGGTTCGTCGGCCAGAACGATCTTGGGGTCCTGCATGATCGCGCGCGCTATGGCGACGCGCTGCTGCTGACCGCCCGAAAGCGCCTCGGCCCGCTTGGCCGCGTGGGCGGCGATGCCAAGCCGGTCGAGAATGTCGATGGCACGGTGGATGTCTTCGCTGGGATAGAGGTTGAACATGCTGGTCAGCGTCGACCGTTTGTTCAGCGTGCCATGCAGTACATTCGACACCACATCCATCCGGGGCACCAGGTTGAACTGCTGGAAGATCATCGCGCAATCACGCTGCCAGCCGCGCTTGTCGCTTCCCTTCAGGCTGGTGATGTCCTGACCGTCTACGGTGATCGTGCCGCTGGTGGCGTTTTCCAGCCGGTTCAACATCCGAAGAAGGGTGGATTTACCCGCACCCGATGCGCCGATCACGCCGATCATCATCGGTCGATCCACATTGAAACTTACATTGTCGACGGCGTTGACGTGCCCGAATGTCTTCGTCAGATCTTCGATTTTCAGCATTCTTTGCCCCATGTTCTCGGGGCCGGAATAAAGGGGGTGATGGAAACGGAACTTTGAAGGTTCGGTTAATATTTTGTGACAGATCGTCGGGGGCTGCGGAACGGAATTTGCTGTAAGGGGCGGAAAATTAGACGAAAGTTAGTATTTCTATGCGATTTTTCATCTTGGTCGGATGATGACCTAATAATCCTTATGATTCTGATACTGGGTAACTTCGTGCAATGCCCATGGCTTGCGATTCATTTCCCCGTGCTCAAGTCTCCTAACAAGAAAGGCGCGGTCCAGGCCCCGCGCCTTTGTCACGATTTGTCGTGAGGTAGATCCGGCCTTACTCGGCCGAACCGTTCTTTCGTTTCCGTGCGGCTTCGCGCTCGGCCTTGCGGGCTTCTTTTGCCGCCTCGATCTCGGCCTTCATTTCCGCGACCAGTTCGGAGACCTCGTCTGCGCGAAGCGGGTGGAG
>JAWVXM010000004.1:0-29533 GCA_033723255.1 Thalassovita sp.
CGGAACCGGTCCGGATCGCCCGTTTCGACGATCCGGGCACAGGCGATCAGGTCGGGATCCCCCATATTCATGTCTGCGAGACCTGGCCTTCGCGCAGCAGCTTCCAGTTGATCGCGTCCAGCAGCGCCTCGAAGGAGGCATCGACGATGTTCGGCGACACGCCCACGGTGGACCAGCGCCGCCCCTGCCCGTCCTCGCTGTCGATGATGACGCGGGTGACGGCCTCGGTGCCGCCCTGGGTGATGCGCACCTTGAAATCGACCAGCCGCATATCGGCCAGCTGTTCCGAATAGCGCCCCAGATCCTTGGACAGCGCCTTGGCCAGCGCGTTCACCGGGCCGCGGTCATTGCCGGTTTCATCCAGCGATTCCGACACCGACAGCTTCTTTTCGCCGTCGACCTTCACCACCACGACCGCCTCGGACAGGCTGACCATCTTGTCATACTTGTTCTTGCGACGTTCCACCGTCACCTTGTAGCGCTTCACCTCGAAGAAATCGGGCTGCAGCCCCAGCTCGGCACGCGCCAGCAGTTCGAAACTGGCCTGGGCGCTGTCATAGGTATAGCCCTCGGCCTCGCGGCTCTTGATGATATCGAGGATCCGGGCCAGCGCCGGATCGCCCTTCTCGACGCTCAGCCCGGCCTCGGACAGGCGGCGGCGCAGGTTCGACTGGCCGGCCTGGTTCGACATCGGGATGATCCGGTCATTGCCGACCAGCGCGGGCTCGATATGCTCATATGTGCTCGGGTCCTTCAGGATCGCGCTGGCATGCAGCCCGGCCTTGTGGGCAAAGGCCGAAGCCCCGACATAGGGAGCCTGCCGGAACGGCACCCGGTTGAGGATGTCGTCGAGCTGCCGGCTGGCCTTCACCAGCCCGGTCAGCGCATCGCGCGAAATCCCGGTCTCGAAGGTGCTGGCATAGGGTTCCTTCAGCAAAAGCGTCGGGATCAGCGTGGTCAGGTTGGCATTGCCGCAGCGTTCGCCCAGCCCGTTCAGCGTGCCCTGCACCTGCCGCGCCCCAGCATCCACGGCGGCCAGCGATCCGGCCACGGCATTTTCGGTGTCGTTATGGGTGTGGATACCAAGGTGATCGCCGGGAATGCCCGCATCGATCACCGCGCGGGTGATCTCGGCAATCTCGCCCGGCAGGGTGCCGCCATTGGTGTCGCACAGCACGACCCAGCGTGCCCCGGCGTCATAGGCGGCCTTCACCGCTTCCAGCGCATAATCGGGGTTCGCCTTGTAGCCGTCGAAGAAATGTTCCGCGTCGAACAGCGCCTCACGCCCCTGTGCAACAAGATATTCGACCGAGCGCGCGATGTTTGCGGTGTTTTCCGCCAGGGTGATGCCAAGCGCGGTTTCGACATGGAAATCATGGGTCTTGCCGACAAGGCAGACCGATCCGGTACCGGCATTCATCACCGCCGCCAGCACATCGTCGTTTTCCGCCGACCGCCCGGCGCGTTTCGTCATGCCGAAGGCGGTGAAGCGGGCGTTCAGCTGCGGCCGGGTTTCGAAGAATTCGCTGTCGGTCGGGTTGGCGCCCGGCCAGCCGCCTTCGATGTAATCGACCCCCAGCTCATCCAGCGTTGCCGCGATCTGCGCCTTTTCCGGGGTGGAAAACTGTACCCCCTGCGTCTGTTGCCCGTCGCGCAGCGTGGTGTCGTAGATGTAAAGGCGCTCGGTCATTGCACTTTCCCCCGCCCGTCACGCGCAGCGCAGAGGGCCGCGCCCGACCCTGGGTGGGCGCTTCTTCCGGCCCGTGGTCTGGGATTTGTCTCAAAAGCTCCGGACGCGTGTCGTGCGGTGCGGGACATCGCCAAAGCGCCCTCCCGGGGGGAGGGTCGGGCGCGGCCCGGGCTGGCCGCCCGTGCAAGAGCATAACCCAGACTGATCATCACAGGCCCTCCAGCTTGGCCGCGTCGAAGCCCGGCCCGGGCAGCAGTTCGACCCCGGCCTTGCTCATCCGCACCTCGACCCCGGCCTTGATCAGCGCGGCTTTCATCGCGTCGACCTCGGAAAAGTCCTTAGTGGCCAGTGCGAGATTCCGCATTTCGGCGAGCTTGCGCGCGTAGGGATGGAGGTCCGGAACCCTAGTCCAATCCCCCATTTCCGGTTCAAGCAGTCCAAGAAGCCGAGCGGATGCAACGAATTCACCGGCCTGTTTGCGCCATTCGTCGTCGACTTTGTGTTCTGCCGGTGTTTCCCACGACCGACCGGCCTTTTGATATAGTGCCTGCCCCAGGTGCCCCAAGAAATTCACTGCTCCCGCGGTGTTCAAGTCGTCAGCAAGGAATTCAAGTACTTCACGAGCAGGCTCTGTTGGTTCCGTCGTTTCAAACAAACCACGCCACCGGCGAAGCGCTCGTTCTGCATCCTCTGCTTTTCTCGAGGTCCAGTCCATCGGCTTGCGGTAATGGGTCGACATGAAAACAAACCGGATCACTTCGCCCGGGATCCCCTGATCGAGCAGGTCGCGCACGGTGAAGAAATTGCCCAAGCTTTTTGACATCTTCTTGCCCTCGACCTGCAGCATTTCGTTGTGCAGCCAGAAATTCGCAAAATGACCCTCGGGATGGGCGCAGCAGCTTTGCGCGATTTCATTCTCATGGTGCGGGAACATCAGGTCGTTGCCGCCGCCGTGAATGTCGAAGGTTGCGCCCAGCAACTCAAAGGACATCGCCGAGCATTCGATATGCCATCCGGGACGCCCCCGGCCCCAGGGGCTGTCCCACCCCGGCAGATCGTCGCTCGAGGGTTTCCACAGCACGAAATCCATCGGGTTGCGCTTGTAGGGCGCGACCTCGACCCTTGCACCGGCGATCATGTCATCGACCGACCGGCCCGACAGCGCGCCGTAATCCTTGTAGCTTTCCACCGCGAACAGAACATGGCCCTCGGCGGCATAGGCGTGGCCCTTGGCGATCAGGTCCTCGATCATCGCGATCATCGCGCCGATATAGGCGGTGGCACGCGGCATATGGGTGGGTTCCAGCGCCCCAAGCGCCGCCATGTCGTCGAGATACCACCCGGTGGTTTCGGCGGTGATCTCGGAAATCTTCCGGCCGCTTTCGGCGGCACGCGCGTTGATCTTGTCATCCACGTCGGTGAAGTTGCGCACGTAAGTCACGTGATCGGGACCATAGACATGGCGCAACAGCCGGAACAGCGTGTCGAACACGACAACCGGGCGGGCATTGCCGATATGGGCGCGGTCATAGACGGTCGGCCCGCAGACATACATCCGCACATTGTCGGGATCGATCGGGGTAAAGACCTCTTTCTTGCGGGTCCTCGTATTGTGCAGCTTGATCGTCGTCATAAGTCCTCACACGCGCAACCGTGGCTCGCGGCGGGCTTATCAACTTCGTCATGGCTTTGGAAGCAAAGAACGGCCCGTCCGAGATGCTCAGCGGGTAATAATGCAGCAAATGATGCGGGTCGTTTCGTTCATATCCGAAATGATAGACCGTGATATGCCCTGCCACAATCGCTGAATTGACATTCGCGCCGAAGGCGGGCCAGTTCGTCCGGCAAGGCTGGAGGTAAAGATGCGGCTGTCTTCCCGGATACAGAACATCAATGACGGCGGGTCGGACGGCTGGGGCGTGTTCTATCGCGCCCGGGCGCTGAAGGCCGCAGGCGAACCGGTGATCGAACTGACCATCGGCGAACATGATATCGGCACCGCGCCCGACATCCTTGACGCGATGCACCGTGCCGCGCGCGGCGGCCATACCGGATATGCCGCGGTGCCCGGGATCGACGCGCTGCGCGACAAGGTGGCGGAACGGGCGCAGGCCCGCACCGGGGTCAAGACCACGCGCGACAACGTGGTGATCACCGCCGGGGGCCAGGCGGGGCTTTTCGCGACCCATGTCGCCTGTTGCGATCCGGGCGAAAAGGCTCTGTTCATCGATCCCTATTACGTCACCTATCCCGGCACGATCCGGTCCAGCGGCGCGACACCGGTACCGGTGCAGGCCCACCCCGAAAACGGGTTCCAGCCCCGCGCCACCGATATTGCGGCGGCCGCGCAGGACGCCCGGTCGCTTCTGATCAACACCCCGAACAATCCCGCCGGCGTGGTCTATGACCGCGACACGTTGGAAGATATAGCCGGAGTCATCAGGTCCCGCGACATCTGGCTGATCTCGGACGAGGTCTATGACAGCCAGGCCTGGACCGGCGAACACCTGAGCCCGCGCGCCCTGCCCGGCATGGCCGAACGCACGCTGGTGATCGGGTCGATGTCGAAATCACATGCGATGACAGGCAGCCGGCTGGGCTGGATCATCTGCCCCGACGGGGTGGCCGATCACCTCGAAAACCTTGCCACCAACACCAATTACGGGGTGCCCGGCTTCATCCAGGATGCGGCGCTTTATGCGCTGAACCAGGGCGACGCGACCGAGGCAGCCGTCGCCGCCCCGTTCCGCCGCCGGCGCGACATGGCGCTGAAGATCCTTGCCGGGCAAAACGCGGCGCGCTGCGTGCATCCCGACGGGGCGATGTACCTGCTGCTCGACATCCGCGCGACGGGGCTCAGCGGGGAAGATTTCGCCAACCGGCTGCTCGACGCCCACCGCATCGCGGTGATGCCGGGCGAAAGCTTCGGACAGGCGGCGGCGGGGCATGTCCGCGTGGCGATGACCGTGGACGATGACAGGTTCTGCGCCGCGCTGGAAACGCTGACCGCATTTGCCGGGGAACTGGCGCGGGAAGACATGGCGGACGCCGGATAGAACGCGCAGCCCCCTTGGCGGGGGAAAAGAAATCACCCAACCCAAACAAAAAAGGCCCGGCGCATCGCCGGGCCTTTTCTCAATCTCCAAATGGACCAATCACTCGGTCACGGTGACCTTTTTCATCACGTCGGGCCGGCCGAAGACCTCGCCATTGCGGCCCTCGCCGCGCTTGATCTGGTCGACCACATCCATGCCGGAGGTCACCTGGCCCACCACCGTGTACTGGCCATTCAGGAAATGCCCCGGCGCGAACATGATGAAGAACTGCGAATTGGCCGAATCCGGGTTCTGTGCCCGCGCCATGCCGACCACGCCGCGATCAAACGGGATATCGGAAAATTCCGCCTTCAGGTCGGGCCGGTCCGACCCGCCCATCCCGGCCATCCGCATGTCGCCGCCCAGCTTGCCGAACTGCACATCGCCGGTCTGGGCCATGAAGCCTTCGATCACGCGGTGGAACGCCACGTTGTCATAGGCGCCTTCCTCGGCCAGAGCCGCGATCTGGGCCGCGTGTCCGGGGGCAATATCTTCGAACAGATCGATGGTGACGGTGCCGTTTGCGCCCTCGCCCTCGATCTCGATGCTGAGACCTGTCGCCGCAGCCGGAGAGGCAAGAGCGGCCGCCAGAACGCCCGCCAGAACGGCCGATCCGTTACGCTTCGGCATCGGCCGCCACCTTCATGCTGATCATCCGGTCGGGGTTCACAGGCGGCTCGCCCCGGGCGATGTTGTCGACGAATTCCATGCCCGAAATCACCCGGCCATAAACCGTGTACTGACCGTTCAGGAAATGGTTGTCCTTGAAGTTGATGAAGAACTGCGAATTGGCCGAGTTCGGGTTCATCGAACGGGCCGCGCCAAGGGTGCCGCGATCATGCGGCAGCTTGGAAAATTCCGCAGGCAAATCAGGCAGTTCCGAACCACCAGTCCCCGCGCGGCCGGGGTTGTAATCCTTTTCCATATTGGCGTGCTGCACGTCGCCGGTCTGGGCCATGAACCCGTCGATAACGCGGTGGAACGCGACGTTGTCATAGGCCCCCGCACGCGCCAGTTCCTTGATCCGTTCGCAATGCTTCGGCGCCACGTCGGGCAGCAATTCGATTGCGACGGTCCCATCCTTCAGTTCGATCAGGATCGTGTTCTCCGGGTCTTTGATATCGGCCATGTCGGGCTCCTTCGTTTCAGCGTTGTGCGATACCTAAGCTTCCCCGCGCGCTTTGCCAAGCACGAGGTTGACGCAAGCCCATGCTTCGGGCCATGAAAACCGAAAAACCCAGTGGGAGGTGGCAATGGCCTGGAAAACGCTCGACGACATGGATCTGAACGGCAAGCGCGTGATGGTGCGGGTCGATATCAACGTGCCGGTCAAGGATGGCCAGGTCACTGACGCCACCCGGATCGAACGGATCGTGCCGACGATCAACGATATCCTGGTCAAGGGCGGCAAGCCGCTGCTGGTGGCCCATTTCGGCCGACCCAAGGGCAAGGTCGTGCTGGACATGAGCCTGCGGATCACCCTGAAGACGCTGGAAAAGGCCCTGGGCCGTTCGGTGGCCTTCATCGAAACCCTGGAAGCAGCGGAATCCCCCACGGATGAGATCAAGTCCGCCGAGGTCGTTCTGCTGGAAAACATCCGCTTTCACCGGGGCGAGGAAAAGAACGATCCCGACTTCGCCGCGCGTCTCGCGAAACTGGCCGACGTTTACTGCAACGATGCGTTTTCCGCTGCGCACCGCGCGCATGCCTCGACCGAAGGGGTGGCGCGCCACCTTCCCAGCTGCGCCGGTCGCCTGATGCAGGCGGAACTCGAAGCGCTGGAAAGCGCCCTTGGCAAGCCGCAACGCCCGGTCGTCGCGGTGGTCGGCGGCGCCAAGGTGTCGACCAAGCTGGAACTGCTGGGCAACCTGGTGGAAAAGGTCGACTACCTTGTGATCGGCGGCGGCATGGCCAACACTTTCCTTGCCGCGCAGGGTGTCGATGTCGGAAAATCGCTTTGCGAACACGACATGACCGGCACCGCATCCGAAATCGTCGGAAAGGCCAAATCTGCCGGCTGCGAAATCGTTCTTCCTGCCGACGTGGTGGTCGCGGCCGAATTCAAGGCCGGAGCCGAGAACCAGACCGTCGCCGCCGATGCCTGCCCCGCCGACCAGATGATCCTCGATGCCGGGCCGCGGGCGGTCGCCCGCATCAGCGAGATCCTCGAAGGCGCCAAGACGCTGATCTGGAACGGACCGCTGGGCGCGTTCGAAATCGCCCCCTTCGACGCGGGCACCAACGCAGCCGCCCGCAAGGCCGCCGAGCTGAGCCGCGCCGGATCGCTGATATCTGTCGCCGGCGGCGGCGACACGGTGGCGGCGCTGAACCAGGCCAGCGCAGCCGCTGATTTCACCTATATCTCGACCGCCGGCGGCGCCTTCCTGGAATGGATGGAAGGCAAGACCCTGCCCGGTGTCGCCGCGCTGGAAGCCAGCGCCTGATCGTTCGCACCCTTTGACCGCGCGCCCGACCCACCGGTCGCAGGCGCTCGGCAAACGTGCACAAGCGAAAAATCTTCTTCCGTTAGCGCCATCCGAATTGTATCCCCCTGCCCGGTCGCCTATTGCCTTGACCAAGCAAGGCGGGCGCCGCCCAATTCGATCGCAGCAGGTGGAAATAGACAATGACCGACCCCAAACAGACCGAACAAATCCGCACCGGCAACGGCTTCATCGCCGCCCTCGACCAAAGCGGCGGGTCCACCCCGAAGGCCCTGCGGCTCTATGGTGTCGACGAAACCGCCTATGGCTCGGAACAGGAAATGTTCGACCTGATCCACCAGATGCGCGCCCGGATCATCAAGTCGAAAGCTTTCAACGGCGACCGCATTCTTGGCGCGATCCTGTTCGAACGCACCATGGACGGCGATATCGACGGCAAACCCACCGCCACCTATCTGTGGGAAGAATGCGGCGTCGTGCCGTTCCTGAAGGTCGACAAGGGGCTGGCCGATGAGACCGACGGGGTGCAGTTGTTGAAACCGATGCCCGATCTCGACGCGCTGCTGGAAAAGGCGGTGTCGAAGGGCATTTTCGGCACCAAGATGCGTTCGGTTATCAATTCTGCATCGGCCGCGGGCATCGCGGCCGCAGTTCAGCAGCAATTCGACATCGGCAAGCAGATCCTGTCGCACGGGCTGATGCCGATCATCGAACCCGAAGTGACCATTTCCATCGCCGACAAGGCCGATGCCGAAGACATCCTGCTGGCCGAGATCAAGAAACAGCTCGATGCGCTGCCCGAGGGCCAGCAGGTCATGCTGAAGCTGACGCTTCCGGAAAAGGCCAACCAGTATAAGGACTTGGTCGATCATCCCAAGGTGCTGCGCGTGGTGGCACTGTCGGGAGGCTATGACCGCGCCGAGGCCAATACCCGCCTGTCGCAGAATGCCGGCATGATCGCCAGCTTCTCTCGCGCGCTGACCGAAGGCCTGTCGGCACAGCAGAGCGACGATGACTTCGACACCAGGCTCGACGCCAGCGTCAAAAGCATCTTCGACGCTTCGGTCGCCGGCTGAGCGCTGCCCGCTTAGACCGGCAGGATTGAAACGGGGCGGCCGGACCGCCCGGTTTTCATGGATGAACAGGATGCAGATCAGGAACGCAGAAACGAAGGACGCCGCCGCCATCGCCGCGATCTACAACGATGCGGTGCTGCATTCGACGGCGATCTGGAACGATGTCACCGTGGATGCGAAAAACCGCGCGGGCTGGATCGCCGACCGACAGAAACAGGGCTTTCCTGTGCTGGTCGCCTGCGACGGCGACACGGTTCTGGGTTATGCCAGCTATGGTCCCTTCCGCGCCTTCGACGGTTACAAGCTGACGGTGGAACATTCGGTCTATGTCGATACGGCGCGACGCGGTGGCGGCATCGGCCGGGCGCTTCTTCAGGCCCTGATCGAACGCGCGCGCGCCGACGGGTTTCACATCATGATCGCCGCGATCGAGGCGGGCAACACACCGTCTATCCGGCTGCATGAAAAACTTGGTTTCGAACAGACCGCGCTGATGCCGCAGGTGGGGCAGAAATTCGGCCGCTGGCTCGACCTGGCGATGCTGCAATTGCGGCTGAACGACCGCGAAACGCCCTAATTCGAACGCCGCCCATCCCGCCCGAAGAAAAAAGCGTGCAGATCCCATTCAGGGGATTCACAAAGCGAATCACTTGTGGCAAACTCTTTTCACCGCCCCTTAAGAGGCGGAAAAAGAGGCAGAAAAATGCAACGCAGGAAACGACCGGCCCTTGGGGCATGGGCCTATTTCGCAGTGGCCTTCATGCTTGGCGCCTATTTCACCTTTGCCGCTGTTCAGGGCGGTTACGGGCTGTTCCGGCGTGCCGAGATCCAGGCCGAGGTCGACACCCTGCAAGGTGAGCTGGACCAGCTGAACACCGAGGTGGCGCAGATGGAAAACCTGACCCGGCGTCTGTCCGACAGTTATCTCGACCTCGACCTGCTGGATGAACAGGCCCGTTCGGTTCTGGGCCTGATCCGCAGCGACGAAATCGTCGTCCGCTGACAAATTCATCGGCCTCCCTGCCGGGCTGAACTGCAACCTCCTGAAATTGATCTTCTTTTCGGCTTTTCCGAATTAAGTCTCGCCCTGCGCGGCAAAATGCCTTATAGGATAGTTTAACGCTAAACTATTATTGGGAACAGCAGGAGGACGCCCGATGGCTGCCAGGAAAACCCAAGCCAAAACAAATGTTTCAGCTGAAGAACTGAAATCCTACTACCGCGATATGCTGCTGATCCGCCGATTCGAGGAAAAGGCCGGTCAGCTTTACGGCATGGGCCTGATCGGTGGCTTCTGCCACCTCTATATCGGTCAGGAAGCCGTCGTGGTCGGGCTCGAAGCGGCGGCCGAGGAAGGCGACAAGCGCATCACCTCCTACCGTGATCACGGTCACATGCTGGCCTGCGGCATGGATCCGAACGGCGTGATGGCGGAACTGACCGGGCGCGAGGGTGGCTATTCCAAGGGCAAGGGCGGCTCGATGCACATGTTCTCCAAGGAAAAGCATTTCTACGGCGGTCACGGCATCGTCGGCGCGCAGGTTCCGTTGGGCGCGGGTCTGGCCTTTGCCGATCAGTACCTGGACACCAAGCGCGTCACCTTCACCTATTTCGGCGACGGCGCCGCGAACCAGGGCCAGGTCTATGAGACCTTCAACATGGCCGCCCTGTGGAAGCTGCCGGTGATCTTCGTGATCGAAAACAACCAGTATGCAATGGGCACCGCGCAATCGCGGTCGACCTCGACGCAGGATATCTACACCCGCGGCGAACCCTTCGGCATCCCCGGCGAAATCGTCGACGGCATGGATGTTCTGGCGGTCAAGGCGGCCAGCGAAAAGGCCACCAAGCACTGCCGCGAAGGCAAAGGGCCCTATATCCTGGAAGTGAAAACCTACCGCTATCGCGGCCACTCGATGTCGGACCCGGCGAAATACCGTACCCGCGAAGAAGTGCAGAAGATGCGCGACGAACGCGACCCGATCGAAAACGTGCGCGAAATGCTGCTGACCGGCAAGCACGCGACCGAAGATGACCTGAAGGCCATCGACAAGGAAATCAAGGACATCGTGAACAAATCCGCCGATTTCGCCAAGGAAAGCCCGGAACCCGCACTCGAAGAGCTGTGGACCGATATCTATGCAGACGCGGACGCGTAAGGGGGACTGAAAATCATGGCAATCGAAATTCTCATGCCCGCGCTCAGCCCCACCATGGAGGAAGGCACGCTGGCCAAATGGCTGGTGAAAGAGGGCGATACCGTATCCTCGGGCGATGTCATCGCGGAAATCGAAACCGACAAGGCAACGATGGAATTCGAAGCGGTCGACGAAGGCGTTATCGGCAAGATCCTGATCGCCGAGGGCACCGAAGGCGTGAAGGTGAATACCCCGATCGCCGTTCTGGTGGAAGAAGGCGAAAGCGCCGATGACATCGCCGTTTCCGCCGCCCCCGCCGAGGCCCCTGCCCCGGCAGCCCCCGCCGCGCCCGCAGCACCGGCCGCGCCGGTCGCCGCCCCTGCCGATCTGACCCCGGATTGGCCGGAAGGCACCGAGATGAAGAAACAGACGGTCCGCGAAGCCCTGCGCGACGCGATGGCCGAGGAAATGCGCCGCGACGACACCGTCTTCCTGATGGGCGAGGAAGTCGCCGAATATCAGGGCGCCTACAAGGTCTCGCAGGGGCTGCTCGATGAATTCGGATCCAAGCGGGTGATCGACACGCCGATCACCGAACACGGCTTTGCCGGCATCGCCGTCGGCGCGGCCTTCGGCGGGCTGCATCCGATCGTCGAATTCATGACCTTCAACTTCGCGATGCAGGCGATCGACCAGGTCATCAACTCGGCGGCGAAAACGCTCTATATGTCGGGCGGCCAGATGGGCGCGCCGATGGTGTTCCGCGGACCCAACGGCGCCGCCGCCCGCGTCGGCGCACAGCACAGCCAGGATTACGCCGCATGGTACGCGCAGATTCCCGGCCTGAAGGTGGTGATGCCCTATTCGGCCTCGGACTACAAAGGCCTGATGAAAACCGCGATCCGCGATCCCAACCCGGTGATCTTCCTTGAAAACGAAATCCTCTATGGCCGCAGCTTCGACGTGCCGGTGATGGACGATTTTACCATCCCCTTCGGCAAGGCCCGGGTCTGGCGAGAAGGATCGGACGTGACCATCGTCAGCTTCGGCATCGGCATGCAATACGCACTGGAAGCCGCCGACAATCTGGCCGAGGAAGGCATTTCCGCCGAAGTCATCGACCTGCGCACGCTACGCCCGATCGATTACGACACGGTGATCAATTCGGTGATGAAAACCAACCGCTGCGTCACCGTCGAGGAAGGTTTCCCGGTCGCCTCGATCGGCAACCACCTGTCGGCCACGATCATGGAACGCGCCTTCGACTACCTCGACGCGCCGGTGATCAACTGCACCGGCAAGGACGTTCCGATGCCCTATGCCGCGAACCTGGAAAAGCTGGCGCTGATCACCACGGACGAGGTGATCGCGGCGGTCAAGCAAGTGACCTATCGCTGAGGAGACAGAACAATGGCAACCGAAATCCTGATGCCCGCCCTGTCCCCGACGATGGAGGAAGGCACGCTGGCCAAATGGCTGGTGAAAGAAGGCGACACCGTCAGCTCGGGCGACCTGCTGGCGGAAATCGAAACCGACAAGGCGACGATGGAATTCGAAGCCGTCGATGAAGGTATCGTCGGCAAGATCCTGATCGCGGAAGGCACCGAAGGGGTGAAAGTGAACACCCCCATCGCCCTGCTGGTGGAAGAAGGCGAAGAGGTCGGCGATATCGCTGCCGCACCTGCCGCGGCCCCGGCAGCCGAAACAGCCCCGGCGGAAGCAGCCCCAGCCCCGGCACCCACCGCGGCACCCCCGGCGCCCGCAGCCCCCGCCACGGCTGGCGGCACCCGTATCTTTGCGTCCCCGCTGGCGCGCCGCATCGCCGCCGACAAGGGTCTGGACCTGAGCCAGATCAAAGGGTCCGGTCCGCGCGGCCGGATCGTGAAGGCCGATGTCGAAGCGGCAACGGCGCAGCCTGCCGCAGCAGTTCCGGCCGCCGCAGCCGCCGCACCGGCTGCAGTCCCCGCCGGTCCGTCGGCCGACGCCGTGGCCAAGATGTACGAAGGGCGCGATTATGAAGAGGTCAAGCTCGACGGGATGCGCAAAACCATCGCCGCCCGCCTGACCGAGGCCAAGCAGACCATCCCGCATTTCTACCTGCGCCGCGACATCAAGCTCGACGCGCTGTTGAAATTCCGTTCCCAGATCAACAGGCAACTGGAAGCGCGCGGTGTGAAGCTCAGCGTCAACGATTTCATCATCAAGGCCGTCGCCAACGCGCTGCAGCAGGTGCCGGACGCCAATGCCGTCTGGGCCGGCGACCGGGTGCTGAAGATGAAGGCCTCCGACGTGGCCGTCGCCGTCGCCATCGAAGGCGGGCTGTTCACGCCGGTGCTGCAGGATGCCGAGATGAAATCGCTGTCGGCGCTGTCGACCGAGATGAAGGACCTTGCCACGCGCGCCCGCGACCGCAAGCTTGCCCCGCACGAATACCAGGGCGGCAGCTTCGCGATTTCCAACCTCGGCATGTTCGGCATCGACAATTTCGACGCCATCGTGAACCCGCCGCACGCGGGAATCCTGGCGGTCGGCGCCGGGGTGAAGAAACCGGTTGTGGGCGATGACGGCGAACTGGCCGTGGCCACCGTGATGTCGGTCACCATGTCGGTCGATCACCGGGTGATCGACGGGGCGCTTGGCGCCAACCTGCTGCAGGCGATCGTCGACAACCTGGAAAACCCGATGGCGATGCTGGCCTGAGGTCAGATCATCAACATCAAAGAAAAACGCCGGGGAATTCCCCGGCGTTTTTTGTTGTGACAGAGACCACCGGCAGCGCATGGCGACTTGAAACCGGACGCCCCGCCCCCCGCGCGAAGGATCACCCCATCTGGTAGCCCGGGGTCGATTTCATCAGCGCGATTTCCTCGTCGTCCATCTCGGCCTCGATGCCGTCGAACAGGGGCGTGGACAGGTAGCGTTCGCCGGTATCGGGCAGCATCGCAAGGATCACCGATCCCGCGGGCGCGGTTTCGGCCACTTTCATCGCGGTGGCGAAGGTCGCCCCGCCGGAAATGCCGGTGAAAATGCCCTCTTCCAGCGCCAGCTTGCGAGAATATTCGATGCCTTCCGGACCGGCCACCGGGATCAATTCGTCATAGCCCTTGTTGTCCAGCGCCTCCTGCAGCACCAGCGGAATGAAATCCGGCGTCCAGCCCTGGATCGGGTGCGGCGCGAAGGCCGGGTGGCTGGCCGCCGGTTCGCCCTCACTGGTGCGTTCCTGCACGATACCGCTCTGCACCATCGCCGCGTTGGCGGGTTCCGACAGGATGATCTTGGTGTCGGGGCGTTCGCGCCGCAGCACCCGGGACACACCCGTCACGGTCCCGCCGGTGCCGAAACCGCTGACGAAATAGTCCAGCCGTTCGCCTTCGAAATCGGCGATGATCTCGCGCCCGGTGGTGTGTTCGTGGATATCGGCATTGGCCTCGGTTTCGAATTGCCGGGCGAAGAACCAGCCGTTCTTTTCCGCCAATTCCTTGGCCTTCTGGTACATGCCGGTGCCCTTTTCCTCTTTCGGTGTCAAGATCACCTTGGCGCCCAGGAACCGCATCAGGCGGCGGCGTTCCACGGAAAAGGTTTCGATCATGGTGATGACCAGCGGATAGCCCTTGGCCGCACAGACCATTGCCAGACCGATGCCGGTATTGCCGCTGGTCGCCTCCACCACAGTCTGCCCCGGCTTCAACGCTCCCGAAGCCTCCGCCGCCTCGATGATGCTCAGCGCCAGCCGGTCCTTGACCGAGCCGCCGGGATTGAAGGCCTCGGCCTTGACATACATCGTCACGTGATCGGGCGCCAAACGGTTGATCCGGATCGCCGGCGTGTTGCCGATCGTGTCCAGAACATCGCCGTAAAACCGTCCCCGCCCTTCGGTCTGCCGTGTCATGATTTCCCTCCCGCTGAAATAAAGCCCGGTCAGGATAGGTCCTGCCGGGCTTTGCCACAATGACTTGAATTGGAACAGCTTTCTATTTTGTGCCGAGAAGCTGGTCCATCGTTATCGACGGGGTCGAACAGCCCGCTTCGCCCACCACCTTGGCCGGAACCCCGGCAACGGTGGTTTTCGGTGGAACCTCGTGCAGCACCACCGACCCGGCGGCGATGCGCGAGCAGTGACCGACATGGATATTGCCCAGAACCTTGGCCCCGGCCCCGATCAGAACGCCGTCGCCGATCTTGGGATGGCGGTCTTCCTCTTCCTTGCCGGTCCCGCCCAGCGTCACCGAATGCAGCATCGACACGTTGTCACCCACCACTGCGGTTTCCCCGATCACGATGGAATGGGCGTGGTCGATCATGATGCCCTTGCCGATCCTTGCGGCTGGGTGGATGTCGATGCCGAACTGTTCCGAATTCCGCATCTGGAAGAAATAGGCCATGTCCTTGCGATCGTTGCACCACAGCCAGTGCGACACGCGATAGGCCTGCAGCGCCTGGAAGCCCTTGAAGAACATCAGCGGCTGCAGGAACCGGTGGCAGGCCGGGTCGCGATCATGCACGGCGGCGATATCGGCCCGCGCCGCCAGCGCCAGCGACGGATCATCGGCATAGGCCGCATCGCAAATCTCGCGGATCAGCTGTTCCGACATCTCGCCCGACGCCAGCTTCAGCGAGGTACGGTATGCCAGCGCGCATTCGATGGAATGATGGTGCAGGATGCTGGAATGGATCAGCCCGCCCAGCAGCGGTTCCTTCGTGACGGCTTCTTCCGCCTCGGTCCTGATCCGGTCCCAGACGGGATCCAGTTCGGCAAATTTTGTCTTGGTCTTGGCCATCGATGGGGTCCTCCGGTCGCGGTCACTATAACAGATAGACCGCTTTGGCAAAATGCAAAGCTGTGAAAGGGGTTATTCCGGTTTGGAATGGAGGGATGATGTGTTGCCCTAGGACACGAAGCGCCCCAATTCAAGCATCCAGCACCAACCGCGCCGCCGCCCCGGCGCCAAAGATGGCCGATACCTGCGCCACCTCTGCCACCAGCCCCTGCAACCCGCCATCCGCGGCGATCGCCGCCGCCGAATAGGTCCATTCGGCGCTTGTCACGGTTTCTTCCCGCAGGATCTGCGCGCCGTTCAGGATCCGGACAAGGTAGAGTTCTTGTTCCTCGCCCAAAGGCACGTCGATCCCGTCCCAGCCATCGCCATCCAGCCGCGTCCGCCGGACCCAGCTCAGACGGGCGTCGCCCGACAGATCCAGTTCGATCCGCAGATGCACCGGCGCATAGGGGCGCAACCCGATCCCGGCAAAGGCCTGCTGATAGTGCCGGCAGGACGGGTCGTCATATCCCCGCGCGGCCGGACCGATCCGGTAATGCCGCGACAGGTTGCGGACGGAGGACGGCAGCCCCAGCTGCCCCACGGCCCCGTTCAGAAGCACGAAATAGGATCCCACGGGCCAGCTGTCGGGCATCGCGGCATCGCTGCCCTTCTGGCCGCGCAGAAGATGGCTCAGAAGATAGGTGTTCTCATCGACCAGATCGGCATCGCGGAACTGGATCAGCTCCCAGTTTTCCGCCGCCCCGTCGCCGATTGCCGCCAGGTTGCCGCCGGCCAGCACACTGTCTTCGCCCCGGCTTTCCGGGCTGCCATGCGCCAGCCTGACCTGTAGAACGTTGCCGCGATCCCAAAGCCCCGACCGCGCCCGGTCAAGCACGGTTTCGGTCACCCCGATCACCGCCCGCCGTTCCACCGTCGCCAGCAAGTCGTAATCGCTGTCCGACGGCGCGTGATAGACCGCGACGCGCCCCGGCCAGGGATCGGCGGTGACGGCCAGGTGCGGCGCGTGGGGCGCCTCATCGCCGGTCAGAAGCGGCAGGTCAAGAAACAGCGGAAACACCTGCGCCGGCGCGGCAAAGGCCGTCACCGGGCCGGGGGCTTCGCCTATGTCGGCGGCGCGGTAGCTTTCCGCGTCGATCCGCACCGCCTCGATAGTCTGGCTGGCGCCATATTCGACACGGTCCACCCGGAACGTCCCGCCCGCCCCGGCTTCGGAAAGATCTATCACGTCGCCCGCCCCGACACGCAGCGCCGAAGGCGGCAAGGCCAGTCGGACGGTATCGCGCGCCAGCCGCGCCTCGCTCAGCCAGCGCTCGACCACCTGCCGGCCTTCGGCCCGGGTCATCGCCAGCGGAATTTCGGAGGATGCCACCGCGTGGGTTTCTTCGCCCGGCAACACGCTTTCTTCCGCCACGGCTTCGAAATCCGCATCCGCCTCGACAAAGCGCAGACGGACACGCCCGGCAAGTTCGCTCTGCGCGGCCCGCTGCTCCTCGATCGAATGGGGCAGGTCTTCGTGAACCGCCAACTGGTCCGCCCCCAGCGCCCAGTCCGTCGTTCCGGTGCGACTGCGAAACACCAGCTGCCCATCGCGTTCAATGGCGTCAAACCCATAGCGCAGCATCAGCGGCTGCAACGCGGACCGTGCATCATCCGCATCATTCAGGGAATAGCCCCGCACATGACCGTGCAGCGCCGTTGTGTCGATCCCGAGCACCCCCGCATTCCGGCAGATTTCGGTCACCACGGACGCCAGCGACCGCGCCGATCCACGCCCGTTGATCCAGTGGCCACGGGCATAGTTATCACCGTCGCTCCACAGATCGGCATTGCGCGGGAAGGCCGGGTATGGCCGCGCATCCCAGGCCCAGACGAAGGCACGCGCCATGTCCAGCATCGGGGCGCCATAGATTTCCGAAACCGGGTTGTTCGCCGCCACGCCCCAATAGCCCAGAATCGCGCGCAGATATTGCATTTGGATCAACTCGTCGCGCCGCCCGTCCGAATGACGCGGCAGGGAAGATTCCGACGATTTCGCATCAAGGAACTTATTCGGCTGGTTGCTGCCCTTGTCGATGGCGGCGCATCCCAGTTCGGTGAACCGGATCGGTTTCGATTGCGGCACCCAGTCGGTGGGCGTGTCGACCCGCGTTCCGCCGACTCGGTCGTAATGTTCGCTTTCCCACCAGCTGCGGATATCCTTGTATCGGTATATCCAGTCTTCCCCAAAAGCGCCGTCGCCGATCGGCGTGCGGATCTGCGCTTCGCGCGCCTCATCCGAATGATAAAACCAGTCGTAGCCTTCGCCGCCTTCGATATTCGACCGAAGATAGCCGAGGTCATGGATCGCCCCCCACCCGGCATCCAGATGATCGTCACCGTCCCGCCAATCCGACAGCGGCATGTAGTTGTCGATCCCAATGAAGTCGATATTGCCATCGGCCCAGAGCGGATCGAGATGGAAGAACACACCGCCCGATCCGTCCTGTGGGTGATAGCCGAAATATTCCGACCAGTCGGCGGCATATCCCAGCTTTACCTCGGCCCCAAGAAGCGCCCGCACCTCGGCCGCCAGCAGGCGCATCTGTTCGACCGCCGGGAAGCTGTTGTTCATCCCCCGCAGCTGAGTCAGCCCGCGCATTTCCGATCCGATGCAGAAGGACTCCACGCCCCCTGCCGCGGCACAAAGCGCGGCATTGTGCAGGATGAAGCGGCGATAGCTCCATTCATCGGGGCCGCCATAGGTCACCGCGCCATTGGCAATGGTGAAATCTGTCGCCGCCACGGTTCCGAAGAAAGCGGCCACTTCCGCATCTGTCGCCGCACTCTGATCCGGGGACCCGGCAATCCCCGGCGCCAGCGATGCCGTGATACGCCCGCGCCAAGGCAATACCGGTTGACCTTCGCCACCGGTCCAGGGATCGGTTAGCGGATTGCCCGCCATCTGCTCCATCAGGATGAAGGGATAGAACATCACTGCCTTGCCGGCTTCGTTCAGCGCCGCGACGGCCTGCAGGACCGAGGCATCGCAGGGCGTACCGCCATAAACCGGGCGACCCTCCTGCATCGGCACGATACCCGCCCCGGCACGGTTCAGCCCCGATACCACCCACGGCATGCCCTGCGCATCCAGATCGCTTTGTTCCACCTTCGGGCGCAGCTTGCATTCACCACAACGCAAATCGTCCCCGAACCAGCTGACGATCAGCGACACCGCCTCGCAATTCGGCAATTCCTGTTCCATCTGATGCAGCGATGTCGTCAGGTCGCTCTGACCGGAAGCCGAATTGACGTTCATCGTGCGGGTTTCGCCAAGCCCGTAATCCAGAACCGCCGGATCGGTCGCCAATGCGTATTCCCCGGTCCCCGGTATCATGGCCACGCCCCGGATCGCGTGGGCGGGTTCCGCCTCATCGGTGCCATCGAATTCGAAATCCGGGCGCAGGACCTCGAAGCTGAATTGCGGCACCCGGTTACCGAATTGCGCAAGCTCCAGATCCTCCAGCACCACATAGGCTGTGCCGCGATAGGCCGGCACCATGCCGGCGCCTTCCACCGCCTCGATCTTCGGATCGGGCAACTGATCCACCGTTCCGCGATAGACCCGCATGTTCAGGTCGTCCGGCGCGACCTCTCCGCCATCGGTCCAGACCCGGCAGATGCCGCCGATTTCACCTTCGCAGAGCGCAATCGCCAGGCTGACGGCATAGCTGTAGCTGCTGCTTCTGCGCCCGCCACCCTTGCTGCCGCCTGTCGCGCTTTCGTGTTCCGCGAAATTTGTGGCCCATATCACCTGACCACCAATGCGCATGCGCCCATATAGCTGCGCCGCCGGGCCGCCTTCGCCGGAACCGGTCAGGCGGAACCGGTCGATCCGCCCGGTTTCGACCGCCTCTGCCCCCTCGCCCAACAAGCGTTGATCGATGACCCGGCCCAGCGACGCCCCGACAAAACGCCCCACCACTGCCGTCGACAGCCCAAGCACCGTTCCGCCGATCGATCCGCCCAGCGCCGCCCCCGCCGCCGATAAGACTATGGTCGCCATCAGATACCCCCTTCGGGAAAAGCAAACCGCGCCACGATCCGCCTGCGCCAAGGCAGGCTCAGCGGGCTTTCCACCACCCCGTGGCCGCTATAGGCGTGGATGAAGCTGCGCCGCGCGCCGTTTTCCGCCGCGATCCCCAGATGTTTCGCCACCGATCCCGCACGCATCCGGAACAACAAAACGTCGCCTCGCGCCTCATCCCCCGGCGCCTTGACCAGAAGGTGGCGCTTCGCTGCCCCCCACAGCAATTCATCGCCCTGCGGTTCCGACCAGTCTCGGCTATAGGCGGGGGGCAATTCGGGTTCCGCCTCCAGCAGTTCGCGCCACAGCCCGCGCACGAGCCCAAGGCAATCGCAACCCGCGCCCTTGGCCGCCCCCTGATGCCGATAGGGCGTCCCGATCCATCCACGCGCCGCCGCGACCACCTGTGCGCCATCCATCGCATTCATCTCCGGCTTCCCCCGTTGGTGACGCCGGCATTGGCAGGATAGGCTGCGGTCCAGTCATCGCCCGGAATGTCCGGAAAGCCCCGGAAGTTCAGCAGATTGTCGAATTTCAGCCGGCAGGTGTCGAACCGCTTGTCGCAACCCGCGATCAGGCGCAGCCCGTCCCCCGGCGCGACCGGAGCCCGGACAGGCGTCCAAAGCCGGATCACGCGGCGGCCATCTTCGATGAAATCGGCCTTGATCACGCCGTGCAGCCCCATCGCCGCGCCGCTGGTCACGTCCAGCCGTCCGCGTGTGAACCAGCCGGTTTCGAACCCCGCCAGACTGTCGAAACGGAAAACCCGGTCGTCCTCGACCTCCTGAACCTGCGGCTCGGCGACATATCCCGGCGTTTCCAGATCCAAACCGCAAGCCGGATCGCCCAGCACCGCCGAACAGGGCTTCTGATAGACCCGGCCCGAGGATTGGTTCAGCCGATCAGTCAATCCGCGCAGTTCAGCCCGGAAGGCGCCGCCTGAGCGGGTCAGCTCGCCCAAGTTCCCGCTGAACTGCAACGCCCGCAGGCCGGTATCGGCCCAGTTGACCAGCCAGCAATTCATCCGCGCATTGTCGAACCGCCCGGCCTCGATATCCGCTGCGGTAACGGCAGCGTCGCACAGAGCGCCGATCGCTTCGCTGTTATCCACCGACAGGCCGGTCGTCTGCTGCAGGGCCCGCGCAGAAAGCCCGGTACCGGCCTTGAACGTGTTCCCGTCAAAGGACAGGTCACAATCATGATCGGTGAACCCGAAGTCCGCGCCATCGGCCCGGGTCAGAAGCCAGCAGCGGCACAGGGTGGTGACGCCCGTTTCCAGATGGGCCCGGAATGCATCGTTCAGCCGCATCAGACCCGCAGCTCCAGCACCGGGACATCGGGAACCTCGCCTGCCCGGAAGCTGGCGACATTGGCATGGATGTGATCGGTATCGAACCGCACCGGCACGTCGAATTCGAATCCTGCCGTCACCTCGCCGCCTTCGTTGGGCGGCTCGGCCAGGGTCACGATCCCGGTCGCGGTATCGACGGTGAAATGCACGCCTTCCTGCATTTCCACGCCTTCCACCCCGATCCGGACGCTCCCCAGAACCGGTTTCTTGATCGGCCGCGCATAGCTCTGATCGCCGGAGCGGTAATTTTTCATCAGCTGGAACGAAACCGTGTCGCCATCGCCGGTGGCAATCACCTGATCGGTATAGGCGACCGGCTCAGAGGGAGCGGAGGATTTGTAATCGGCCCAGTCCTTCCACCGGAACCCGTACATCTGGCCGCCCCGCGCTTCGAAAAAGGAAATCAGCGTTTCGATGTCATCGAGCGAGCGCAGCCCAAGTCCGGCATCATAGCGCCGCCGCGAATGCGCCCAGGGGGTGTTGCGTTCCTCGAACCCGTTGGCCAGCGTCACCACGTCGGTGCGCCGTTCCGGCCCGCCAACCGCCCCGAAGCTCAGCGAGGCGGGAAATCTTACTTCGTGAAAATTCATCTCGCCCTCCTCAGCGGATCCGCTGCCCGCGCGACAGGACCCGGCCCATCCGCGCGGCGATCTGGCTTTGCGACCGCTGGAACCCCTGCACGTCCGGCGTGCTGATATTCATCACCACGTTCACGCTGCGGCCGCCGCGCGCCTCAACCCCCAGCCTGCCATCGGGTCCGCGCGTCAGCGGCATGACCGCTTCGGGTCCCGCTTCGCCCATCAACCCGGTCCCGCCGCGCATCGGGAACAGGGTTGGCCCCGGCACCACCCCGCCATTGGCAAAGGGCATCACCCGGCCCTGCGCGAAGCCGCCGCCCTTTTCGAAACCGAACAGCCCCGACACCGCGCTGCCGATCCCCTGCGCCAGAAGCGATCCGAAGTGATCGGTGACCGGCCGGACGGCCGCCGCATAGGTCGCGTTGATCATCGACTGCGCCACCGTGCGCAGCGCCTCCGACAGCTTCATCCCGTCCAGCAACACGCCATCGAAGGCGCGGCGCAACCCGCTGCTGACACCCCGTTCCAGCGCCTTTGCCTCCAGCAGGGTATCGTTGAAGGCATGGCCCACCCGGCGCAGTTCGGCCTCGAACCCGCCAGCCATGACACTGGCCGATCCCAAGGTTGCCTCCAGTGCCTCGACCTGGTCCTGAAAACTGTCAAGTTCCGCCATCTGTGCTGCCTCCCTTCCGGTCCGGATAGGCCCGGATCAATTCGTTCAGTCGCTCCCGCCCCAGCGGCGACGCGCCCAATCCTTTTCCCAGCAACAAGCCCAGTTCCGCCGGGCTCAGCGCCCAGAACTCCGCCGGGCGCAGGCCCAGGCCCCGCATCCCCGCCCGCATCAGGCCCGGCCAGTCGAAACCGGTCATGCGCCTTCCCCCGGCAGGGCAAAGGCCCGCGCCAGCAATTCCGCCGCCGCCCGCGCCGCCCCGATCGGGCCGCCTTGGATGTCGGCCTGCATCAGATCGGCCGCGCTGCCCTGCCATCCGCCACCGCGCAGGCCCGCCACGATCAGCATCAGGATGTCGCGGCTGGAAAACCGCCCCTGTTCGAACCGTTCCGCCAACTCAACAAGCGACCCTTCGTCCAACGCATCCTCCAGCTCCGCCAGGGCGCCCAGCGTCAGCTTCATCACCTGCCGCCGGCCGTCGACGACCACGGCGACCTCTCCGGCCCAGGGATTGGCCATCTCACACCGCAGCCGTGAAGGTCAGTTCCCCGGCCGATGCCATCGACATCTCGTAGGTCGCTTCGCCGTTATGGCTGCCGGCATATTCGATCGCGCTCATCTGGAACGGGCCCTCGACGGTGCCGAAATCCGGAATGATGACCTGAAAATCGGGCATTTCCCCGTCAAAGAAGATCTGCCGCGCTCGTTCGTCGCTGGCCGCATCCTTGAACACGCCCGCCCCGGAAATCGCCGCCGATTTCACCCCGGCACCGGCCAGCAATTCACGCCAGCCGCCGGCGGATTCCAGGCTGGTCACGTCAACGCTTTCGGCGTTGAAACTGACCCGCGTGGCACGTAGCCCCGCCATGGTTTCGAACTGCCCGTCGCCGGTCAGGTCCACCTTGATCAACAAGTCCTTGCCGTTCTGAGCCGCCATTTGCCTTCTCCGTTGTTCGAAACTCAGTTGTCTTCCACGCGGGCGCGGAAGCGTATGTCGATCCGGCGCGCATCGTCGCCGGTTTCCCGTTTCGCCACCGCCCTGACGAACCAAAGCCCGGTCAGTTGCCCGCGGCTCAGCGTCAGGTCGGCCCCAATGAGCGCGTCGGTGATCGCCGCGGCCGCCTGTTTTGCCGACAGGAAGCCCGACGCGCTGCCAATCACCGACACGATGAAATCATGCTCCGCCCCATTGCCGGTCTTGTCAGACCGGTCGCGCGCGGTTTCCGGCCCCAGCGTGACGTAAAGCGCCGGCAATTCGCCCGCCGGGATCGCGTCGTATATTCCGCCGACCAGCGCGGTCACGGCCACGTCACCCGACAGGTGCTGGAACACGGCTTCCTGCAACGCCGCCGCCATGGCGTAACTCATGCGACCACCTCCTCGTTGGCATAACAGGTCAGGAAGCGGCCCTCGGGATCGCGTTCCGATACCGCCTCGATGCGGAACAGCCGCGCGCCATCCCGGAACCTCTGATCCGGACGGGGCCGCATGGTCGATCCCTGCGGCGCGGCGCGCACCACGATGCGGAACCGCGCGGTGGAAAACCCGCCCCTTTCGCGACCGCTGCGCAAAGACAACTCGGCCCAGACCTGCCCCAGCACGGTCCAGCTCTCGGCGAAACCGCCCGCCCCGTCGGCCACCCGCGCGGGATCTTCCAGCAACAGGGGCCTGGTCAGCCGCGGCACCGTCATTGTCCCGCCCCCGCATGGATCCGCACAGCGCGGTAGCGTTCCAGCAGGCTGGTCACGCCGAAGGGCATGCAGCCGCCGCGCAGGGCGGTGTCATGGCGGTATTCGTAATAATGCGCCGCCAGCATCAGCACCGCCTGCACCAGGTCCGCCGGCAGATCGGACCATCCCGGTCCGTATCCGGCGGTGAATTCGACCCGTACCGATCCGCCGGTCGGCACCATCGGAAGCAAGGAGGACACCGGGCAAAGCCGTGGCCGGTGGGTATCCGGCTCCAACCGGTAACTCTCGGCGGGCACGGAGGTTTCCACGCCCAGCCGGTCCACCAGGAAAACCGCCGTGACCGCCTTGACCGGCGCCACCGGCAAAACCTGCCCCGCCGCATCCCGCCAGTCCTGCAAACTCCAGCTGAAAGGCCGTTCGACCAGGATCTTGCCGGTCCGCGCCTCCACCGCGGCCATCGCCGCGCGCAGGAAACTTTCCAGCACCACATCCTGAACGTCATCCTCGGCAAACCCACTGCCCAGCCGCAGGTGGACCTTGAATTCCGCGACCGGAAGTGCCGCCAGGGGGACAGGAGTTTCTTCAACTAACATCATAGAATTTCTCCGAAAATCGTTTTTCGGCCGGGCGCGCGCCGTTGGCGTTGCTCGGACGGAGGGAGCTGCCAGACAACGCCGCCCAGAAGAGACACGGCGCGCGCCCCGGGGCCGGTCATAACACCGGCCCCGCCGTCACCGCCGCTCACGCGACGGCAAAGCGCAGCAGCTTGATCGCCGCGAAATCGCTGACATCGCCGCCGACACGCTTGGTTGCGTAGAACAACACATGCGGCTTGGCGCTGAACGGATCGCGCAGGACACGCAGATCGGGACGTTCCGCGATGGTGTATCCGGCGCTGAAATCGCCAAAGGCGACAGCATCGGACCCGCTGGCGATATCGGGCATGTCCTCGGCGATCAGCACCGGGTAGCCCAGCAGACGCGCCGGTTCGCCCGCCGCAAGCCCGTCCGACCACAGGAAGCGGCCATCGGCATCCTTCAGCTTGCGCACCGCGCCGGCAGTCTTGGAATTCATCACGAAGGATGCGTTGGCGCGGTATTCGGCGCCCAGAGCATAGACCAGGTCGATGATTTCGGACGCGTCGCCGAACCCCGCATCGGTACCGGTGGCCACATATCCCAGGCTGCCCCAGCCCCAGCTGCCGTTGTCGATGACCGTATGGGTCAGAAAACCGGTCGGCTTGTCGACCCCGTCGCCGGAAATAAACGCCGCTGCTTCGGCCCGGGCGAACTTGTCGGCGATCCGGCCCGCCAGCCAGCCTTCGATGTCGAAGGCGCTGTCATCCAGCAACCGCTGCGAAACCTTGGGCAGCGCCGACAATTCGTGCAGCGGGATCGCGATACGGTCGATTGAGGGCGTGCCGCTTTCCGAAACCGAACCGGCTTCGGTGGCCCAGCCATGGCCGACATCGGAATGGTCGATCAACACGTCAAACGATGTCGCCTCGACCGATACGACATTGGCGATCTGCCGGATCGACGCGCCCGATTGCAGCACGCCGCGGATCGTCGCCGCTGTTTCGGGATCAACAAGATACCCGCCATCGCTGTTCACACTGGTGGTCATGGCCTTGCCTTCCAGACCGTCCAAGTCCAGCCCGCGCAGCGCATCGTCATCGCCGCTGCGCAAATAGCTGTTGAACGCCTTGCGATGCGGCGCCTCTGTGGCGGCCGATGCGGACAGAACCGGCCGCGCCGGGGTGAAAGATTTACGATCAAGCATGGTCAGTCGCTCTTCCTGTTGTTCAAACCGTTTCTAAACATCGGCTCGAAAGCCTTTGAACTCTTTCAGAAAACCGCCCATCGCAGTTTTCATTTCCTTGACCGGAGACAAATCTTCCCCGGCCCGAGAAAGCGTCTCGGTCATAAGCATCCCTTTCTGTCGCTCTTCAGTCGCGCACGTCAGCCACGCGCCATTTCCTCGCTGGCGGCCGTCAGTGCCGACGCCATTTCCCGCAGGTCGCGGTCGTCGATTGCGCCGGATTTGGCCCCGACCCGGGCACTTGCCAGCATCGGGAAGGTGACCAGCGATACTTCCCACAGGTCCAGTTCGGTGAGGACCCTCTGCCCCTTGTCATTCTTCGCCGCGCGCCTGGTCCGGTATCCGATCGACAATCCGTCGATTGCGCCTGCCGCGATCAGGGCCGCCGCCTCGCGCCCCTTGCCGACCGTCTCAAGCAGGCGCCCCTTGACCCAAAGCCCCCGGTCGTCCTCGCGCACCTCGTCCCAGACGCCGATCGGTTGCGCCGGGTCGTGCTGCCACAGCATCCTGACCGCCCGGCCGTCGCGCTTGAGCGCCGCGAGCGACGCCGCATAGGCGCCTTTTCGAACGATGTCGCCCCCTTGATCGGGCTGTCCGAACAGGCTGGCACAACCTTCGATCACAACATTATCAGTGACGCTCAAATCACTGCCAATGCTGGAATATTTATATTCAAGACAGCTTTCCATTCCGCATCTCCTCACTGCACCTGCAGGACCGACTGGAACGCTTGCGACAGCACCAGGGCGACCACGCCATAGACCGTCAGCCACAACCGCTTCTCCAGCCGCTCCATATCCTGTTCCAGCCGTTCAAGCCGACGGTTCAGCCCCTCCACCTGCAGCTTGTTCACCCTTTCATGCGCCTCAAGCCGCAATGCGGGCGCGCAATCGAAGGCCTCGAAGCCGGAGCGTTCATCCCGCATCCTTCCCCCCGCTGACCGGCGGCAGCCCCAGCAACGCGCGCTTTTCCGTCACGCTCAGGAAATCGGCCGTGCTGATCCGTTGCCAAAGCGCATCCCGTTCCGCCGCCAGGGCCGGCACCTGATCCAGGTCGGGCCGCAGGTCGACGGTTTCGCCGCCATGCCGCGACAGCCAATCGGCCACACGCGCGGTGACCTTGCCCACCAGCGGCAGCACGGTCAGCCGGTAGAAGGCACGGTGCGCCTCCTGGTAATTGGCATAGGTCGCGTCGCCCGGGATCCCCAGCAGCATCGGCGGCACCCCGAAGGCCAGCGCGATTTCGCGCGCCGCACTTTCCTTGGTTTTCTGGAATTCCATGTCCGAGGGCGAAAATCCCATCGGTTTCCAATCCAGCCCCCCTTCCAGCAGCATCGGCCGCCCCGCATTGCGCGCGCCCTGATGATAGCTTTCCATCTCGGAAACAAGCCGGTCGTATTGATCGCTACTCAATCCGCCCTGTCCCTCGCCGCCGCGATACACGATCGCCCCCGAAGGCCGTGCCGCGTTATCCAGCAAGGCCTTGGACCAGCGCGACGCGCTGTTATGCACATCCACCGCCTGCGCCGCCGGCTGCAGAGGGGCAAGCCCGTAATGGTCATCCTGCGGATGAAACGCCCGGATATGGCAGATCGGCACAGCGTCGCCCGTCATGTCGAACCGGTGCTTGCGCCCGTTCACCACGTAATCATAGGCCACCGGCCAGCCATCCGCCCCCGGCACCAGGTTCATCCGGTCCGACCGCAGCACATAAAGTTCGGACGGCACCGCCTCTTCGCCCCCCACCGCTTCAACATAGGCATTGCCGGTCAGCAGCAGCTGCGCATAAAGCGCCTCGAACAGCTCCGCCTTGCCCTGCGCCGGGTTGGGATGGTCGATCAGCTGCAACAGCGGGTGCAGGTCGTAACGCTGCTGCCGGTCCTGCAGCAGAAGCGGCAGCGCGGCCGCGGCCTCGGCGATCATCTTCACACAGCGGAACCCGACCGGGTTGCCGGCAAAGCCCGTGCGGGTCAGCGTCGCGCTGTCGCGCGGGCTCCAGGCCACACGGCCCGCGCCCGGAACCGCGATCACGCGACCCGCTGCACTGGCCTTGGCCTCTGGCGCCGCTCGCCTGTTAACGCCCCAGAAGAATTGAAACCCCATTCCCATCTGCTCCTTGCTGCGCTCACCCGACCGGGTGTCCTGCCGGGTCATCCCGGCCTTGTTCAAACGATGCTGCGAAAGCCTTAACAATTCCGGATCACAGCGAACGCAGGCTCGGGCGCCGCCAATGGGCGCTCGGCCCCACGATCAGGTCATGCAGCGCCCAGACCAGCGCGTCGACACGATCCGGGCTTCCCTTGCCCTGGAACCCCTGTGCGGTCATCGCGCACATCTGGTCCTCAAGCGCGCCCAGGCCGCGTGCATGGAACACCCGCCCCTGTTCATAGAGCGCCGCCACCGGTTCGGCCCGCGCCGCCTTGCCGCGCGCCGCATGGACCTTGGTGAAGGGCACCAGCGGATCGACCTGCCGGATCACCGCCTCGACCAGGTCACCGCCCTGGTTGACCTCGGCCACCAACCGGTCCGCCCCCCATTTTTCCATCATCGAAATCGCCGCACGCGCCCATTGCGCTGGTCCCGACGCTGCCAACGACGCATCTTCCAGCACATAGGCGCGCCAATCCTGCACCGGGCCCTGGCTAACCGCGCCCACCACCACGATACCGCAGTCATCCGATCCGGCATGCCCGGTCACGGGTGGGTCCACCGCCACCACGATCCGGTCCAGATCCGGCACCCTGTCCACCCGCTGTGCCTCGATCATCGCCGATGTCCACAGCGCGCCCTCGGTATCCTCCAGCAATACCCCGTCCAGTTCCTGCCGCCCCAGCCTTGTCCCGGCATAGCGCTCCTGCACCTCGGCCAGGAAGCTTTCGGCCAGATGCGCCCGGTTCGCCTCGGTCGGCGCATGGGTCACCACGGTCGATCCCAGCTTGAGGATATTCTTCAGAACCGCCACGTTGCGCGGCGTGGTGGTGACGCAGACCTGCGGGTGTTCACCCAGCCTCAGCCCGAATTGCAGCATGTCCCAGCTTTCTTGCGCCTTTGGCCATTTCGCCAGCTCATCGACCCAGGCCGCATCGAATTGCGGACCGCGCAGGCTGTCGGGATCATGCGCCGAATAGATCTGCGCCACCGCCCCGTTGGGCCAGCTCAGCATCCGCCGCCCGGCCTGCCAGTCGGGTCTGCGGTCGGGTGGTGAGCAGGCCAGGATGCCGCTTTCGCCG
This sequence comes from Thalassovita sp., assembly GCA_033723255.1. GTDB lineage: Bacteria > Pseudomonadota > Alphaproteobacteria > Rhodobacterales > Rhodobacteraceae > Thalassobius. The sequence goes on from JAWVXM010000004.1 coordinate 28,628, forward strand.
AACACCATCACCTCGCGCGCCTGATCCAGCGTTTCGCCAACGATCGCCACCCGCCGCGCCCGTCCCGGATCGCCCGGCCGCGCCCCTTCGACCATGCTGCGCACCCATTCGGCGCCTGCCCGCGTCTTGCCCGCGCCGCGCCCGCCCATGATCACCCAGGCGCGCCAGTCGCCCGCGGGCGGCAGCTGATGGTCCAGCGCCCAGAATTCGAACAGGTAAGGCAGCGCCAGAAGCTCGTCCTTACTCAGCCCGTCCAGAAATTCCGCCCGCGTGGCAGCATCGGCGGAGGCGATCCAGACGGCACCGGATCTGATCCCTTGCCCGGTCGAAGTCGACGGCACCGTAGCCCCCGTCTCGGGCTTGCTTGCGTTTTCTGTCATGGAACCTGGCCTCCATCTCATAGGCGATCCGCAACCAGCCCCGGATATCCGTGATCAGCCGCGAACCGTCCCTGACGGCGCCAGGCTCATCCGCGCGCAACCGGTCCTGAAGCCCTCTCATCTCCGCCTTCAGGTCCAGAAACACCTCTTCGATCTCCGCCAGCGTCTGGGCCAGCGGAAACACATCCTTGTCGGATCCGGTCACTGTCATCTCAATTCGCTTTGCCTCATGCGTTGCCTCCGCACGACCGGCGCGCCGCAAACCGGCCGCGCCCTCCGGCAGCACGAAGCCTATGCCCACTTGCACCGCCAAAGCCTTAACGCAGCGCGCTGGCCTTCTTCTTTTCGAAAATATCCTCGGGGGTGAATGCCGCAGGCAGAGGGGGCGGACAGCCCCCTTTTCGGTGCAACAAGCGGCCCGGCAAGAAATTTTCTTTGCCACACCGCCCATCCCCCGCTAAGGGAGAGCCGCGCGTGATTCCCGTGCGTCGCTTCTGTTCAAGGACCGCCGCCAGATGCTCCAGAC
>JAWVXM010000005.1:0-29211 GCA_033723255.1 Thalassovita sp.
ACAGGGAGATCCGTCAGGCCGCCGAATCGGCATACATCCTTCACAACATAGAGAATTTCCAAAATGGGTTTGACACCCTCGTCGGAGAACGAGGCGTCACGCTGTCGGGCGGGCGGTTTTTCACCCAAAGCGCGCCCAATGTGCTGCCCCGGCTGGCCATCAGCATCACCACGTTCAAGCGCGAAGCGGAAGTCCGCGATACGGTGGCGCGGCTGGAATCCTTTCTGGCCGATTTCCCCTATCGCGATCACATCCGGCTGCAGGTGGTCGATAACGGCCAAAGCGCGAATATTCAGCCCAGCGAGATCACGACCCCCTATGCCAATCCCAACCTTGGCGGGGCCGGCGGCTTTGCCCGTGGCCTGATCGAAGCCGAAGCCGCCGGGTGCAGCCATTGCCTGTTCATGGATGACGACGCGTCCTTCCACATGGAAAACATCGCCCGCTGCTATGCCTTCCTGACGCTGGCGCGCGATCCCAATGCCGCGCTGGCCGGGGCGATGATCAACACCACGGTCAAATGGGCGATGTGGGAAAACGGCGCGGTGTTCAACACGTCCTGCCGCCCGCTGCATACCGGGGTCGATCTGCGCGAGCGCGATCAGCTGCTGGATATGGAATTCGATTCTGTGCACGACGATTATCCCACGCTTTACGGCGCCTGGTGGTTCTTTGCCTTCCCGATCGCGGCGGCGCGCCATTACCCGTTCCCCTTCTTTGTGCGCGGCGACGACATCAGCTTTTCGCTGGCCAATGATTTCCGGATTTCCACCCTCAACGGCGTGGTGTCGTTCCAGCAAGATTTCACCGAAAAGGAAAGCGCCCAGACACTGTATCTGGACCTGCGCAACCACCTGCTGCACCACCTGATCTTCGACAGCCTGTCGCGGTCGGCGGTCGGCACGGCATGGGTGGCGGTGCTATTCATCGTGCGATCATTGCTGCGGTTCCATTACAGCAGCGCCGAAGCCCAGCTTCTGGCCCTGCAGGACGTGATGCAGGGCCCGGATTTCTTCGACCAAAACCTCGACATGGCGGAGCGCCGCGCCCGGATCAGGGAACTTGCGCGGGATGAGGAATGGCAAGAGATCGGCACCGTCGACCTGTCCGAAAGGCACCGGGTGTTCAGCCGTCTTCCCGCCCCGATCAGGCACTATTTCGGCCTGATCACCATAAATGGCCACCTTGCCCCATTCTGGTCGTGGCTGGGAAGCCGCCCTGTTCTGAAGATCGGGCAGCGCGGTCTGGTCGATGAAAGCTTCGGCGCGGCGCGGCTGACCTTTCTCAACACCGCCCGTGACAAGGCCTATGCCCTGCCCCATTCCAAGCGGCGCTTTTTCGCCATCAGCTGGCGGCTGGCGGGTACCCTGCTGCGTTACCTGCGCATCCACCGCGTACTGAAAGATGAATACCGGGACCGTTACCCGAACATGACCAGCCGGGCCTATTGGGAAAAGGCGCTGGACCGGCGCTAGGCCAGCATCGCCTGATGCAGCGCGATCGCTTCTTCCAGATCCTCGAAATACTGGATCCTGCCGTTTTCCAGCAACATGGCCGTGTCGCAGAACCGGCGGACCTGCGACATGGAATGGCTGACCATGATCGCGCTGGCATGTTTCATCCGGTCGGCGAAGAGCGCCTGACTCTTGCGTTTGAACGACGCGTCGCCAACCGACGTCACTTCGTCCACGAGGTAGGTATCGAAACCGATCCCCATCGACGCCCCGAAGGCAAGCCGCGCCCGCATCCCGGCGGAATAGCTGTGCATCGGCATGTGATAGGATTTTCCCAGCTCGGCGAATTCCGCGACAAAATCCAGCAGGTCACCGGTATCGACGCCATAGATGCGGGCGATGAAGCGGACGTTTTCGGCCCCGGTCAGATCGCGGTGAAACGATGCCTTCAGCCCGACCGGCCAGGATATCGTTCCATCGCTCACCACCTGCCCGCAATCCGGCGACTGGGTGCCCGCGATGATTTCCAGCAACGTAGACTTCCCCGCCCCGTTGCGCCCCAGCAAGGCCACCGATTTGCCCGTCGGCAGGGTCAGGTTGAGATCGTTCAGAACGACCTTGCGTTCGCCGCGCAACCGAAAGCTCTTGGTCAGGTTCTCAAGGCGGATCATCGTCCGGGTCAGCTCCGGTCTCGGATCGAATAATAGATCAGCACGATGATCGCCCATCCCAGCAGCAAAAACAGCCCCAGCAGCCCGGTCAGGATTACCCGGCGCGGATATTGCGAACTTTCCGCCCGGGTCGGGTTGATATAGGTCGCCAGGTATCGGCTTTGCCTTGTGGCGTCATCGCGCGCGACTTCCAGCGCGGCCAGCGCCGCGCGGTAACTTTCCTCGGCGAATTCCCGGTCCACCGTCAGGCGTTCGAATTCGGAAATCAGCGAGGGGTAATCTTCGCCCGTCACCCCGGGTTCGGAAGACGCGAAAGATTGCCGTTCGATATCGATCCGGTCACGGATCACGTCGATGCGCTGCAACGCCTTGGTCAGCCGGGGGTCTTCGGCCGTCACCGACCCGCGCAGCAGATCGTATTCGATCAGCGCCTCGGCCAGCTGCTGCTGCAGGTTGTTCACCACCCCCATGCGGCCCTGAATATCGGCTTCGGGATCGACGATACGGGTGCGTGTGCGGAACTGGATCAGCGCCTCGCGCGCCGCTTTGAGCAGGGACAGAGCCTCATCCAGGTCGGCCTGCGCATAGCGCATCGCATCGGCCCGCGCCTGTTCGTTCAGCCCGTTCAGATGCGCCTGGCTGTGCTGCACGATCGCTTGGGTGATCGCCTGCGCCATATCCGGATCATAGGCCACCGCGCGCAGATCGATCAGGCCCGACCCGCTGTCATAGGAAATGCGCACCACACGTTGCCAATACCATGTCAGCGTTTCAAGCGTGGCATCGGGCCAGATCGCGAAGGCCCAGTCGGAGGGCCAATGCGCGCCGTAATGGGATCGCAGGTCCAGTTCCCTGTCCACCGCCGCGACGATTTCCGGGCTGCGGATATATTCGTAAAGGATATCGCTTTCCGATGCCGTGCCGGACCCCGCCAATGTGGCGATGCCGCCAAGGAGATCGGCGCTGTTCTGCATTTCCTGGCTGCGCACCGTGAAGCCGGTCGTCGACACGTACTGATCTTCGGCGATCGTCCAGAGGTAAACGGCGGCAGCACTCAGCGGCAGCAACACCATCAGGACAAAGCCAAGGACAAGCCCCCAGTGGCGGCGTTTCATATGGGCCGGACGGGCCAGCGGAAAGGCTGTGTCCTGCTGCAGCTGGCGCAGCAGTTCGTCGCGGGCGGCCTCGGCTTCCTTGGCACGCTGCCGCAGCTTGCGAATCTTTTTCTGCTGGGTTTCGTCCTGATCGCCGTCATCCTGCTGCACAGCCTGCAGGTTTGCCGCCGGACCGTTCTGGGTCATATCTTTGCCCGCCTCGGCGAAGAGCCGTTTGCAATTGTCACGTCAATCTTTGATATTATCACCGGTAAACGGCGTATTCACAATTGGTTTCATGACCAGCCTGCCCCCTTCCCCGCGTCGCGCATTGTCCCCGCCCCGGAGATTTGCCGCCGCGCGCACCATCACGGCACTGATCCTGCGGGAAATGTCGACGCAATACGGCCGCACGCCAGGCGGTTACATCTGGGCCATCGTGGAACCGCTGGTGGCCATTCTCCTGCTCAGCATTGGGTTTTCGCTGGTCATGCGCGCGCCGGCACTGGGCACCAGTTTCCTGCTGTTCTATGCCACCGGATACCTGCCGTTCGATCTTTATAACGCCATCGCCCGCACTACCGAACGCGCGCTGAATTTTTCCCGCCCGCTGCTGCGCTATCCGGTGGTGACATGGGCCGACGCGATCCTCGCGCGCTTCCTTCTCAACGGCCTGACCGGGATCCTTGTCGCCTTCCTGCTATTCAGCGGCATTCTTCTGGTGATCGACGCGCATACCGTGCTCGATCCGCCGCCCATCGTCGGCGCGATGGGATTGGCGATGCTTCTCGGGCTCGGAGTTGGCACGCTGAACTGCACCCTGTCGGGCCTGTTCCCGCTTTGGGAAGTGATCTGGACGATCCTGACGCGGCCGCTGTTTTTGGCATCCGGCGTGTTCTTCACCTATGATGGCCTGCCCGCGGTTGCGCAGAACATCCTGTGGTACAATCCGCTTCTGCACATCACCGGGCTGATGCGCAGCGGGTTCTACCCGACCTATAGCGCGTCCTATGTCAGCATCCCCTATGTCCTGCTGAGCAGCATGACGCTTCTTGCCCTCGGCCTGATCCTGACCGGGCGCTATCACCGCGACATCCTGAACCGCTGAGACGGATCAGGATACGCCCTTGGCAAGGGCCAGGATTTCGGCATGCGGCCGTTCGGTTCTGCCGCGCAAGGCGTCCTTGACCGCGCGGCGCATCAGCTGCCGATAGGTCGCCCTGTCCGCGCCGTAGCGATAGGCCGTCCAGCTCCATTTCGCGATCAGGAACGGCAGCAGGATCCAGAACAGCCCACCGGTTATGCTGCGATACAGGAACAGGCCGTTACGATGGACGTAATAGGCCTTCCACAACGGGCGGAACACCCGCTTGCGGCCATCCTGGAAGGACGCGAAATCATGCTGGAACGACAGTGACGGGTCGAATTCCAGCCGGAACCCCCGGCGGCGCAGCCCCAGCGTATACATCACGTCATCGCTGTAGATGAACAGTTCCGGGTCGGGAAAGCCGATCTTGGACACGATGCCGCGCGGCAGGAACAGGCCGACAAAGGTCGACAGGTCGACGGGGCGCGGGCCGGGCTTGGCATAGCAGCTGTCGGGAATGCGGTATCCGCCGGGGCCGTAGAACAGCGTGCGCAGGAAGATCTTCCAGTTCCAGAACGGGTTGACCGAGGGACGGTTCATTTCGCAGATGCGCCCATCGGGCAGGTACACCGCCGCCGCCACCGCCGTGTCCGCCGCATGTGGCCGGGTCGCGAAACGTTGCAGCGTTCCCGGCGATGGCCAGGCGTCATCATCCATCACCACGATCCAGTCGGGATCGAAACACTCGGCCGCATGGCGCATCCCGGCCGCGAACCCGCCTGCCCCGCCACGATTCGTGGCGCTGGTCATGATCTCCAGCCGCGGGTCGTCCTGGGCGGCAAGCCAGTCCGCCGTGCCATCGGTGCTGGCATTGTCGACCACCACCACCGCTGCCAATACCGAGGCCGGCGTATCCAGCAGCCGCTGCAGTGTGCGCTGCAGCTTGTCCAGCCGGTTGTAGGTGACGACCACCGCCACGAGGACATGCGGCTGCAGGCCGGTGCCGGTTTCAGTATTCAAAAGGAACCGCTCCTCTTCCTTCGGGTCCGGTGTCCAGCCGTTGTACCGCATGGGCCAATCCCGTCAACGTGACTGATCCGCGCCCGTACGGACAACAACACGATCACGAACGCGGCCCGATCAGTTTCCTGAGGAAACTGATATATCGCTTCATCCTGTCCGGGAGAGTGGTGCCGCAGAAGGGCCTTGAAAATCTACATCTAGTCGTTTTGGCAAATGTCAGTCCGCACGCAATTGGACAATTTGCCTAGTTATTTCAATATTTTACTATCTCATTCTGTCTCGACGAGCTCCACTGAATACTATACCTATGGGTGGACTAAAAGGTGGACTGAGAGAGGCCTATCCCTGCATGGCGGTCTCGGACAACGGCACCGAGTTGACATCCAACGCGATGCTCAAGTGACAGGAAAGCCTCAAAGTCGGGTAGCACATCAAACCCTGAACAGAGTTAACTCAAAAACGCGGACTCTGAGGGGAGCAGGTCATTTTTTCTCGGAAAAGCATTCGGGAAGCGTCGCTCGGCGGTAGATCACCTAGGGGTATTCAAGATCTATGCCTGCCCATTTTGTAGACAATAGAGCCCAAATTTACCTATATTGTATACAATTACGCGCCTGCAGCATTTTGAGTTTGGGCTGAACATGGTGCAGCTGCAAAATCTCTTCATGGTCGCGGCATCCGAAACAGATCATGAAGGACATGACAATGGACCGACGCAAGTTCCTTGCCGCCTCAACTACCCTAGCAGCCGCCCCCCTCGCGGCGCCCAGCATTGCCAGCGCCCAGACCAACTTTAACTGGAAAATGACCAACGCCTACGGCCCCGGTTCGCCGTTCTACGTCGAAGGGCCGGGCAGCCCGACCGATTTCTGCAAGAAGGTTGCCGAAATGTCGGACGGCCGCCTGAAGATCCAGCACTTCGCCGCCGGTGAACTGATCCCCGCGCTGGAAGGGTTCGACGCGGTGCGCAGTGGCGCGGTCGAAATGAACGCCGCCAACGCCTATTTTTGGGCCGGCAAGCTGCCCGCGGCACAGTATTTCACCACCGTTCCCTTCGGCATGAACTTCCAGGGCATGAACGCTTGGCTGTACCATGGCGGCGGTATGGAGCTGTGGGACGAACTGTACGAACCGCTGGGCCTGAAGGCGCTGCCGATGGGCAACACCGGCGTTCAGATGACCGGCTGGTTCCGCGAACCGATCGAAAGCGTCGCGGATTTCAAAGACCTGAAAATGCGTATCCCCGGCCTTGCCGGTAAGGTCTACGCCGCGCTTGGTGTCGACGTAAAACTGCTGCCCGGCGGCGAAATCTTCCCGGCGCTGGAGCGCGGCGTGATCGACGCGGCCGAATTCGTCGGCCCCTTCCAGGACCGCCGGCTTGGCCTGCAGAACGCGGCCAAGTATTACTACACCACCGGCTGGCACGAGCCGTCCAACGTCACCGAACTGCTGATGAACAAAGCCGCGTGGGAAAGCCTGCCCGCCGACCTGCAGGCGATCGTGCAATCGGCGGCCATGGCCTGCAACCTGGAAAGCCACACCTGGAGCGAGGCGAACAACGCCGCCGCGCTGAAGGACCTGGTGGAAAACGAAGGCGTCATCGTCAACACCCTGCCCGAAGACGTGGTGGCCGAACTGAAAACCGTCACTGAAAAGGTGCTGGCAGAATTCGCCGCCAAGGATCCAGCCGCGCAGAAAGTTCACGACGCCTTCATGGCGTTCAAATCCGAACATGCAAGCTGGGCGGCGGTTTCCGAAAAGCCGCTTTACGCGCTCTGATGTCCGGCGTGATCAAAACCGTAGCGGACGGGGCTTCCAGCCTCGTCCGCCACACCGGCCAGATCGCCGCGTGGAGCGCTCTCGCGCTGGTGCTGGTCGTCGCGTTCAACGTGTTGTCCCGCTATCTGTTTTCCTATGGCACCGTCGCCCTGCAGGAAGCCGAGTGGCACATCATGGCCGTCACCGCGCTGTTCGGCATGGCCTATGGGCTGAATCAGGGCGGCGAAGTGCGGGTCGATATCTTTTACGGCTCGATGAACCGGCGTGCACAAGCGCTGGTCGATCTGGTGTCGAACATGCTGCTGTGCGCCGTCGCGCTGATCATCGCGTATCTGTGCATCGCCTACGTTCAATCGAGCTATGCCATCAACGAAGGTTCCCCCGATCCCGGCGGGTTGGGATACCGCTATCTGCTCAAGGCGACGATGCCGGTGGCCTTCGTGCTGCTAGCGGTTCAGACGGTCGCGATGACGGGCGAAGCCGCCCTGCGGCTCGTCCAGCCCTCCGCGCTCAAACAGGAATAAGAAAGTGCCCTATACCGAAATTCTCGCGCTCTGCATGATCGGAGCGTTTTTCCTTATGCTGCTTGTAGGTATGCCCGTGGCCGTGTGCCTGGGCGTGACCGGCTTCGCGTTTGGTTACATGGGCTTCGGCCCGATGCTGTTCACGCTGATGCCAGCGCGCATCTTCGGGGTGGTGACCAATTACACCCTGCTGGCGCTGCCCTTGTTCATCTTCATGGGCATCATGCTGGAAAAATCACGAATAGCCGAAGACTTGTTAGAGGTCATAGGCTTCGCCATGGGCGGGCTGCGCGGCGGTATGGCGCTGGCGATCATCCTTGTGGGCGTGCTAATGGGCGCGGCGTCGGGCGTTGTCGGCGCCACCGTGGTCACGATGGGTCTGATCGCGCTCGGGCCGGTTCTGAATCGCGGCTATAACGCGGGGGTCGCCTCAGGGGTGATCTGCGCTTCGGGCACGCTGGGGCAGATCATTCCGCCCAGCCTGGTGCTGATCCTGCTGGCCGACATCATGGGCGAAAGCGTCGGCACGCTGTTTGCGGCGGCGCTGTTCCCTGGTCTTATGCTGGCCGGGCTGTTCGTGGCCTACGTGCTAATTTTGGGACTCCTATCGCCGAACACCTTGCCGGCGATTCCCAAAGAAGAGCGCGAAGCTATGCCGCGTGGAGAACTGGCGGGCAAGCTTCTCAAGGTGGTGCTGCCGCCGATCGCGCTGATCGTTCTGGTGCTCGGCTCGATCATCGGTGGCGTCGCCGCTCCGACCGAGGCCGCTTCGATGGGGGCCTTCGGATCGATCCTACTGGCGCTTCTGGCGCGGCGGCTGAGCCTCAAGGTCCTGACCGAAGCGGTGCGCGGGTCCTTCGTGACCTCGGCCATGGTGTTCCTGATCCTGATCTTTGCGCAGCCCTTCGGGCTGGCATTCCGCGGCTTGGGGGGCGAACACCTCGTACAATCGGCCTTTTCCGGGATGCCCGGCGGGCTGGAAGGGCAGATCTTCTTCCTGATGCTGCTGCTTTTCGTGCTGGGATTCTTTCTAGAATGGATCGAGATTTCCTATATCGCTCTGCCCCTGTTCCTACCGATCTTCCTGCAATCGGGCGTCGACATGGCATGGATCGCCATCCTTGTGGCGATGAACCTGCAGACATCGTTCTTGACGCCGCCCTTCGGTTGGGCGTTGTTCTTCCTCAAAGGCGTAGCACCGCCCGGGGTGAAGACCTCGGACATCTACAAGGGCGTGCTACCCTTCATTGGGATTCAGTTGATCGGGCTGAGCCTGGTGTATTTCTTCCCCGGGCTGGCCACGTGGCTGCCCCAAGCAATCGGATGGTAAGACATGCTACATGCAGCATTGGGATATGAAGGTGCGGTAACCGCGCCACATCGTCACGCGGCCCAAGCGGGCCGGGATGTCCTGCGCGACGGCGGCACGGCGATCGAGGCAATGGTCGCCGCCGCGGCGGCAATCGCGGTGGTCTATCCCCACATGAATGGGATCGGCGGTGACGGGTTCTGGCTGATCAAGCGGCCGGGCGAAGCGCCGGTGGGTATCTTCGCCGGCGGTCAGGCGGCAGCCCTTGCCACCCCCGAATGGTACACCGAACAAGGCCATGCCGATGCGATCCCCGCGCGCGGCGGTTTGGCGGCGCTGACGGTTCCGGGCACCATTGGCGGCTGGCAGGCGGCGCTGGATCTGCACGCCACCAAGTTGCCGCTTGAACGGCTGCTGGCCCCGGCCATCGCCTATGCCGAAAACGGCATCGCAGTGACCGGCAACCAGTCGCGTACCACCGAGGAAAAGCTCGAAGGCCTGCGCGACGTGCCGGGGTTCGCCGACACCTTCCTGCAGGACGGAAACGTGCCCGAAACCGGTGCGCTCATGCAGCAACAAGCGCTTGGCCGCACCCTACGCCACCTGGCCGAAAACGGGCTGGGTTCGTTCTACAAGGGACCGATTGCCGACACCCACGGCACTTATCTGGAGGCCAATGGCAGCCCGCTGCGCGCTTCGGACTTCGCCGCCTACGCCGCCGAACGGGTGACCCCGCTGGAAGTCGAAACCTCGCACGGGACGCTTTACAACATGGTCGCACCGACGCAGGGCGTGGCATCTCTGATGATCCTCGGCCTGTTCGATCGGTTGGGCGTGACTGAGGGCGAAGGCTTCGACCATATCCACGGGTTGATCGAAGCCACCAAGCAGGCCTTTATCCGCCGCAACGCCGAACTGGGCGACCGCACCCACATGGATGTCCCGGCGCAGGGCTGGCTGGCCGCGGATGAACTGGACGCGATGGCGGCGCGCATCGACCGCGAAAGAGCCCTGCCCTGGCCCTATGAACCGAAGCAGGGCGACACGATCTGGATGGGCGCCTGCGACGGTGATGGTACCGTCGTCAGCTTCATCCAGTCGGTGTTCTGGGAATTCGGGTCGGGGCTGACCTGCCCGGAAACCGGCGTGTTCTTCCAGAACCGCGGCGCGGGTTTTTCGCTGCAACCGGGCCCGAACCAGCTGGCGCCAGGCAAGCGGCCCTTCCACACCCTGAACCCGGCGATGGCCGAGCTGAAAGACGGGCGGGTGATGTCCTATGGCACCATGGGCGGCGAGGGCCAGCCGCAGACGCAATCGGCGGTCTTCACCCGCCATGTGCAGTTCGGCATGGACCTGCAGGCCGCCGTCACCGCGCCGCGCTGGCTGCTGGGCAAGACCTGGGGACAGGACACCACCACGCTGAAGCTGGAAGACCGTTTCGATCCCGAACTGGTCGCGCAGCTGCAACAGGCCGGGCACGAGGTCGAACTGATCGATCCCTATTCCGACCTTGCTGGCCATGCCGGCGCGGTGGTGCGCCATCCCTCGGGCCTGATCGAAGCGGCAACCGACCCGCGTTCGGACGGCGCGGCGATCACGGATTGAGGTCTGGACCAAAATGACCGATTTCACACTCATGGAACTGGGCTTCCTGCTCGGCACCGTCATCCTGTCGGCGATCTTCGCGGGCATCATGGCTGGGCTTCTGGGCGTCGGCGGCGGCATTGTGCTGGTACCGATGTTGTTCTGGCTGCTGTCGCTCACGGATTTTCCGCCCGAACTCTTCATGCACATGGCAGTTGCCACGTCTCTGGCTACCATCATCTTTACCTCGGTGTCCTCCGCGCGGGCTCATGCCAAGCGGGGCGCCTTGGATCTGAAGTTGCTGCGCCTGTGGGCGCCGGCGATGGTTGTTGGCGCATTGTCCGGGGGATTGGTGTCACGCTATATCGACGCGGGCGGGCTGAAGGCGATCTTCGGCGCCATCGCGTTGCTAGTATCCGTCAACATGGCGCGTCCAAAACCGCTGGTGCTGCGGGACAGCCTGCCCGAAAGCAATATCGTCCATGTCGCGATTTCCGGTGTGACGGGGCTGTTTTCGTCGCTGATGGGGATCGGCGGCGGCACCTTGTCGGTACCGATCCTGTCGGCGTTTTCGGTCGATATCCGGCGCGCCGTCGGGACCGCGTCGGCCTTTGGCGTGGTGATCGCGGTGCCCGCGGTCATCGGCTTCGTCATGTCGGGCTGGGGCGTCGAAGGGCGTCCGCCGCTATCGCTGGGCTTTGTCAATGTTGCAGCCGCGCTTGTCATTCTGCCCTTCACCGTGGGCTTCGCCCCGGTCGGCGCGCGGATCGCCCATGCGGTCGACACGAAATGGATCAAGCGGGTTTTCGCGCTGTTCCTGTTCATCACCGCGATCAGGATGCTGCTGTCGGCCTTCGGCTGATCCCCAGCGGCACCGGTCCTGTCACTTCATCCGCGACAGGACCTCGCGCGCGGCGCTGACAAGATGACGGCGCAGGGCGCGTTCCGCGGCCTGCGTATCTTTTTCGAGGATCGCCGTGACGATTTCCGAATGCTCTTCGTTCGACCGGGACATCCGGCCAAGCGATTTCAGCTGCGTCTTGCGGAACGGCGCCAGTTTCAGCCGCAGAGTTTCAGCCAATCCCTCGACATCCTCGTTGCGCGTGCCGGCATAGATCATTGCGTGAAATTCGGTGTTCGCGGCTTCGTAACCGGCCGCGTCGCCACTGGTCGAAATCCCGGTCATGGTCTTATGCAGTTCTTCCAGCTGTCCGCGTTCCCCGATTGTCATCCGTTCGGCGGCGAAACGACCGCAAAGCGCCTCGACCTCGCCCATCGCTTCAAACATCTGCTCAATGCGTTGGCGGGTGATATCCAAAACGACCACGCCGCGATAGGGCAAGCGCTCAGCCAGGGAACGCGCGACCAAGGCATGCAGCGCCTCGCGCACCGGTGTGCGCGACACGCCGAATCTGCGGGTCAGCGATTGTTCGTCGAGACGTGATCCCGCCCCGATCTTTCCCGTGACGATCTCAGTCTCCAGTTCGGCAGCAATGACGGTGCTGTGCAGCTCGCGGACGGCGATGCGATCGCTGGAGAGTGTGGGCGAAGACATGAGAGTTGGCGGTCCTTGCTTTCGTTACGAAGTGCTCGAATTCACAATACGCCGATTGCACGCAATGAGGGTGACGCGAATTTCATTCTGCAATGTCATCACCGGCTTGCCAACAAACTATCCGTTGATTTCCGGCAATCCAGAGGGCGACGCCTTGAAATGCAGCGTTTAAGGGGGCGGTCCTGCGATGCGGTGGCACTTTGCGGGATATTGCCCAATTCGTTGACCTCTTTGAGTCTCGAAAACAAGAATTCAGCATCGTTTCGCGCCGTGCGGGCCTGGCGCAGCATGGCAGGTTCAGAATGTCGGCGGCGTGTTTACCCACAGAATCCGCGTCGTCCCGTCATGGGTATTGCGGTAACGATGCGGCAATTCGGATGAGAAATAGAAGGAATCGCCCGCAGTCAGGGGAATGAGTTCACCATTCACGCAAAGTTCTGCCGCGCCCTCCAGGACGTAACCGATTTCTTCTCCTTCATGCCGGATATCGCCACCACTGTCGGCTCCGGGTTCCAGCGTGTGAATATTCGCATCCAGCTTCGTGTCCGGAAAGGTTGGGGACAGACGTTCGATGAAGATCGCCGGCTGATCGCTGCGGCGGCGCACCATGACCGAGGGGCGCTCACCGCTGCGGTACAGGCTGACCCCCTCGCCGCTCGCCTCGGAAAACAGCTGAACGATCGATGTGCCCAGTGCAGCCGTGATCTGGTGCAACGTTTTCAGCGAAGGCGAGGCCTGATCGTTTTCGATCTTGGACAGCATCGACAGGGAACATCCTGCCATCTCGGCCACGTCCTTCAGCGTCAGGCCCTGTCTTTGTCGCTCGGCCCGCAACCGGGCTCCCAGATCGCGGATCGGCGACAGGTTGTCTGGTTCATTTGCCATCAGTCACTCCTGCTTGGCCGGTTGGCTGGGTGTAACGGAAACTTCGACTCGATCCAACCTTGCAGAATGAGAACGGTGATTTCACCAGTTGGGATTAGTCATCCAGCATCACATAGATATTTGCGCACATATTTTAGTCAGATTAAATTCTTGGCATGGAATTCCCCACATTCAGCAACAATTTGAATGCAATTCAAATCTTCGGTTTCAATAGTCCGTCCCAGTCAGTCCGCGCGATGCGCCGACTGCTCCGCTTGATGGATACGGAACGAAGGAAAACCCGCCATGACTTTCTCCACTCACCGACGCAAATTTGTCTCTGCCGCGCTCGCGGCATCACTGTCGCTCTCGCTGGCCGCCCCGGCCCTGGCCAAGGAAACGGTCAAGGTCGGCTTCATCGGCCCGCTGTCCGGCGGCGTGTCAAACATGGGCCTCGGGGGCCGCAACTCAGCCGCGCTTGCGGTGGCCCTGCGCAACCAGGATCCCAACGCGAAATATGAATACGAACTGGAAGCACTCGACGACGAATGCAAACCCAACGTGGGTGTGCAGGTCGCGACAAAGCTGGCGACCAACCGCAAGGTCGTGGGCGCAGTGACGCATTATTGCTCGGCCGTGGCGATGGGCACGGTAGACATCTACCACAAGTTCAACCTGCCGATGATCGTCTGGGCCGCTGTTCTGCCCGACATCACTTATGGCAACGAATACACCGAGATCCATCGCGTCAACGGCACGATGATCAACCAGAACGAAACCGCCGCAGACTTCATGGCCGGCCAGGGTTACAAGACCTGGGCGATCATCCATGACACCACCGATTACGGTAAGGGCCATAACAAGTATTTCTCACAGTTCCTGACCGAAAAGGGCGGCGAGATCATCGGCACCTTTGGCGTCACCTCGGACCAGCAGGACTTCACTGCCGAGCTTACCAAGATCAAGGAACTGAACCCCGATGTGGTTTACTTCGGCGGTCTGACCCCGATCGCCGTGCGGATCCGTCAGCAGATGGACAAGCTGGGCATCGAGGCGCAGTTCCAGGGCGTATCGGGCATCAAGTCTGACGCCTATTTCGCGGGTCTCAGCGGCGATCTGGCCGAAGGCACCGTGACCTTCCTCGAAGGGGCGCCGGCCGCCAAGCTGCCGGGTGGCGAGTTCTTCCTGGCGGAATATGAAAAGGCCAATTTCGGTGAAGACTACGAAGCCTACGGCCCGTTCTCCTTCGCCGCTATGAGCCTGCTGCTGGACGCGATCGAAGAAGTCGGCCCCGACCGCAAGGCGGTGAACGCATACCTCGCCGATGTGAAAGAGCATGACTCGATCACCGGTCCGATCACCTTCGACGAGCACGGTCAGAACACCGTTGCCCTGATCACCAAATACGTCGCGCAAGACGGCAAGTGGGTGGTTTGGGAAGACAGTGAATATGCCGATGGCACCCGCAAGCTGACCGGCAAGTAATCTCCTAACCGTAACGATATGCGGGGCGTTTCGCGCGCCCCGCAGAATACCCTTTTCCCCCGGAGGTGTACCGATGGATATCGGTCTGCTCGGCCAGTACCTGGCCAATGGCATGATGCTGGGCACGATGTATGCTCTCGTGGCCGTGGGCTTCACGCTGTTCTTTGGTGTGCTCGACGTGATCAAGTTCTCGCATGGCGATGTGCTCATGCTGGGGTCGTTCACCGGGTTCACCGCCTATCTCGGTGTTCTGGCGATCGGCATCGAAAATCCGTGGCTGATGCTGCTGGCCATTCTCGTGGTCTCGATCACCGCTACCGCTGCGCTTGGCGCCGTGATCGCGCGCTATCTGGTGCTGCCGCTGAAATCGGCCCCGCCGCTGAACATCCTGCTGATCACGCTGATGCTGGGCACCGCCCTGCGCGAAGCTGTCCGCCTGTTCTATCCCGACGGGTCCAACCCCAAGGCGTTCCCGGCGCTGCTTCCGACGGCATCGGTCGACCTGGGCGGGTTCTCCCTGCGCGCCGACAGCGCGATCCTGATGGCCGCGGGCATCGCCGTCATCATCGGGTTGAACCTGCTGATCAACCGCACCCGTCTGGGCTTGGCGATCCGCGCCGTGGCGCAGGACGAAGAAACCGCCAAGATCATGGGCATCAACTACACGCTGATCGTCTTGGTGACTTTCGGCATCGGATCCGGTGCCGCGGCCTTCGCCGGGATCATGAACGGGCTTTACTACAACGAAATCAATTTCGGCATGGGGCTGCTGCTGGGCCTGATCGGTTTCTCTGCGGCGATCATCGGCGGGCTTGGCAATATCTATGGCGCGATCCTGGGCGGCTTCCTGTTCGCCGGGCTGCAAACCGTCGGCGCCGTCGCCCTGCCTTTTGCCAGTGCCTACAAGGACGTATTCGCTTTCGGCGTGGTGATCGCGCTGATGGCATGGAAACCCACCGGCCTGATTGCCGAACGCAGCAGCGACCGGGTGTGAGGACCAAGTTATGAAAGACAACACAACCAAGACCGGCTGGCTGGGCCTGCCGCCCCTCGTCGTGGGACTGAGCGCAGTGGTGGCCGTCGTCATTTTCGGCTGGCAGTTCCTGCTGGCCGAATCCGAACTGGAAGTTCTGGGCCTCGTGGCGCTGGCCGCCGTGGCCGGCTGGGCTGGAGGCAAGACCGGGCTGACCGGCAGCCTGAACGAAGCCATGCGCGGCCATGGACGCGCCATGAACAGCGCGATCATGATCGGTCTGTTGGCCGTGATCGGCCTGCTGAGCGAGGAACATTTCCCGCTGCTGATGCTGACCACGATGTTGCTTTACATGACCGTCGCGCTTGGGCTGAACGTGCAGTTCGGCCTGACCGGCATGGTCAATTTCGCCGGCGCGGCCTTCTTCGGCATCGGCGCCTATACTTCGGCCGTGCTGACAACGCATACCGCCGTGCCGCCGCTGCTGATCCTGATCGGCGGGGGGCTGATGGCCGCGGCGATCGGGTTCCTGCTGATCGTGCCTGTGGTGCGTACCGCCGGGCACTATTCCGCCGTCGTCACCATTGCCTTCGGGGTCCTGTTCAAGACCTTTCTCGAGGTCAATGACGTCCTGGGCGGACCGCAGGGCCTGATGGTCGATTCGATGAAACTGTTCGGCTGGGATTTCAACGACGGCCCGCAGCTGTTCGGGATCGAAATGTCCTTCTACGTCAACTACGCGCTGCTGGGCGGCGGCCTGGCCGTGCTGGCCTTCATGCTGACCCAGCGATTGGAACGGTCGTGGCTGGGGCTGGCGTTGGACAGCGTACGGCTGGATGAAACCGCCTCGGCCTGTTTTGGGGTGAACGTGGTGCGGGCCAAGGTTCTGGCCTTCACCTTCGGCAACATCCTTGTCGGCGTGGCGGGGGCTTTGTACGGCATGATGATCAGCTTCATCGCGCCCAACAGCTTCACCTTTGCCGACAGCCTTCTGATGGTGTCGATCGTCCTGCTGGGCGGTTTGGGCAGCCTGTGGGGCACGGCGGTTGCCGCTGTCATCGTGGTGCTGCTGCCCGAAAAGCTGCAGATCCTGCAGGAATACCGCTTCCTGCTGTTTTCGGGTCTCGTCATCC
The DNA here is from genome assembly GCA_033723255.1 of Thalassovita sp. GTDB lineage: Bacteria > Pseudomonadota > Alphaproteobacteria > Rhodobacterales > Rhodobacteraceae > Thalassobius. The sequence continues at coordinate 16,536 of JAWVXM010000005.1, forward strand.
TGATGCTTCTTTATCGTCCGCAGGGGCTGCTGCCGCGCACCGTGCGCCAATTCTTCCCGAGCTGGAGGCCGCAACGATGAGCGACATTCTTCTTGAATTCGAAGGCCTTGCCAAAAGCTTCGGCGGTGTCCGGGCACTTGACGGGCTGGACATGTCGGTGAAGCGGGGCGAAATCATCGGTCTGATCGGCCCCAACGGGTCCGGCAAGACCACCAGCTTCAACGTGATGACCGGTGTCTATTCCCCGACCCAGGGGCGGGTCCGTTTCGACGGGCAGGACATCACGGGGCTGAGCCCGCGCCAGGTGTACGAGGCGGGTATCGCCCGGAACTTCCAGCGATCGCGCCTGTGCCTGCCGCTGTCGATCTTCGACAATATCATGATCGGAAATCATGCCCGGGTGAACAACGGGCTGTGGTTCAACCTGATGAACCGCCGCGGCCTGCGCCGGCAGGTCGAGGACGGCTATGCCAAGGCGCGCGATCTGGTTGCGGGTTTTTCGTCCAACCTGGCCGACCGGATGTTTGATCCTGTCGGTGCGTTGCCGATGATCGAACGGCGCCGGATCGAGATTTGCCGAGCGCTTGTATCGTCGCCGAAGCTGCTGCTTCTGGACGAACCTTCCGCCGGCATGACCCATGACGAAACCGCGCAATTGATGGATGACATCCTCGCCGTGCGGGACCGTATGGGCGACCTGTCGATCATTATCATCGAACACGAGATGGGCGTGATCGAACGCCTGACGGACCACTGTGTCGTACTGAGCTACGGCAAGAAGATCAGCGAGGGCAGCTATGCCCAGATCGCCGCGGATACCGAGGTCCAGACAGCCTATTTGGGGGTGGACTGACCCATGAGCAGCATCAAGATCGAAAACCTCTACACCGCTTACGACAAGGCTGATGTCCTGATGGATGTCTCGCTTGAGGTCGAAGCGGGCAAGATCACGTGTCTTCTGGGGTCGAACGGGGCCGGGAAATCGACCCTTATCCGGTCGATCCTGGGCCTGACACCACCGCGCGAAGGCCGCATCAGCGTCGACGGCAAGGACATCACCGGCGCCGCCACCCACAAGGTGATCGCCGAAGGCATCGCCTGCATCCCCGAAGGCCGCCGCATGTTCCCCAAGATGACGGTGACCGAAAACCTGCGCCTCGGCGCGTTCCAGGTATCGGACGAGGCACTGATCCGGCAACGGATGGACCATGTGTTCGACACATTCCCCCGCCTTGCCGAACGGCGCGACCAGCTGGCCGGCACCATGTCGGGTGGCGAACAGGCGATGGTGTCGATCGGCCGGGGCCTGATGGCCGGGCCGCGCATTCTGCTGATCGACGAACCGTCGCTTGGCCTGTCGCCGCTTTACGTGAAGGAAAACTTCAAGATCATCGAAAACATCCGCGACACCGGCATCACCGTGTTCCTGGTGGAACAGAACGTGCGCCAGACGCTGGCCATTTCCGACTATGGCTATGTGCTGTCGGGCGGTAAGCTGGTGGCGCAGGGCAGCGCCGAGGACCTGAAAAACGACAAGGAAGTCTATGCAGCCTATTTCGGATGATACCGGCCGGTCGAGCGATGTTATCGACCTGACCCGCCAATTGATGCGGTTCGACACGATCAACCCGCCGGGCAACGAAGAAGCCTGCGCCCGGATGCTGCAGGGCGTGCTGGACAGCGCCGGTTTCGAAACCCGGCTGCTGCCCTTTGGGCCGGGGCGTGCCAATCTGGTGGCCTATCTGGGCGACGGGTCGGGTGCGCCGCTGGGGTTTACTGGGCATCTCGACACCGTGCCGCTGGGCGCGCAGGGCTGGAGCCACGATCCCTTCGCCGGTGACATCGTTGATGGCAGGCTTTTCGGCCGGGGCAGCACCGACATGAAAGGCGGCGTTGCCGCCTTCGTCACCGCCTGCCTGGCCGAGATCGAGACCCTGCGCAAAGGTCCCGGTGTCGTGCTTCTGATCACGGCGGGCGAAGAAACCGGGTCGGACGGTGCCCGCGCGATGGCCGGGGACCCCGACCTGCCGCGCCCCGGCGCGCTGGTGGTGGCCGAACCCAGCTCCAACCGGGCGCTGGCGGGGCACAAGGGTGCCCTGTGGCTGGAGCTTGTGACCGAAGGCGTCACCGCGCACGGGTCGATGCCCGAACGCGGCGTGAACGCCGTGGTCAAGGCGGCCCATGTGGTCGAAAAGCTGGCCGATTTCGGGTTCAACGCGGCTCCGCATCCGGTGATGGGGGCGCCGACGCTGAATATCGGAACCATCTCGGGCGGACTGAACATCAACTCGGTCCCCGACCGGGCGGAAATCACCGTGGATATCCGCAGCGTTTCCGGCATGGACCATGCGGCGCTGCGTGCAAACCTTGCACAATACCTCGGCGATGACGCCAAAATCGAACCACTGGTCGACCTGCCCGCGGTCTGGACCGATCCGGCGGACCCGTGGATGGTTCGTGTCGGCGAAGCCGTGCAATCCGTCAACGGCATCGCTGCAAAGCCCGAAAGCGTCAGCTATTTTACCGACGCCTCGATCTTCACCCCGGCCTTCGACGGGCTGCCCACGGTGATCCTTGGCCCGGGCGAAGCGGGGCTGGCACACCAGACCGATGAATACTGCGAGGTGGACAAACTCCACGACGCGGTCAAGATCTACAGGGGCCTGATCCGCGATTGGACGGCGGCAGCCCCGAAGGAGGCTTCATGACTCGTATTCCCGATACTGCGCTGGATGCATTGACCGCTTTCGACGACGGTTCGCTGAGCCCGGAAACCTATCTGCGCGCCCTACTGGAACGCTGCGAAGAGGTCGAGCCCACGATCCGGGCCTGGTCGCATCTCGACCCCGAGGCGGCACTGGCCGGGCTGTCCGATACGCCCGGCAAGGGCCCGCTGAACGGGCTGCCGATCGCGGTCAAGGATGTCATCCATGCCAAGGGCATGCCACGCAGCTGCGGATCGCCGATCTATACCGATGCCGTTTCCACGGTGGATGCTCCGGTCGTGGCGCAGGCCCGGATGGCCGGCGCCTATGCGATGGGCAAGACCGAAACCACGGAATTCGCCACCTACAAACCCGCGCCGACACACAATCCCGCCGCCCCGGGCCATACCCCCGGCGGATCATCCAGCGGATCGGCCGCGGCGGTGTCCGCCGGCATGGTGCCGCTGGCACTGGGCACCCAGACCGCCGGGTCGGTGATCCGCCCGGCCTCCTATTGTGGCGTGGTCGGCTACAAGCCCAGCTTCGACCTGATCGAACCGTCCGGCGTCAAGGCCCTGGCGCGCAGCTTTGACACGGTCGGCGTCTTCGCCCGCTCTGTTGCCGACGCCGCCCTGTTCGCGCAGGCAGTCACGGGCCTGCCGCTGCTGGATGCGGCACAAAGCGCCGAAGCGCCTTCGGTGATCGGGCTGTGCCGCTCCCCGGTGTGGAACAATGCCGAACCGGAAATGCAGGCCGCCTGGGACGATCTTGCCACCGCCTTGCGCGGCAAAATCGCGACATTGGATGTGGAGCTGCCTTCGGCCTATGGCCTTGCCTGCGATGCCCATCCCCGCCTCATGGCGCGCGAAGCATTCCAAGCACTATCCTACGAATGGGACAGCCATCGCGACCTGATCAGCCCGCAACTGCGTGACATGCTCGAACAGGGGCAGGCGATTCCCGAACGGGCGCAGGCCGAGGATCGCGAGATGATCGCAAGCCTGCGGCACCGCTTCGCGCATGATCTGGGCGATACGCCGATCCTGATCACGCCGTCGGCCCCGGGCGCGGCGCCGCGCCATGAAACCGGCACCGGCTCGCCCGAATTCAACCGGCTGTGGACCCTGTTGGGCGTTCCATGCGTCAACGTTCCGGGGCTGCAGAGCACCGATGGCCGACCGATCGGGATGCAGGTGCTCGGCGCCATCGGCCGCGACGCCGAGGTGCTGCGCGTCGCGGCGTGGTTGAGCAATATCCTGTCCTGAGCCTGTCGATAAGGCCTTTCGGCTCTGTTGACACCGGGTAGAGTGGCTTGAAACGTGTGCGAAAGCACGGTGCACGAAACTAGGAGGCGCCATGACGACGGCAGATTATCACGTCTATGAAATCGAGAACTTCAGGCTTCAGCGCGGGATTACCCTGCCAAGCGTCAAGCTGGCCTACAAGACATACGGCCAACTTGCCAAGGACAAGTCCAATGTCATCCTCTACCCGACATCCTACGGGGCGCAGCATTTCGATACCGAATGGCTGATCGGACCGGGCAAGGTTCTCGACACGAACGAATGGTTCATCGTCATTCCGAACATGTTCGGAAACGGCCTGTCGTCGTCCCCTTCCAACCTCGATACGCCCTTCGGCACAGATCGTTACCCGACCTTCACGCATTGGGACAACGTCCACGCACAGCGGCGCCTGCTGAACGACGTCTTCGGGATCGAGCACCTGGCGATGGCCTATGGCTGGTCGATGGGCGCGCAACAAGCGCTACATTGGGGCGCGATCTTTCCAGATCAGGTTGACCGCATCTGTGCCGTCTGCGGGTCTGCGCGGACATCGATCCACAACCGGGTGTTCCTCGAAGGCGTGCGCGCAACGCTGACCGGCGACCCGCACTGGCAGGGCGATCATTTCACCGACCACCCCAGACGTGGTCTGCGCGCGATGGGGCGTGTCTATGCGGGCTGGGCCATGTCGCAGGCCTTCTATCGCGAAAAGCTCTACGAAAAAGCCGGATATTCATCGCTGGAAGACTTCCTGGTGCGGTCGTGGGAAGCGAATTTCCTGCGCCGCGACGCGCATGACCTTCTGGCAAGCCTCGACACGTGGATGGCATCGGACATTTCCGACAACGATTTATATCAGGGCGATCTGAACCGTGCCCTAGGGGCGATTTCCGCCCGTTCCTTCATCTTGCCATCGCGCACGGATCTGTATTTCACGCCAGAAGACAGCAAGCTGGAAGCGGACCTGATGCCGAATGCCGAATATCGCCCGATCGAATCGATCTGGGGCCACAGGGCGGGCAATCCGGTTCTCAGTCCCGATGACGAGGCATTTCTGCGCGAGGCGGTCGCTGATCTGCTAAGTTCGCAGGTGACGTGATGCCCACGCCCGATTTTGGCCCACAACGATGCCAATCTAGGATCTTTTATGTTCTATTGCTCAGCCCCACCTGCTTGATCCAATGCTGAAGTTGATCGATGTTGTATCCTTGGGCACACGATGAACCGATATTATTGACGGTAGACCAACCTCCTATTTGATCAATCCGTTCACCTGAGTGGTCCAGTTTGAGTGTTAGTGCACAGACATCGGCCTGTAGCGTGCCGCCGAAGTCATTGAGGATAACTTCCGCGTATTGCCCGGGGCAGCCCGTCGTATAAGGCAATATTCAAGGGGTGGACTAAAGGGTGGGCCAGCGCCTCAATAAATACATCAAGTCACTGAATTATAAATAAAGTTTATGATTTGGTGGTGCCGCAGAAGGGACTCGAACCCCCGACCCCATCATTACGAATGACGTGCTCTACCAGCTGAGCTACTGCGGCGTCAGCCGGGGCTATAGCACCCCGCCCGGCGTTGGAAAAGACCTATTTTTCGGCGTCTTCCCCGATATCCTCGGCCATGTCTCCCGCCCTGACCGTGCCGTCTTCCAGCTCGGCGATCGGGTCGAGAATCTCGCCCTCGTCCACCGGTTCGGCCGCTTCGGGGCCGGGTTCTTCCGGTTCCTGTTCGGCTTTGGCGTGATCTTCCAGCGACCCGACGATCAACGGCAGCATCGCAATCCCGGTGGCCGAGGCGGCCTCACCCTCGGGCGGCACCTGCCAGCTCAGCGTGTCGAAGCCACCACAGTTTTCGCAGACCGGTACCCATTCATGATGGATGTTGTGGCAGTTGTCGCAGACCCATTGCGGCCCGCGCGGCGCGTTCAGGGCGCGCGCCAGCCATCCCTTGACCACCGTGTCCGAGGCGCCTTCGCCCCGCGCCACCGCCGCCATGATGGTCAGGGCACGCGAATCCGGGTCCTCGTCCACCAGATCGCCCAAAGCGCGGCGCGCGGCGGGGAAATCTTCGGCCGCGATCTGCAGCTCGGCCTCCAGCAGCCGGGTTTCGCGATGATCGGGCCGTTGCTGCAGCAGCGGCTGGAACCGTTTCAGGCGCTCCTGCGCGGTTTCCTCGGGCATGATCGCGGCGAAGGCGGCCGCCAGATCCGGATGCGGTTGCGCCGTCCAGGTCTTTTTCAGGATCCGCGCGGCCTTGCGCGCCTGCCGCTTTTCGATCATGCCGCGCGCGGCCATCGCCGCCGCCGGCACCAGATCGGGCGAGTGGCGGTTGGCTTCGATGGCTTCTTCCATCGCCGCGGCGCTGTTGCCTTCCTGCAGGATCGCCTTGGCCTCGGACAAGGCCAGAACGGCATCGCGGCGCTTGTGCACGTCGCGCGGCAGCATCCCGTGTTTCAGCTTCAGATTCAGCGTGCCGCGCGCCCCGGACCAGTCGCGCGCCTTCGCCTGCAGCGTCAGCAAGGTGTCCTGGGTTTCCTCATGCCGGGGTTTCAACGCGATCGCCTTTTCCGCCAGCTTCCGCGCGGTCTCCGCATCGCCCTCGGAAAGCTTCTGCTTCATGATGCCCCGGACGCCGACAAAGCGCGTCTTGTCGTCCTGCAACAGCCGCTTGTAGACCTCCTGCGCCTTCTTGGTGTCGCCGGCCATTTCCGCCGCCTGCGCGGTCAGGAGGTTGGTCAGTTCGGGCTTGCCCAGATACCGTTCGGCCCGCGCGGCCTTGTTCATCGCCATGCGCGGTTCGCCCGAAGCCAGCGCCATCATGCCTTCGGTCAGGGCCTGGTATCCCTTGCGTTCGCGGTTGCGGTCGAAATAGCGCGACAGCGCGGTTTCGTCGCCGTTGAGGAATTTCAGGACCGCGACGGCGAGCGAGGCAAGTTTCAGCAACAGCCACAGCGACACCAGCAGCACCAGGAAGGCGATGACCGATGTCAGCGGCGTCAGGTTCAGTTCGATCCCGGCAAAGGCAATGCGCACACCGCCTTCCATTTCCAGAAGATGCGCCGCGCCAAGCGCCGCCGCCGCGACGAGGACAACGAAAACCACAATCTTGATAAGTGACCAAAGCATCAATCGTTATCCCTTCAATTGCTCATCAACTGCTGGCTCAGGGCCTCGACCGCGGCCAGCGCATCGGCCCGCACGGCCGCCAGCGCCATCCAATCGGTCAGCTCGACCCGGCCCTGTTCCGGCAAGGCCTGCAATTCGGCGATCGCATCGTTCAAGTGCCCCGCTTTCAGCGCCGCCTCGGCCCGCGACAGCACCGCATCCGGATCTGCCCCTTCGCGCGGTTCCAGCGACCGCACACCCAGCTGATCGCGCAGGAAGGTCAAAACGCCGCCACCGGTTTCGGTGTCCCGTGATGCCCGCAGCGCAGCGCGGGCCGCATCGGGGAAGGCTTCGCGCAACGTCGCAACGGTGGGCACGCCGTCGACCGCGCGTTTCAACCCACCCGGCACCTCGGCACCCGCCAGTTCCAGTTCGCTCAGCGGATCCGCGAAGGATCCGCCGCTATCCAGCGCGATTCGGATCCGGGCCAGCACGCCGCGCAGCTTCGCTTCGCGCGCGCTTTCGGCGGCATCGGCTTTCTTGCTCTCGGCCTCGGCCAACATCTCTTCGATCTCGCTGCGCTGGCTGGCCATCGCCTGCTGCAGCGCCCTCAACTCAGCCTCGTAGGCCGAAACGACCTCTTTCGATGCGAATTCCGTGACCGGGCGCATTTCAAGGTTCGCCATCCGCTCCTCGATGCCGGCGATCTGCGCCGCAAGCTGCTGAAGCCGGTCGGCGTTCTGCTGCACCCCCTTGGAAACCTCCGCGAAATCGCCGCTCAGATCGGGCGGAAGGACCAGCCCGCCAACCTTGCCGGCCAAGTCGCCGATCTGCTTGGCCTGCTCATCAAGCTGCGATTGCAGCAGCTGAACCTGTTCGGCGTCATCGTCGCCCGACAACCCCTGCGGAAACAGGACAAGCGCCCCGCCGGCCCCGATCCCTGCGGCAACAACCCCGCCCAGAAGCGCGGGCCAGAACCCGCCCCTGCGCGTCACGGCCGGTTCCGGCGTTTCAGTTTCGGGACTTTCCTCGGCCTCGGAAAGCTCGGGCTCGGGTTCCGCTTCTTCCTCCGCCGCATCGGGTTCTGCCGGTACGTCCTCGGTTTCGGATTCATCCGCTTCGAGAATTTCCGCCTCGGCGGCATCGGTGCCGGGTTCGGTAGGGTCCGCCTGTTCATCTTCGACGATGACGGCGTCCTCGATCTCTTCCGAACTGTCTTTGGAAAGCTCCGGGGATTGCTTGGGATCGGCCACCTGCGCCTACCTTTCGATTCTTATATTCGTGAACCTGAATACTGATGCAAGCTTACTTTCCACCAAGTGAAGCCTCAAGCAACCTGCCTGCGTCCATCAGTCTCTCTATCGCGGCGATCATCGCGTCGGCGTCTGGCGTTTCCGCCCGTTCCAGCCGCGTCACCGGAAGATTTCCCAACCCGTCGATCACCGCATCGCTCATCGCGGCGATCAGGATCGGCGCCGTGCCGGCCTGTTGCCGGGCGAAGATTTTCGCGCTGCGCGGTGAAAAAAGCGGCACAATCACCGGCAATTCGCCGTTCAGAGCCGCCCGGGCCTCTGCCGTCAGCGCCGTTTCGACCTGTTCATAAACCACCTTTTGCCGCGTTTCGATACCGGCCTCGGTCAGTCGCGCCGCCAGGTTTCCGCGCGCATGGCACCCGCGCAGATGCAGCAACGGACCCTGAGGGCGATCGGCCAAAATCCGCTGAAACAGGGATTCGGCGTCGGGTTCCACCGCGATCGGATCGAATCCCCTGCCCCGCGCCGCCGCCGCCGTGGCCGCACCAACGGCATAACAGCGCCGCCCCTGCCCGTCACCGACCGCGCAAAGCGCGTTTTGCGAGGTGAAGATCAGCCCCCGCGCACCCGTCAGATCAGGGGCGGGCACAGCCGGTTCGATCCGCAGCAGCGGCGAAATCACCACCGGCACATCGCCCAGCCTGTCCCGCAGCTGCGCCGCGAAGCGCCGCGCAGAATCAAGGGGCCGGGTCAGCAGGAGTGTCGCCATGTCACAAGCCGGGATTGTTTGAACCTGTCTGCGGTGTTACCTGCGGGGAACCATTCATGCAACGGGCGGGATCATGGGCCACACGCGCACCATTCTGGGACTGGAAAGCAGCTGCGACGATACCGCGGCGGCCGTCGTGCGCCAGAGTGCCGGGGAACTGCCGGAAATCCTGTCCTCGGTGGTCTATGGCCAGACCGAACTGCACGCCGAATTCGGCGGCGTGGTGCCCGAAATCGCCGCCCGGGCGCATGCGGAAAAGATCGATATCTGCGTGAAACAGGCGCTGGAACAGGCGGGGCTGGCGCTTGCCGATGTCGACGCCATCGCGGTCACCGCGGGTCCCGGGCTGATCGGCGGGGTCCTGTCGGGGGTGATGTGCGCCAAGGGGCTGGCCGCCGGATCGGGCAAACCGCTGATCGGGGTGAACCACCTTGCCGGTCACGCATTGACCCCGCGGCTGACCGATGGAATCGCCTTTCCCTACCTGATGCTTCTGGTATCTGGCGGGCATTGCCAGTTCCTGCTGGTCAGGGGACCGGAAGATTTCAGCCGCTTGGGCGGCACCATCGACGATGCACCGGGCGAAGCCTTCGACAAGACCGCGCGCCTGCTGGGATTGCCGCAGCCCGGCGGCCCGTCGGTCGAAACCGAGGCGCGAGAGGGCGACGCGGAACGGTTCCGCTTCCCGCGCCCGCTGCTGGATCGCGAAGGCTGCGATATGTCCTTTTCCGGGCTGAAAACCGCGCTGTTGCGCACCCGCGATCAGATCATCGCGGAAAAGGGCGGGCTGACGGTGCAGGACCGCGCCGATCTCGCCGCCGGGTTCCAGGCCGCCGTTGCGGACGTTCTGGCCGAAAAAACGCGCCGCGCGCTGGCGCTCTACATGGCCGAGAATCCCGCGCAACCGGTGCTGGCCGTGGCCGGTGGCGTCGCCGCGAATAAATCGATCCGGGCCGGGTTAGAGACTGTTTCGGCGGAAGCGGGCGTGACCTTCACCGCCCCGCCGCTGGCGCTTTGCACCGACAACGCGGCGATGATCGCCTATGCCGGGCTGGAACGGTTCCGGCTGGGCCACACGGATGACATGACCCTGGTCGCGCGCCCGCGCTGGCCGCTGGACAAACAGGCCAAGGCTCTGCTTGGATCGGGGAAAAAGGGGGCCAAGGCATGATCGCGGTTGCAGGTTCGGGGGCATTCGGCACGGCGCTGGCGATTTCGCTGGCCGGTACGGGGACGCCTGTGCAGCTTTGGACGCGCAATGCCGACCATGCGCGGGAAATGCGGCAGGCCCGCGAAAACACCCGGCGCCTGCCCGGTGTGGCCCTGCCCGATTCCCTGCAGATCATCACCGAATTAGAGACTGTTCCGGCTGAAATCCCGGTTCTTCTGGCCGTTCCGATGCAGCGGCTGCGCGACCTTCTGGTGCTGCACAAGCTGGCCCTTTCCGGCCACCCGCTGGTGGCGTGCTGCAAGGGCGTCGAATTGTCGACCGGGCTTGGCCCTACCGGGATCATCGAAGCACTGATCCCCTCGTCGATCCCCGCAATCCTGACCGGCCCCAGTTTCGCCACCGATATCGCCCGCGGCCTGCCCACCGCGCTGACCCTTGCCTGCCGCGATGATGCGGCGCGCAGACGGCTGCAAACGGATCTGACGACGCCCAATCTGCGGATTTACCGCACGCCCGACACCATCGGCGCCGAACTTGGCGGGGCGTTGAAAAACGTGATCGCGATCGCGTCCGGCGCGGTGATGGGCGCGGGATTGGGCGAAAGCGCGCGCGCGGCACTGATGACGCGCGGCTATGCCGAAATGCAGCGCATGGCGATGGCGCTTGGAGCGCAGCCCGAAACGCTGGCCGGGCTGTCGGGTTTCGGCGACCTGACGCTGACCTGCACCTCGGAGCAGTCGCGCAATTACCGCTATGGCCTGTCGCTGGGCCGGGGCGAAAGCTTCGACGCCTCGGTGACGGTCGAAGGCGCCGCCACCGCCCGTGCGGTACTGGATCGGGCGCGTGAAATGAAAATCGACATGCCGATCACCGAAGCGGTGGTCGCCTTGCTTGACGGCAGGCTTCAGCTGCTTCAGGCGATGGACATGCTGCTATCCCGACCATTGAAGGAGGAATGAATGCTGATAGCCCTGATCGCCCGTGACAAGAACGGCGCGCTTGAAATCCGCAAGGCCAACCGGGCCGAGCACCTGGCCTATATCGACGCCACCGGCGTGGTGGCGCAGGCCGGCCCGCTGATCGTCGATGGTGACATGGCCGGATCGCTGGTCATCCTCGATGTCGCCGATATGGCGGCGGCCGAAGACTGGGCCGCGAACGACCCCTATGCCAAGGCGGGCCTGTTCGATAAGGTCGAACTGATCGAATGGAAAAAGGTAATCGGCTGATGCGTTACTGGCTGTTCAAATCCGAACCCTCGACCTGGAGCTGGGAAAACCAGATGGCCAAGGGCGAACAGGGCGAGGAATGGGACGGCGTGCGCAATTACCAGGCGCGTAACTTCATGCGCGAAATGAAGATCGGCGATCGCGGCTTCTTCTACCATTCGCAGAAGGAAAAAGCGATCGTCGGCGTTGTCGAGATCTGCGCCGAGGCGCATCCCGACAGCACCACCGACGATCCCCGCTGGGAATGCGTCGACATCAAGGCGGTGGAGCCGGTCAAAACCCCGGTCACGCTGGACCAGATCAAGGCGGATGAGCGGCTTGCCGACATGGTTCTGGTGAAAAATTCCCGCCTGTCGGTACAGCCGGTCACGGCGGATGAATGGGCGTTAGTCTGTACTCTGGCAGGCGTAAACCCCTAGCCACGCCCCGCCCGATCGGGCAGTCTCCTCAAAAAAGGCGCGAGCCGAAAAGGGAGGGGAAAATGGAATTCGCAAATGTAATCGTCGCGGCGATCGCCGCTTATGCCTTTGGCGCGGTCTGGTACATGGTCAACGCCAAGGCGTGGATCGCGGCATCGGGCGTTGAGCTGAACGAAGAAGGTCAGCCCCGGGACCGGTCGCCGATGCCCTATATCGTGTCGTTCATCTGCATGGTCCTGGTGGCGGGCATGATGCGCCATGTCCTTGCCCTAGCCGGCATCGACGCGCTTGGCGAAGGCATCGTTGCCGGGCTGGGCATCGGGTTGTTCCTGGTCACCCCGTGGCTCGCCACCAATTACGCCTTTGCCCGGCGGCCAAGCATGCTGACCCTGATCGACGGCGCCTATGCCAGCCTGGGCTGCGCCATCATGGGGGCGGTGCTGGTCCTATTCTGACCCGGTTCCAAGCTCTGTTCCGGCTTAACAGACGGTTTCGACGGTTTCGCAGATCGAGGTGATGACCTCGTCCAGCAACGCCGGGTCGGTGGATTCGCCCATCACCCGGATCAACGGCTCGGTGCCCGATTTGCGGATCAGAAGCCGGCCGTCGGATCCAAGCCGCTTTTCGCCCGCGGCGATGGCATCCTGCACGCAATCGGCTTCCAGCGGGGCGCGCGCCGGATCAAAGCGCACGTTGCGCAAAACCTGCGGCACCGGTTCGAACACCCGCGACAATTCGC
>JAWVXM010000006.1:0-27965 GCA_033723255.1 Thalassovita sp.
TCTGCCTCGGCCCCTTCGCGCAGCAGTTCGGCGAATTCATGCGCCTCAGGGGTCTGCGCGCCGACGATGATCCGGGACGGGTAGAGGTTGTCGTGCAGCGCGTGGCCTTCGCGCAGGAATTCCGGGCTGAAGATGATGCGGTCGCTTCCCAGGTCGGCGGCCAGCCGGGCGGTGAAGCCCACCGGAACGGTGGATTTGATCACGATGGTGGCTTCGGGATTGCACCTGACCGCCTGTGCCGCCACCGCTTCGACCGAGGCGGTGTTGAAATAGTTGGCTGAGGGATCATAGTCGGTGGGCGTGGCGATGATGATGAAATCGGCACCGCGAAACGCGTCTTCCGCATCGGTGGTGGCGGTCAGGTCGAGGGTCTTATCCGCCAGGTAGCGTTCCGCGTCGGCATCCACGATCGGGCTTTTGCGCGCGTTGACAAGGTCCACCCGTTCCGGGTTCAGATCGAGCGCGCGCACCGTGTTGTGCTGCGCCAGAAGGATCGCGTTGGACAGGCCCACATAGCCGATACCGGCGACGGCGATAATCTTTTTCATGCGAGATAAATCTTTATTGGGGCTTAGCGACTTTCTTCCTGAATAACCTATCCATTGATCGCTAGGGAATCAAAAACGGGAAAGAAGTACGTCGCATTCCCTGAACGTGTCGCAGAACGCATCTGTGACTCCGCTGAATGATGCCTATAATGAGCCCGAATACGCTACTTTACCGAAAGTCGACCCTGATGCAGATCACCAAGACGGACCTGCCCGATGTGCTGGTTATCACACCGGACCGTTTCGGGGATCACCGGGGTTTCTTTTCCGAAAGCTGGAACAGGAAGCGGCTGGAACAGGCGGGACTGAACCTGCCCGACTTCGTGCAGGACAACCATTCCTTTTCGCGTGAAACCGGAACGGTGCGCGGGCTGCATTTCCAGGCACCGCCGCATGCGCAGGGCAAGCTGGTGCGCTGTGGCCGCGGCCGATTGTTCGATGTCGCCGTCGATATCCGGGTCGGATCGCCAAGCTATGGCAAATGGGTGGGCGCGGAACTGAGCTTCGACAACGGCAGGCAACTGTGGATCCCGGCGGGGTTCCTGCACGGGTTCATGACGCTCGAACCCGATACCGAGATCGTCTACAAATGCACCGATTATTACACGCCCGATTGTGACGGCGCGGTGGCCTGGGACAGTTGCGGTATCGACTGGCCGCTGGAAGGGGGTGAACCCATCCTGTCGGAAAAAGACGCCAACGCGCCCGCGCTGGCCGATTTCACCAGCCCGTTCATCTATGAAGGAGCCACCGGATGAAACTGCTGGTGACCGGTGGCGCGGGTTTCATTGGCTCGGCGGTGGTGCGCCGGGCGGTTGGGCGGGGGCACGAGGTCGTCAATCTCGATGCGCTGACCTATGCGGCCTGCCTCGACAACGTGGCCCCCGTCGCGGACAGCCCGCTTTACGCGTTTGAAAGGGTCGATATCCGCGATGCGGCGGCGGTCGAGGCCTGTTTTGTCAAACATGCGCCCGACGCGGTGTTGCACCTGGCGGCGGAATCGCATGTCGACCGGTCGATCGACGGACCGGGCGTGTTCATCGAAACCAACGTGATGGGCACCTACAACCTGCTGCAATCGGCGCGCGCCCTGTGGGAACGCAAGGGTAGGCCTGAGGCGTTCCGGTTTCACCACGTGTCCACCGACGAGGTGTTCGGCAGCCTGCCCGCCGACCCCTCGGTCAAGTTCACCGAAGCCACGCCATATGATCCGCGCAGTCCCTATTCCGCCTCGAAAGCATCTTCCGATCACCTTGTGCGGGCGTGGCATGAAACCTATGGCCTGCCCGTCCTGCTGACCAATTGTTCCAACAATTACGGCCCCTACCATTTCCCCGAAAAGCTGATCCCGGTGATCATCCTCAACGCTTTGGCAGGAAAGGACCTGCCGATCTATGGCGACGGCTCGAACATCCGCGACTGGCTTTATGTGGAAGATCATGCCGATGCGCTTCTGACGGTGCTGGACAAGGGACAGGTGGGCCGATCCTACAATATCGGCGGCGAAAACGAGCGGAGCAATCTTGAACTGGCGAAAACGCTCTGTGCCATCCTTGATGAATTGCGCCCGCGCGCCGATGGCCGGCCCTATACCGATCAGATCACCTTCGTGGCTGACCGTCCGGGCCATGATGCGCGCTATGCGATCGATCCCGCGCGCATCCGCGAAGAACTGGGATGGCGGCCGTCGGTTACGGTGGAACAGGGTCTGAAAAAGACCGTGCAATGGTATCTGGACAACGAAGACTGGTGGCGCGCGCTGCAGAACCGCGACGGCGTTGGTGAACGGTTGGGAACGGGATGAAGCGATGAAGATCCTTGTCTTCGGCAGAACCGGCCAGGTTGCCACCGAATTGCAGCGACAGGCGGATGTGATCGCGCTGGGCCGAGATCAGGCTGACCTGTCGGATCCCGAGGCCTGTGCCGCCGCGATCCGGGCCAGCGACGCGGAGGCGGTGATCAACGCGGCGGCCTATACGGCGGTCGACCGGGCCGAGGAGGAAGAGGCGCTTGCCACGATCATCAACGGCGATGCCCCGGCCGCGATGGCGCGCGCCTGTGCCGAAAAATCGCTGCCCTTCCTGCATGTCTCGACCGATTATGTTTTCGATGGATCCGGGACACGCCCCTGGAAGGAAACAGACCCTGTTTCACCGCAAAACGCCTATGGCCGGTCCAAGCTGAAGGGCGAAGAAGGCGTGCGCGCGGCGGGGGGTGGCCATGTCATCCTGCGCACGTCATGGGTGGTTTCCGCGCATGGGCAGAATTTCGTGAAGACCATGCTGCGCCTGTCGGAAAGGCGCGATGCGCTGAATATCGTCGATGATCAGGTCGGCGGGCCGACCCCCGCCGCCGATATCGCGGCGAGTCTGCTGATCATGGCGCGTGCCTTGGCGGCGGGACAGAGGGGCGGCACCTATCATTACGGCGGCACCCCCTGGGTCAGCTGGGCGGATTTCGCGCGCGAGATCTTCGCGCAGGCCGGGCGCAAGGTGTCGGTTACGGGTATTCCCAGCACCGAGTATCCCAGCCCGGCACGCCGGCCGCTCAATTCACGGCTTGATTGCGCTGCAATAGAGACTGATTTCGGCATTGCCGCGCCCGGTTGGCGCGATGGGCTTGCCCGTATATTGAAAGAAGTGGATGTGACATGACCCAACGCAAAGGCATCATTCTGGCCGGCGGGTCCGGCACGCGGCTTTTCCCGATCACCACCGGTGTGTCGAAACAGCTTCTGCCGGTCTATGACAAGCCGATGATCTATTACCCGCTGTCGGCGCTGATGCTGGCGGGATTACGGGACATCGCGGTGATCACCACGCCGCAGGATCAGGATCAGTTCATCCGCACCCTTGGTGATGGCAGCCAGTGGGGCCTGTCCCTGAGCTATATCGTGCAGCCCAGTCCCGACGGGTTGGCGCAGGCCTATATCCTTGCCGAGGAATTCCTCGACGGGGCGCCAAGCGCGATGGTGCTGGGCGATAACATCTTTTTCGGCCACGGGCTGACGGAGCACCTGATTGCCGCGGACCGATCGGAAAAGAGCACCGCCTTCGGCTACCGCGTGGCCGATCCGGAACGCTATGGCGTGGCGGATTTCGACGCTGACGGGAATGTCCGCGGCATCGTCGAGAAACCCGCGCGGGCGCCGTCGCCCTTTGCCGTGACCGGTCTCTATTTCCTCGACGGCAGCGCGCCGGAACGGGCGCGGGCGGTCGAACCGTCCGCGCGCGGCGAACTGGAAATCACCAGTCTTCTGGAATCCTACCTGGCCGACGGGCTGCTGACGGTGCAGCAACTGGGCCGCGGGTTTGCCTGGCTCGATACCGGCACCCACGGGTCGCTTCTGGATGCTGGGAATTTCGTACGCACCTTGTCGGATCGACAAGGCCAGCAGGTCGGCTGCCCCGAGGAAATCGCCTTCCATGCAGGCTGGATCAGTGCCGAGGAACTGCGTGCCCATGCCGAGCTGCACCGCAAGTCGAGCTACGGTCGTTATCTGTTCTCGCTGCTCGACTGAGGGTACGGCCCGTCAGATTTCCTTGCTGAGCGCATCGAAGGCGCGCAGGCGGGAAATCAGGGCCCCCATCTGATCCACCGGAATCATGTTCGGCCCGTCCGACGGCGCGTTGTCGGGATCCTGGTGGGTTTCGATGAACAGCGCCGAAACACCGACCGCGCAGGCCGCCCGGGCCAGTACCGGGGCGAATTCGCGCTGACCGCCCGACGTGGTGCCCTGTCCGCCCGGCTGCTGCACCGAATGGGTGGCGTCGAACACGGTCGGATAGCCGGTGCGCGCCATGATCGGCAATCCGCGAAAATCGGTGACCAGCGTGTTGTACCCGAACGACGTGCCGCGATCGCAGAGCAGGATGCGCTCATTGCCGGTCGAGGCGATCTTTTCGGCCACGTTGCCCATGTCCCAGGGTGCGAGAAACTGGCCCTTCTTCACGTTGATCGCCGCGCCGCTTTCCCCGGCGGCGATCAGCAAATCGGTCTGCCGGCACAGGAAGGCGGGGATCTGCAACACGTCGCAGACTTCGGCCGCCGGGGCGCAGTGGCCGGGTTCGTGTACATCGGTCAGAACCGGCACGCCGAATTCTTCCTTGATGCGGCCCAGGATCTCGAGCCCCTTTTCCATGCCCAGTCCCCGCTCGGTGGTGATCGAGGACCGGTTCGCCTTGTCGTAGCTGGCCTTGAAGATGAATTTCGTGCCGCTTTCGGCGCAGGCCTCGGCGATCTTTTCCGCCATCATCCGCGCATGATCGAGGCTTTCCAGCTGGCACGGCCCGGTGATCAGCGCGATGGGATTGGCGCCACCGATGGCGATATCGCCGACCATGACGGTTTTGGTCTCTAACACGGACATTATTGTTCCTTCAGAACGGAGTTGATGCGCGCCACGTCCTCGGGGTTGTTCAGTTCCCAGAACACCCGGCCGCGGCCTTCGACGATGACACAGCGTACCACCTGGCCGTTTTCCAGGAAACGCAGCTGTTCCAGCCCTTCGCGTTTTTCCAGCTGGCCTTCGGGCCAGGACGTGTAGGCGCGCAAAGCCGCGGGCCGATAGGCATAGACACCGACATGGTGATAGACCGGGATGTCATCGGCGGGCACCTTGCCGGGATCTATATAGGGCAAAACTTCTTTCGAAAAATAGAGCGCGTGCAGGTTGCGGTCAAAAACGGCGGTGGTGCCGCCGACCCGGCCCGCCTTGCGGTCCTCGACGAAATGGCCATAGGTCAGCGCATCGCATTGCAGCACCGGCGTGGCGACCTGCGCGGCCTCGTCTTCCTTCATCGCGGCGATCAGATCCTCGACGAACCAGGACGGGGTCAGCGGCGCATCACCCTGCAGGTTGACCACAAGGTCGGCCTCGACATGGCCATTGGCCAGCGCATCGGCACAGCGCGCGGTGCCGTTTTCGGCGTCGGGGCTGGTCATGATGACGCTGGCGCCGAAGCTTTCGGCATGGGTCCGGATGCGATCGTCATCGGTGGCGACATGCACCTCGTCCACGCCCTGAACCCGCATGGCCGCTTCCCAGCTGAGCCGGATCAGGGATTTCTTTTCACCCGAGGGCAGGGTCAGTTCGGCCAGCGGCTTGCCCGGAAACCGGGTCGAGGCATAGCGGGCTGGGATGAGGATCACGGTTTTCATGCAACACCTGCGCACAAGGGATCATGGGGCGGCAGAGGGTACGCGCCATCGCGTTCTGCACCGGGTCGGGCATAGCAGGGCGCAATGGCGAGGTGAAGCGACGATTGTCCTGAGCTAGTCGCGGGCATAGACGTCTTCGTAGCGGATGATGTCATCCTCGCCGAGATAGGAACCGGTCTGCACCTCGATCAGGACCATCGGCACCTTGCCGGGGTTTTCCATCCGGTGCACCGCGCCGAGAGGCACGTAGATCGACTGGTTCTCGCTCACCAGCGTCGTTTCACCGTCGACCGTCACCTGCGCAGTGCCCTGTACCACGATCCAGTGTTCGGCCCGGTGGTGGTGGCTTTGCAGCGACAGCGCCGCACCGGGATGCACATGGATCCGCTTGACCTGGAAACGGTCGCCGACCACGAGGCTTTCGAACCATCCCCAGGGGCGGTGATCCTTGGGAAATTCCACCGCCTGCTTGGCCGGCTTCGCCTTCAGTGCAGTCACGGCTTCCTTGACCCGCTGCGCTTCGGATTTGTGCGCGACAAGCACCGCGTCGGGCATCGCAACGGCGATCACATCCTGCAGCCCGATGCCGACCAGTTCCAGCGCGTCGGATTCCGAACGCAGCAGCGTGTCGCGGCAATCGATCGCCGTGGCCTGATCGGAACAGACATTGCCGGCGTCATCCGGACCGCTTTCCAGCCAAACCGCATCCCAGCCGCCCAGGTCGGACCAGCCCGCCCCATAGGGCATCACTGCGAGGTTGTCGGCCTTTTCCATGATCGCGTAATCGATCGAGATATCCTCGGCACGCATCCAGTCCTCGGCTTCCAGCCGGGTGAAACCCAGATCGCGGCGCGCGCCCGAAAGCGCCTTGCCAACCGTTTCGACCAGCGCCGGGGCATGTTTGCGATAGGCGGCGACGATGGTTTCCGCGCTGAAAAGGAAAATCCCGGCATTCCACAGGAAATTGCCGGCGGTCAGCATTTCGGCGGCGCGATCGGCATCGGGTTTTTCCACGAAGCGTGACAGGCTCTGGGGTTCGGCGGCCCGGACATCCGCGCCTGCGGCCAGTTCCAGATATCCGTATCCCGTTTCGGGCCGGGTCGGGGCGATGCCGAAGGTCACCAGATCGCCTGCCCTTGCACGCGGCACTGCAGCCTTGACGGCTTCGCGGAAGTTTTCGGTTTCAGGGATCACGTGATCGGAGGGCGCCACCAGCATCAGCGCATCTTCATCCTGCTGCAGCAACCACAGGGCGGCGGCAAGAACGGCCGGAGCGGTATTGCGCCCTTCCGGTTCGATCAGGATCCCCCTGGGGGCCTGTTCGACCTGCGCCAGCTGTTCGGTGACGATGAAGCGGAACGGTTCGCCGGTCAAGATCACGGGCGCGGTGAAACCGTCGCCGGAAAGCCGCCGCGCCGAGGCCTGAAACAGGCTTTCCTCTCCCATCAGGCGGGCGAATTGCTTGGGGTAGGATTTGCGCGAAAGCGGCCAGAGCCGGGTTCCAGAGCCACCGCAGAGCAGAACGGGAGTAATCATGTCGTGTCCAATCTCATTCAATCTGCGGCTGTAGCTTCCCGCGATGCCTTTCGTCGTTGCAGTCAGTTTTATGGAAGGGGCGCCGGTCCTGCAAGGAAAGCATTGTTAACGTAAATGTTTCGTTCACGGTGTCACGGAAACCTTGGAAGGACCGGAAAGAATTGATCTCCGCCTGCAGGCCGGTATCCTGCGCGGCAATCTCGCTGTCAAAACAGGATTCTCAATGCGCCCCCTGCTTTCGACCCTGGCCACGACCGGCCTGGCCCTTGTTCTGGCTGCCTGCAGCGAGCTGCCCGGTGGCGCGCCTCTGAGCAGCGACATATTGCGGGAGGCGCAGGAGGCAGAGGCCGATTTCGCCATCTATGCGGTGACACGCGAATTCCTGCCCACACTGGCGCGCTGGCCCGCGACGGGCACGCAGCTGTCCGAAAACTGGATCGGCGCCAGCCAGGGCGCCGCGACGCAAAGGTTGCAGCCCGGCGACCGGTTGAGCCTGCGCATATGGGACAGCAGCGACGATTCCCTTCTGACCCCTCTGAACCAGAAGGATGTGCAGCTTCAGGACGTCACGATCGGCACCGATGGCAGCATATTCATGCCCTATGTCGGCCAGGTATCGGTGCGCGGGATGACGTCGGATCTGGCCCGGGAAAAATTGCAATCGGAACTCGAAATCGTCGTGCCGTCGGCCCAGCTGCAGCTTGAGCTGACCGAGGGGCGGAACAACGCGGTGGATCTTGTCAGCGGCGTCAACCGTCCCGGCAGCTATCCGTTGCCGGATCGCAATTTCACCATCACCGCGCTGATCGCGGCCGGCGGGGGGGTACCCGCGAACATGAACAATCCGCAGGTCCGGCTGGCGCGGGGTGGCCAAATTTTCGGCACGTCGGTGGACAAGCTGCTGCAGAACCCCGCGTTGAATACCCGGCTGAAGGGCGGGGATCAGGTGCATATCCGGCCAGACGACCGCACTTTCCTGTCTTTCGGCGCGACCGGCAGGGAAGATTTGCACCTGTTTCCCAAGGATACGCTTTCGGCGATGGAGGCGGTGGCCCTGATCGGCGGATTGCAGGACAACCGGGCCGATCCGAAAGGGTTGCTGATCCTGCGCGATTACGCGGGGAGGTCGGGAAAGACGGGGCCGGAAAAGGACAGGGTGATCTTCACCCTTGATCTGACCTCGGCGGACGGGTTGTTTTCGGCGGGCAGGTTCCAGGTGAATCCCGGCGATCTGGTGATGGCGACCGAGGCGCCGATCAACGACGCGCTGACCCTGACCTCGATCCTCGGCAACCTGTTCAACACGCTCAACCGTGCGCAGAATCTCTAGGGGTCCCGTTGCAGCAAGCGGTGCCCGACCGGTATCCGTGCGTTGACTTTGCGTTCAATCGGCAGAAACTGCGGTGATCCATGCAACAGGAACCATCATCGTTGACCCGCATTCTGGACAACACGCTTGGCATTCTCGACGACCTGATCCGGTTTCCCAGCCTGTCGGGGCGATCCAACCTTGATATTACCGACTACATCCGGTCCTACCTGAAAGACCACGGGGTTTATGCCGATCTGGGCAGCGATGACAGCGGCTTGCGGCACAACCTGTTCGCCACTATCGGCCCGGCGGTCGATGGCGGCGTGGCGCTGTCGGGTCATACCGACGTGGTGCCAATCGACGGTCAGGCCTGGGCCAGGCCAGCTTTCGAACTGACCCGGGAAGGGGCGCGCGTCTATGGCCGGGGATCGGTCGACATGAAGGGGTTTCTGGCCTGTGCCCTGGCGATCGTGCCCGAACTGGTCGCGGCGCCGCTGAAACGGCCCGTGCACCTTGCGTTTTCCTATGACGAGGAGCCCGGTTCGATCGGGGCGCCGGGCCTGGCGCGGCAGATCGTGGCGGCGGGGATGAAGCCGGCGGCGGTGATCGTCGGCGAACCGACCGCGATGAAGGTGGTTGCGGGGCACAAGGGCGGGTTCGAACGCACCACGCGGTTCACCGGCGTTGCCGGTCATTCCTCGGACCCCGCGCGCGGTATCAGCGCGATCCACTACGCGGCCCGCTTCATCACGTTCCTCGAAGGGCTGGGGCGGGAATTTGCCGCCGCACCCTTGCCAGACAGCCCGTTCCAGCCGCCGTTCAACACCGTCAACGTGGGCACGGTTCACGGCGGGGCCGGGCGCAGCATCCTTGCTGAGGATTGCAGCCTCGACTGGGAATTGCGCGTCACCCCGCCCGATGACGGCATCGCGGCGATGGGGCGGATCGAGGCCTATCTGTCCGAGTTGCAGACCGAGATGCAGGACCGGTTCCCGCAGGCCGCGATCGTCACCGAAACGGTGTCGAACTATCCCGGGCTGCGCTTCGATCCCGGGTCATCGGCGCTGAGCGTGGTGCGCCAGCTGAGCGGCGAAAACGGGTTCAGCGCGGCGCCGTTCGGTACCGACGCGGGCTGTTTCGACCGAGAAGGCCTGCCCAGCGTGGTGTTCGGTCCCGGCAGTATCGATCAGGCGCATATTCCCGACGAATATATCGAGATTGCACAGATCGAGGCCTGTCTCGACTTCCTGCACAAACTGCGCGACCGGCAGTGCCGGGATTAGGGGCATGTTGCCGCGGATGGCATTGCATCGCGCGGGGCAAGCCGATGCGAGACACGGCTGCGTGGAAAGTATCAGCGGGCGCATGCGCGACGAATTCCTCAACGAAATCATGTTCCGCAACATGTTCCATGCCCGCGCCGTGATCCGTGCCTCGGCGGCAGATCGCAATGAGCGGCGCCCCCATCCGGCGCTTGGCCATCATACGCCCAAGGCGTTCGCCGAGCGCCTGTTCACCGCAACCGTCAGCCACGCTGCGCAATCTGAAAGCCCCGCGCGGCTGACGGCTGCGCCACCCGGCATATCAACCCAAAGGGATCCGGTTCCGAACGGATGAACCTTGAGTGGCGGGTCAGTCTTCCGAGACGATCGTGCCGGATGCCGCGCTGGTCCGCGGCATCCGCTGCCTTCAGGCCGGGGCTATGACGTTCGCTTCATAGCCGGCATCCTTGATCGCGGCGCCAACGGTCTTTTCGTCCAGGACAGTTTTCACGGTGACGCTGCGCGAGGACAGGTCGCAGCCCACCTCGGCATTTCCGTCCAGCGCCTTGATCGCTTTCGTTATGGCGGCCGTGCAGTGACCACAGCTCATGTCGGGAACGTTGAATTTCATAGACTGTCTCCTTTTGGCGTCGCCAAACTCGGGCTTTCCGCCGCTGTAAGGTCAAGAGCAAAAAATATTTCTACATTCCTTGACCTTCCAGTCACTGGAATCGCTAAATTGCATTGCGAAACCTGAAAATGGAGGCGCAAATGTCACAAGCGCAGCATTATAAATTGTCGATCGAAGGGATGTCCTGCGCTTCGTGTGTCGGACGTGTGGACAAGGCGTTGCGCGGACTTCCGGGGGTGAGCGGGGTGTCCGTGAACCTTGCCAGTGAAACCGCGCAGTTCGATATGGACGAGGGGCCGGGCCTGGAAAAAGTCGCTTCGGCGCTGGATGACCTCGGCTATCCGGCCCGGACCGCGTCGGTGACGCTCAGCATCGCGTCGATGTCCTGTGCGTCCTGCGTGGGGCGGGTGGACAAGGCGCTGGAGGCGATGCCGGGCGTTCTTGACGTCAACGTGAACCTTGCCGCGGAAACGGCCACGGTCACCTATCTCGAAGGCGCCGTCGATATATCGGCCCTGATCGCCGCCTCGACCGAGATCGGATACCCGGCGGAAATCGCCGAAGCGACAGAGTCGGAAGACCGCGCCGCCCGCAAGGATGCCGAGGCGCGCGAGATCGCCCGCAAGGCGATCTTCGCGGCGGTCCTGGCGCTGCCGGTCTTCGCGATGGAAATGGGCGGCCATCTGATTCCGGGGGTGCACGACTTCATCGGCGGGACCATCGGTCATCAGGCCAGTTGGCTGATCCAGTTCGTCCTGACGACGGCTGTTCTCGTTGGCCCGGGGCGGGGCTTCTATACCAAGGGCATTCCGACACTGCTGCGCGGCGCGCCGGACATGAACAGCCTGGTCGCGGTGGGCACCGGCGCGGCCTATACCTATTCGGTGGTGGCGACCTTCCTGCCGGGGCTGATGCCCGAAGCCGTCCGCGCGGTCTATTTCGAAGCGGCGGCGGTGATCGTCGTTCTGATCCTTCTGGGCCGGTTCATGGAGGCGCGCGCCAAGGGGCGCACCGGGGCCGCGATCCAGAAACTGCTCGGGTTGCAGGCGCGCACCGCCAATGTCCTGCGTGACGGCGAACCGGTCGAGGTCGCGCTGGAAGAACTGCGCGCGGGCGACATCCTCGTGGTTCGGCCCGGCGAACGCATCGCCGTCGATGGCGAGGTGACCGAGGGTGAAAGCCATGTCGACGAAAGCATGATCACCGGCGAACCGGTCCCGGTGGCCAAGGCGTCCGGCGATCCGGTCACCGGGGGCACCGTGAATGGCGCTGGCAGCTTCCGGTTCCGCGCCACCCGGGTCGGCGCCGACACCACGCTGTCGCAGATCATCCGCATGGTTGAAGAGGCGCAGGGCGCGAAACTCCCGATCCAGGGGCTGGTCGACCGGATCACCCTGTGGTTCGTGCCTGCGGTGATGACCGTCGCCGTGCTGACCGTTCTGGCCTGGCTAATCGTCGGGCCCAGCCCGGCACTGACGCTGGCGCTGGTGGCGGGTGTGTCGGTGCTGATCATCGCCTGCCCCTGCGCCATGGGGCTGGCCACGCCGACCTCGATCATGGTCGGGACCGGGCGCGCGGCCGAAATGGGGGTTCTGTTCCGCAAGGGCGATGCGCTGCAGCAGCTGACCTCGGTCGACGTGGTGGCGCTGGACAAGACCGGAACGGTCACCGAAGGCCGCCCCGAACTGACCGACCTGGTCCTGGCCGATGGATTTGATCGCGCCGAGGTGCTTGGCCTCGTCGCGGCCGTCGAGGAACAGTCCGAACACCCGATCGCCGTGGCGATCGTCCGCGCCGCCCGCGCCGAAAACACGGCACGCCGCAAGGTAGAACGGTTCGAATCGATCACCGGATACGGTGTCCGCGCCACGGTCGACGGGCGTGATGTGCTGATCGGCGCCGACCGGCTGATGCAGCGTGAAGAGCTGGAACCCGGCACGCTGACCAAGCGCGAGGCCGAACTGGCAGCGCGGGGGCGCACCGCGCTCTTTGCCGCGATCGACGGCAATGTCGCGGCGGTGATCGCGGTCGCGGACCCGGTGAAACCCGCCAGCGCGGCGGCCATCGCGGCGCTGCACGAACAGGGCCTGAAGGTCGCCATGATCACCGGCGACAAGCGCGAAACGGCCGAAGCCATCGCGCGGGAAACCGGTATCGACCATGTCGTCGCGGGCGTGTTGCCCGACGGCAAGGTTGCGGCGCTTGATGAGCTGCGCGGTGGCAGTCGCAAGGTTGCCTTCGTCGGCGACGGGATCAACGACGCGCCGGCTCTGGCCGCGGCGGATGTCGGTATCGCCATTGGCACCGGCACGGACGTCGCCATTGAGTCGGCTGACGTGGTGTTGATGTCAGGCGACCTGCGCGGCGTGGTCAACGCCTTCGCGGTGTCTCGCCATACGATGCGCAATATCCGCGAAAACCTGTTTTGGGCCTTCGGCTATAACACCGCGCTGATCCCGGTGGCGGCAGGGGTATTGTACCCGGCCTTTGGTCTGTTGCTGTCGCCGGTTCTGGCGGCGGGGGCGATGGCGTTGTCTTCGGTCTTCGTGCTGACCAACGCTCTGCGCCTGCGGCGGATCCGGCCCAGCATGGACGAAACGGCAGAGCCGACGCCTCATGTGGTGTCGGCATCGCACGCACCCGCTGAATGAAAAGGAGATCAAGATGAATATTGGAGACGTGGCCCGGCTTTCGGGCGTTCCGGCAAAGACAATCCGCTACTACGAGGACATCGGTCTGGTGAAGCCGCTGCGCGGCGAGAACGGTTACCGGGTGTTCCGGGACGCCGAGCTGCATAAGCTGGCATTCCTGGGCCGGGCCCGCATGCTGGGGTTCTCCATAGAGGACTGCCGCAATCTTCTGGCACTATACGAGGACGACACGCGTGAAAGCGCCAATGTCAAACAGATTGCGAAAGGGCATTTGAGGCGGATCGACGAGAAAATCGCGCAGCTTCGGTCCATGCGGTCGACATTGGCGCGCTTGATCGATTCCTGTGCTGGCGATCACCGCCCCGATTGCCCGATCCTCGAAGACCTCGGTTCCCTTGAAACCGAAGCCTCCTGTCATGGAAAGGTGGAATAGCCACCGACGATCACTCGACGGGGATAATGCTTATGATCAGATAATCAATGGTCGCGATGAATCTGGCAATCGTCGCATCCGGAAAGAAATCGGGCGTGCCGAATTGGAGTGAAAAGCAGCCATTGACCACATCGTGCATGAATGGCTGCTTTCTTTCTCAGTAGGTCTGCTTCAACGCGGTGTAATCGCCGCGAAGCTGGAGAGTGATCTTCACGTCCTGTCTGTCGCGATTGCGCCAGAACCATCCGTGATTGCCGTCGAAGACCGCGACGATCTCGCCCGCTTCGCCGGTCGAACCGCGCCCTTTCTCATAGCTGATCGATTCACCCGAACCGTCGCCATGAAGGTCGAAATTGACCCGGCCGCCTTCGACGATCATGCGGTATTCGGCGACGGCATCTTTCTCCATCGCCAGTTTCCATTCGATCCCTTCACCGGGCTTAAGTGTAAAAGTGATTTCATCCTTCCACACCTCGGCCTCCTGCGCTTGGGCGGTGCCCACGATGAGGCCAAAGATACCGTCAAGCAGGCTCGACTGATCGCCGTCCGTCGAGGTCGCCTGCTTGTCCATCTCGGCCTCTTCGGCAAGCATGGATTTGATCTCGCCCATCTCGGTCAGGCCGAGCGCGCGGCCGATCCGGGTCGGGTCGACCCCGTATTCGGCAGGCAGCACGACGGTGACCAATATCGCCAAGGCGGCGACGAAGGCGATGATGGTGGATTTCAGAAGCTGCGCGCTCGACGGCAGCTCTTCGGGGGCGGGTTTCTGTGCGTTATACATATCTTGTCTCCGTTGTTCAGCTGGCGACGAAAAGGCCGGTGATCTGGTAGCCCATGAGGACGAAGCCCAGGGACATCATGACGACGTTGGCGGTGTAGGCATGGCGCCAGAAACTGGGCTGCCTGCGCCACCACCCCATCGCGATCAGGATCGTGGCGAGAGCGAGGACCTGGCCGATCTCGACCCCGATATTGAACGCCAGAAGGTTGGGCAGAAGCCCATCCGGCGCGATGTCGTAATCGAGGATCTTGGTGGCCAGACCGAGCCCGTGGAAGAAGCCGAAGATCAGCGTCGCGGCCTTGGTGTTGGGCTGGAACCCGAACCAGCGCTGGTAGGCGCCCAGGTTGTCGAGCGCCTTGTAGACCACCGACAGACCAATGATCGCGTCGATGATGTAGGCGTTGACGTTCCAGCCAAAATAGACGCCTGCCAGCATCGTGGTCGAATGACCGAGCGCGAACAGGCTGACATAGATGGCGACGTGGTTCATCTTGTAGAGGAAGAAGACGACGCCCAGCAGGAACAGGATATGGTCATATCCGGTGACCATGTGCTTGGCCCCCAGATAGGTGAAGGGGATCAGCTTCACCCCCCATATTCCCTGGATATAGCCAGCATCACCTTCGGTGACGTTATGTGCAGCAGCTTGGGACGAGATGAGCGCCAGGGCTGCAAGGGTTAGGGTGAACAGGGGCAAGGCAGCTCGATAAGATATGCCGCGACTGCCCAATGGGATTGGGTTCATTGTGGTTACTCCGCATGATGTAGAAAAAGTCTTCGAGCGGCCCGAAAAGGGCCGTCATCAGACGCGCGGAGGTCGTTTCGGCGGAGCGACGGGCGTGTCCACCAGCCGGGCAGAGGTGATGTTGCCCAGAGTGGTGTAGCCAAAACCACGGGAGGGCATCGCGGCCCGGCTCAGAACGGCGGAACCGTGATCGTGATCGGTAACGTCATGGCCATGGCCATGCATCGCCCAGATGAGGTCTTCTTCCGGACCATGAGAATGCCCATGATTGGCAACCATCTGCGCCTGATCCTGAAGGGTTTCAATCACGGCGGGGGTGTGGCTTGTCACGGGCATCAGCGACCAGACGACCAGCGACAGGCAAACCAGCGTTGAAAACGCCCTTGCTCCCAATCGTGTAAGGTAACCGATCACGATGCCTGCCCTGCCTTTGCCGCCCGTTGAGATCGGGCTTGATTCATCCCCCCCGGGGGGATACCGGTTGAATATGACAAATCACCATCAACATGCAAGCCACCCGAACGTGATTGCCCGGCTGAAACGCGCTGAAGGGCACCTGCGCAAGGTGATCGGCATGATCGAAGAGGGGAAGCCCTGCCTCGACCTCGCGCAGCAACTGCAAGCGGTCGAAAGCGCGGTGCGCAATGCCAAGCAGGTGCTGATCCACGACCATTTGGACCATTGCCTCAATGCGGACGGGTCCGAAACCGACCGGGAAGAGCTGAGGGCGATCACCCGCTACCTGTGAGGCCGCTGATGTTCGAAGTCCTTTCAGACCGCACCTACCGTCATCTGTTCCTCGCGCAGGTGGTTTCGCTCCTTGGCACCGGGCTGGCGACGGTGGCGCTTGGCCTTCTCGCCTACGATCTGGCGGGCGACGGGGCGGCGATGGTGCTGGGCACCGTGTTCACGATCAAGATGGTGGCCTATGTGGGCATCGCTCCGGTGGCCGGGGCCTTCGCCGACCGGGTGCCGCGCCGCGCCCTGCTGGTGGCGCTGGACCTGATCCGCGCGGCGGCGGCCTTGGCGCTGCCCTTCGTCGCCGAGGTTTGGCAGGTCTATGTCCTGATCTTCCTGCTGCAAGCGGCTTCAGCGGGATTCACACCCACCTTTCAGGCGACGATCCCCGACGTGCTGGAGGATGAAGGGCGCTATACAAGGGCGCTGTCGCTGTCGCGCCTTGCCTATGATCTGGAAAACATCGTTAGCCCGACGCTCGCCGCGTTGCTGCTGGCGGTGATGTCCTACAACGCGCTGTTCCTCGGCACCGTGGCCGGTTTCGCCGCCTCGGCCCTGCTGGTGGTGTCGGTGCTGCTGCCCAGCCCGAAGGCGTCCGAACCGCGCGGCATCTATGACCGCACCACGCGCGGCATCCGGATCTATCTGGCGACGCCCCGGCTGCGGGGACTTCTGGCGCTGAACCTTGCCGCCGCGTCCGCCGGGGCGATGGTGCTGGTCAACACCGTGGTCATCGTGCGCGGCACGCTGGGGCTGGATGAAAGCGCCGTCGCCTGGACGCTGTTCGCCTTCGGCGCGGGGTCGATGATGGCGGCCCTGATGCTGCCGCGCCTGCTCGACAAACTGCCGGATCGCCCGGTCATGCTGATCGGCGCCCTGACGATGGTGATCGCGCTGCTGGGACTGGCGGGCGCAATCGCCGCTGCTGGTCTGGGCTGGCCTGTTCTGCTTGCCGTTTGGCTTCTGGTGGGCCTTGGGTATTCCGCTGTGCTGACACCCTCTGGACGGCTGTTGCGCCGCTCTTGCCATCCCGAAGATCGCCCGGCGCTGTTCGCCGCGCAGTTCGCGCTGAGCCACGCCTGCTGGCTGCTCACCTATCCGCTGTCCGGCTGGCTGATGACGCAGGCCGGAAGGGTGCCGGCCCTGATCACCTTGAGCGCGCTGGCCGGAACGGGCGCTTTCGTCGCGCTGCACCTCTGGCCCCAAACGGACCCGGATGTCATCGAGCACACACATGACAACCTGCCGCTTGATCACCCGCATGTCGAGGGCGGGCGGCGTCACGCGCACAGCTTCGTCATCGACGATTACCACCGGCACTGGGGCACGCATCAGTAGATGCCCACCGGCCCCTCACGGCCACTCCAGTACGGCGACCGTCCCAGACAGATAACGTACGGCTTTGGCGATGGTGGCGATGTTCAGGAAGCTTATGCCTGTGGAACTAATGGGTGCCGGCATCAGCCTGCGCGCGGTCACCGCCTGCGAGGCGCGCGGCCGGTGCGCCTTTCTCCTTCTCGGCGGCCTTGTACTTTCCGCTCCCGCATTCGGTTTTCCGTTCATCATGGGTTTCGGCAGCCGCTTTGATGGTCCGGTGGCGTTTTCGTGATTGCGCAGTTCGTTGGTGTTGATTTGAGACGTGTAGAGTCCGGCGGAGGAGACGATCTTTGTGCAAGAGAGTGGATACTCCCCTGTAGCGGGCACGGACCGGTTCGGCTTCGATTCTTTGAGTGTTTCTGGGGGTGTTTCGATCCGAGGCAGTGCTTGCTTCCTGGACGGCTGAACTGTCCGGAACCTTTCTATGCTGTAGATTTCTTCGATACTCTTCCCGGCTGACGGCACCCTTTGCAGCGCGGCGAAGCCGCTCCTTCTCGGCTTTGCGTCTTTTTCGCTCTTCCTGGGGCATGATCTGTTTCAGCCCGAGCCTCTGTGCATCAAGCGACGAAACACAGAGACGCTGTGCGATTTCCGCTCCTCTGTAATGATATCGTGCACCGGGTTTGTTCGGCAGATCAGCAGGCTTGGCGGCCTTTTCGGCAGCTTGTCGGGCAATCGCTTTGATTTCACCTGGATTCAGTCCGGGGACAGCGAGACGAGCCATCCTCTCAATCTTCCCCTCGATGTCGTCGACATTTTTCTGGTGGGTCAGGGCGGTTGCGTAGATGTGCAACCAGGTATTCCGCAAACCCTCTGGAAGGAGGCCGCCGTGGCTGAGGCGGATGGTGTCGAGGTCTTCGAGAATTTGGGTAAAACGTTTTGCCGGGCTGAGACCCCTGGGCATGGTTGTCGTAGCGGTTTTCCGGTTGCAGGATCCTTTCCGATTGTTCTTGCGTGCAGTGAGCTCTGCTCGTGTCGGGCGTTGCAGTGCGATGTATATGCAGTCAGCCAGATCGTCGAAGTAATGCCGTTCGTGGGTTCCCCCGGAGACGGCAACTTCATTGCCGGATTTCGGATTGTTCGTTCCGGGGATACGAAAGACACGGGCCGGGTCTGTGCAAGCCTTGTCTGCGCCAAAAGGCGAGAGAAGCTCGACGAGTGCCCGGATCGCCGCAGACCATCTTCCGAGGGCTTGCGGAGGCAACTCTTCACACAGCCATATCGCTGCAAGACCGCGGCCCGTCTGGATGATGAACGAGGGCGACGGAATACCTTTTTCGAACAACCAAGTCACAAGGGTCTCTTCGACATCCCTCGTCGATTTGCCCTGCCAAGATGGATAATTGTGATAATCAAGATCAGCATATATCGCGTTCAGACATGCCAGGTTCGTATTTGCGCGCTGTCCGTGAAATCGGTTCATGGAAACATATGATTGATCATCAAGAAGAGCCGGAACGAGCTGCTGAAGTTCCACGGAATCGAATTGCCGTTGATGAACCTTATCATGCGTTTTGACGAGAACCACGGGCCGACCTCGTCCGGTATCGGGATGGAGAATACGAATGAAGTCTTCGGCTCTAAGATACGGGAGTGGGGCTTGCGGGGCGCTTCGGCGAAGGGTGATGTTTTCCATCCGAAGGAATTCGGATCGTTTCCCCGGACAGAAAAAATTCGTTTGAAACCTCGCCAAACGGGGGGCGTATGTTTGCGCCCGAGAGGATCCACGTTCCATGACAATCCGGGATCATTTCAGTCGCCCTGTTGACCGGGTATTGATCTCAGACGGCCGCAAGCCATTCTCAAAAGAGGCGCGATCCGACACCAGAGCCGCGCAATGTTTTCGTTAGCCAAACTGGTGGCTGCTCGATTTGCCTAAATGCGGGTGGCAATTTTTCTGGGTGAGCGGAGACTTCGGAGATGGTTCAAACAGTAAGCCTCGACGACGACATCCTGGATGTCGTGCGTTGAGAAGCCGGCTTGCAGGGGCGCACTGTTTCGGAACAGGTAGTTCATTGGATCTGCATTGGCCGGGCCGTTGAGACGTCTGGCAATTACGATCATTCGCGCGTCGGTGCTGCCCTCTCGGGAGAGATTGAGTTGTCAGCTTTGAAGGACTTGGAGCACCATGTCTGGCACAAAGCTTTCCTCGAAGGGATGGCTCGGCCTGGCCCCGACGAGGAAAGTTCTTCGATCGGCGCAGGCGCCAGCACACGGATTGAATGTCAGATCAGTGACCGATTTCTGCGGGGCGGTCTTTCCGATCCTGCTGGGTCTCTCCGGAGCCTGGCGAAGCTGGAGCGGTGAATGTCGCGAAGAGCTTGCGCATCTCTGCGAGCGCGGCCTTAGTTTCGCGAAGCTCCGCCTTGGTTTCTGTGAGACTGGATCTCAGCTCTGCAGATTCCTGCTTTGTCGACGCGAGCGCGTCAGATAATGAATCCCGCTCATCGGCGAGCTTCGAAATCATTTCATCATGCTCCGCGCGCTCCAAGTCCATCGCGTCGCGGTCGATCTGACGAGCGCGCCGGAGTTCGGATGCGCTGACATCCGCGAGATCGCATGCTGTCTTCCAGATGCGGAGGGAAAAGCGTTCGAATTCTTCTTGCATCTCAGCGGGCAACTCGGGGATGGTCGATGCAATTTCCTCTTCAGCCAGGATCTTTGTTTTTGCATCGCGCATCATGCGTGAAAATTCACGCTCGGAGCCGCCAACGGCTTTCAAAGCATCGTTCCAACGCATCCATGACCCGGGGTTTTTGCGGCGATAATCCCGCAACAATTGCTCGATTGCATGCGGGCGTTGGTCTTTCGATACAGTCGTCATCTTTGCCATTACTTAATTCCTGTTATTGGTAGGGGAAGGTAGGGGTAGGGGCACTACCGATACCTACCGACCCAGTCCCGGGCCGGTGACCAGGATTTGGGATCGATGCTCGAAAACGGAAAATGCGGTTTGAAATGAAAGATTTTACGGGCGGGGCGATCCACAAATCAGCGCCCAGGAAAGGACCGGCAGGAATTGATTGCCGGCAATTTCGTTCGATAAAGACCGAAGTGAGAAAGCCTACTGGCGAACCAACGCCATAAAGGGAGGGCCGATGACAATCGAAAAGCCGCTACTCACGGGCAAGGGCAAGATACGCGGGGGCATGGACCCAGGCGAATACGAAGCCTCGGCCGACGATGTTTCTCAAGCCCAGGAAAAGGTTTGGGCTGAAGAAAACGCTTCGGCAATTGAAGAGCGTCGAGAATGGCTCAAAAAGACCGGAATGCCGCTGGCTGATAGTCAGATTCTTCGGATCGACTAATCGTGAAATTTCACATTTGCGAACTTGCCGATGGTCTCTTCACGCGTGATCTTTCGTCAGGCTTGATCTGAACAGGCAGGCGCATTGTGAGGTTGTCATTCCGCCAACCCCAAGGGGCATTTTGGATCGGCCGTCTTGGACCTGTTCTCAAGATAATTGGTGCTGCCCAGTCACGTCAGGAAATCGGTGTTCCACTGGAGTGTGTGGAGCAGTCTGTGTGGCAGTTTCGTGGGGCAAAACAGCCAAAATCTTAGGAAATCCATATATTATTGAAGATTTCGCTTGATTTTGGTGCCCAGGAGAGGACTCGAACCTCCACGTCCATACGGACACTAGCACCTGAAGCTAGCGCGTCTACCAATTCCGCCACCTGGGCAGGTGTCGTGGAGCGCGATGTATCCCTGCCCGCAGGCGGTGTCAACGAGGTTTTTCAACTTTTTTCCGAGAAGGCTAATCTCCTTGTGGAAATGCTGCCACGGGGCTAGGAACGAGGCAGTGAATTCCAATAGTCGGAGTCATCCCCATGTCGAACCTCGTGACCATTTACGGCGGGTCGGGCTTTGTTGGCCGCTACATCGTGCGGCGGCTGGCGAAGGACGGCTGGCGCGTCCGCGTCGCGGTGCGCCGCCCCAACGAGGCGATGCATGTCAAACCCTATGGCGCGCCCGGCCAGGTCGAACCCGTGCTGTGCAATATCCGCGACGATGCCAGCGTGGCGGCGGTGATGCAGGGGGCGGATGCGGTGGTGAACTGCGTCGGCATCATGAACGAGAACGGCAAGAGCAGCTTCGATGCGATTCATGCCGAGGGCGCGACCCGTATCGCCCGGATCGCCGCCGAGCAGGGGATCGAGTCGCTGGTGCATCTTTCGGCCATCGGGGCCGATGCGGAAAGCGACAGCGCCTATGCCCGCAGCAAGGCGGAAGGCGAAGCGGGCGTTCTGGCCCACATTCCCGGGGCGGTGATTCTACGCCCCTCGGTGATCTTCGGGCCCGAGGACGATTTCTTTAACCGCTTCGCGTCGATGTCGCGCATGGGGCCGATCCTTCCCATCGCTGGCGGCAACACCAAGTTCCAGCCGGTTTACGTCGATGACGTGGCGCAGGCCGCGGTGCTGGGCGTCGAAGGCAAGGCCGCTGCGGGTGTCTATGAACTGGGCGGGCCCGAAATCGCCAGCCTGCGCGAACTGATCGGCCAGATGCTGGGCGTGATCCGTCGCCGCAAGCTGGTGCTGAACATGCCGTTCTGGAAGGCACGGATCGTCGGCTTCTTCTGCGAAATGGCCGGCAAGGTCAGCCTGGGCCTGTTCACCCCGCCGCTGACCCGCGACCAGGTCAAGCTGCTGGCGCGGGACAACGTGGTGTCGGAAGGGGCCAAGGGGCTTGCCGATCTGGGCATTCACCCGGTGGCGCCGGAAACGGTGCTGCCCGATTACCTGTGGCGTTTCCGCCCGGCGGGCCAGTACCTGGCGATCAAGGAATCGGCGAAGAACCTGAAGGTCGGCTGATCGAAAGCCGGAACCGGATTGTACGGGGCGGGCAATTGTTCGCCCTTTTTCATGTATAGGCGATCGCCAGCAGGATAACGCCGAGGATCACCCGATAGATCACGTAGGGGGTGAAGCTGGTGCTGCGCAGCAGCCGCATCATCAGGCTGAGCGCCAAGAGGGCGGACACGAAGGACATGGCGGCAACGATGGCGCCGTCCCGCGCGGCACCGGCATCGGCGGTGCCGATCACCTCGGCGGTCAGCAACGTGCCGCTGGCAAAGATCGTCGGGATCGACATCAGCATCGACAGTTTCGCAGCGTCATGCCGCTTGTAGCCCAGCAAACGCCCCGCCGTGATGGTGATCCCTGACCGCGACGTGCCCGGGATCAGCGCCACGGCCTGCCACAGCCCCATCTTGATGGCGTCCGCCACCGTCCAGTCGGTGTCGGCCTTTTGTGCCGACCCTTTCTGGTCGGCCCAGTAGAGCACGATCCCGAACCCAAGCATGGTCCAGCCGATCACCGCCGTGCTGCGCAGCATGTCGTCAATCCCGGTCAGGTTCAGGGCCAGTCCGAACAGGATGACGGGGATCGTCGCCAGCAGCAGCAGGAAGGCAAGTTTCGATCCCGGGGTGTCGATCCGCCCGGTCAGCATGCGGGGAATGCCCGCCAGACCCACGCGCACGTCGGACCAGAAATACAACACGACGGCGGCCAGTGTTCCCACATGTGCCGCGACATCGATCACCTGTCCCTGGTCCTGAAGACCGGACAGATTCGGAAAAAGAATCAGGTGGCCCGACGACGAAATTGGAAGAAATTCGGTAACGCCCTGAATCAGCGCGAGAATAAGCAAATGAAGCAAGGTCATCCGGTGGCCTGTGATGAGTGGGTGACTTGTGGTATAAAATATTGAGATCGTGGCGGAAGATATTTTATAGGTCCGAAGCGGACATAGTTTTTGACGGCAAATGCTGCAGGGCGGCAATTCCAGGGGAAGTTTTCTCAATTTGGGTCAGTCTTTCTGACTTTTATTCGGCTTTAAGGTAACGTAAGAAGCCCCGACTCTAAATTCTCCTCAGGAAAGGCAGCGCCGTGGCAAAGCAACCGATGCTGAAATTCGTGACGATTGAACGCGACATGCCCGAAAAGCGTGGCGCGGATCAGCGCAACAAGGATTTCGATGAAATCTACGCCGAATTCGCCGACGAAAAGGCCAAGGAACAGGCCAGCCGTTGCAGCCAGTGCGGGGTGCCCTATTGCCAGGCGCATTGTCCGCTGGGCAACAACATCCCCGACTGGCTGCGGATGACCGCGACCGGTCGTCTGGAAGAAGCCTATGAAATCAGCCAGGCCACCAACACCTTCCCGGAAATCTGCGGCCGCATCTGCCCGCAGGACCGTCTGTGCGAAGGCAACTGCGTGATCGAACAGTCCGGTCATGGCACCGTGACCATCGGATCGGTGGAAAAATACATCACCGATACCGCGTGGGAAAACGGTTGGGTCAAGCCGATCACCCCGGCCGTCGAACGTGAGCAGTCGGTCGGCATCATCGGCGCGGGCCCGGGCGGCCTGGCCGCCGCCGACATGCTGCGCCGCGAAGGCGTGCAGGTCACGGTTTACGACCGTTACGACCGTGCCGGCGGGCTGCTGACCTATGGTATCCCCGGCTTCAAGCTGGAAAAGGACGTGGTGATGCGCCGGGTCGAGCAGCTGGAAAAATCCGGCGTCGAATTCGTGCTGAACTGCAATGTCGGCGAAGACATCAGCTTCGACGCGATCCGCGGCAAGCATGACGCGGTTCTGATCGCCACCGGCGTCTACAAGACCCGCGACCTGACCGGCCCGGGCGCGGGTGCCGAAGGCATCGTGCGCGCGATCGATTACCTGACCGTGTCGAACAAGCTGAGCTTCGGTGACGAGGTTGCCGAATACGAAGACGGGTCGCTGAATGCGGCCGGCAAGAAGGTCGTCGTGATCGGTGGCGGTGACACCGCGATGGACTGCGTGCGCACCGCGATCCGACAGGGCGCGGAAAGCGTGAAATGCCTGTATCGCCGCGACCGCGCCAACATGCCGGGATCGCAGCGCGAAGTTCAGAATGCCGAGGAAGAAGGCGTCGAATTCGTCTGGCTGGCTGCGCCGAAGGGATTCGCCGGCGATCCGGTTTCCGGCGTCATGGTGCAGAAGATGCGCCTGGGCGCGCCGGACGCGTCGGGCCGCCAGTCGCCCGAAGTGATCGAAGGCGCCGATTACGTCGAAGACGCCGACCTGGTCATCAAGGCACTGGGTTTCGAACCCGAGGACCTGCCCAAGCTCTGGGGCGTCGAAGGTCTGGAAGTGACCCGCTGGGGCACCATCCGCGCCGAATTCGGTTCCGGCCAGACCTCGCTCGACGGGGTGTTCGCCGTGGGCGACATCGTGCGCGGGGCATCTCTGGTGGTCTGGGCGATTAAGGACGGGCGCGACAGCGCCGAGGCGATCCTCGATTACCTGAACGACACCAAGGCCGTCGCGGCCGAGTAAGCGGAAGGATTCGGGAAATGTCGGATATCCGGACAGGTCGTTGCATGTGCGGGGCGGTGCAGTTCACCGCCACCGACGTGCCGTCGGCGGCCGGTATCTGCCATTGCGAAATGTGCCGCCGCTGGACCGGTTCCGCCCTGATCGGCGTGACCGTTCCGAAAGCCGGCGTGACGTGGCAGGGGCAGGATTATATCGCGACCCTGCAAAGTTCCAGCTGGGCCCGCCGGGCGTTCTGTGACCGCTGCGGATCGGGGCTTTTCTTCGAAGTCACGCTCGACAGCGATTATGCCGGCAATCTCGAATTTCCGATCGGCCTGTTCGACGATCCCAACGGATTCGAGATCACCAACGAGATCTATATCGATCACAAGCCCGACAGCTATTCCTTCGCGGGGGAGGGGCGGAAAACCCTGACCCGCGCGGAATGCGTCGAAAAATTCAGCGTTCTGGACGGCAAATAGCCCCGAACGTTCCTGGTCCGAACGAAACAGCGCGCCGAAAGGCCCTTCGTTCCGGTCCGGAGCAACTGAGACACCTGCCGCGCCGCGGCGAAGCATGGAGGAAGGATGCCATGACGAAATATGATGAAAACTGGGTCGCAGCCGAACAAGCCAAGCGCCAGTGGGTCGCCGAAAACGGCATGTACCGGGTCGAGGATGAACATTCGTCCTGTGGCGTTGGCCTTGTCGTTTCGCTGGATGGCGAACCCAGCCGCAAGGTCGTCGAGGCCGGCATCACCGCGCTGAAGGCGATCTGGCACCGCGGCGCCGTGGACGCCGATGGCAAGACCGGCGACGGCGCGGGCATCCATGTGCAGATCCCCGTCCCCTTCTTCTATGACCAGATCCGCCGCACCGGCCACGAACCGCATCCCGACCGGCTGATGGCGGTCGGCCAGGTGTTCCTGCCGCGCACCAATTTCGGGGCGCAGGAAACCTGCCGGACCATCGTGGAAACCGAGGTGCTGCGCATGGGTCATCACATCTATGGCTGGCGCCACGTGCCGGTGGACATTTCCTGCCTCGGTGAAAAGGCCAACGCGACCCGGCCCGAAATCGAACAGATCCTGATTTCCAACGCCAAGGATATCAGCGAGGAAGAATTCGAACGCGAACTCTACGTGATCCGCCGCCGGATCGAAAAGGCCGCGGCCGAAGCCGGTATCGGCAGCCTGTACATCTGTTCGCTGTCCTGCCGTTCGATCATCTACAAGGGCATGATGCTGGCCGAACAGGTCGCGGAATTCTATCCCGACCTGAAAGACGATCGGTTCGAATCGGCCTTCGCGATCTATCACCAGCGTTATTCGACCAACACCTTCCCCGAATGGTGGCTGGCCCAGCCGTTCCGCATGCTGGCCCATAACGGCGAAATCAACACGCTGAAGGGCAACGTGAACTGGATGAAGAGCCACGAGATCCGCATGGCGTCCAGCGCCTTCGGTGACATGGCAGAAGACATCAAGCCGATCCTCCCGTCGGGGTCTTCGGATTCGGCGGCACTGGACGCGGTGTTCGAAGTGCTGGTCCGCGCCGGCCGCAACGCGCCGATGGCGAAAACCATGCTGGTGCCCGAAAGCTGGTCGAAGCAGGCAAAGGAACTGCCCGACGCATGGCGCGACATGTACAGCTACTGCAATTCGGTGATGGAACCCTGGGACGGCCCGGCCGCCCTGGCGATGACCGATGGTCGCTGGGTCTGCGCCGGTCTTGACCGCAACGGTCTGCGCCCGATGCGCTACGTGGTGACCGGTGACAACCTGCTGATCGCGGGGTCCGAGGCGGGCATGGTTCCGACCGAGGAATCGAGCGTGAAAGAAAAAGGCGCGCTTGGCCCGGGTCAGCTTCTGGCCGTGGACATGGAAGAAGGCGCGCTGTTCCACGATACCGAGATCAAGAACAAGCTGGCGGCAAGCCAGCCCTTTGGTGACTGGGTCGGCAAGATCAACGACCTGGATGAAGCCCTGTCGGGCCTGACCGAAAAGCCGCTTTATACCGGTGCGGAACTGCGCAAGCGCCAGATCGCCGCCGGTTACAGCCTTGAGGAACTGGAACAGATCCTCGCGCCGATGGCCGAGGACGGAAAGGAAACGCTGGCCTCGATGGGCGATGACACGCCCTCGGCGGTCCTGTCGAACAAGTACCGTCCGCTGAGCCACTTCTTCCGCCAGAACTTCAGCCAGGTGACCAACCCGCCGATCGATTCGCTGCGCGAATACCGGGTGATGTCGCTGAAGACGCGCTTCGGCAACCTGAAGAACGTGCTGGACGAAAGTTCGGCCCAGACCGAGATCCTGGTGCTGGAAAGCCCCTTCGTGGGCAACGCCCAGTGGAATGAGCTGGTGAACCAGTTCAATGCCGACCTGGTGGAAATCGACTGTACCTTCGCGGCCGGTGCCGATGCGGGCGTGCTGCGCGCCAATCTTGAACGGATCCGCAACGAGGCCGAAGACGCCGTGCGTTCCGGTGCCGGCCACATCGTGCTGACCGATACCAAGCAGGCCGAAGACCGCGTCGCGATGCCGATGATCCTGGCCACCAGCGCCGTTCATTCGCACCTGACCCGCAAGGGTCTGCGCACCTTCTGTTCGCTGAACGTGCGCTCGGCCGAATGTATCGACCCGCATTATTTCGCCGTGCTGATCGGCTGTGGTGCGACCGTGGTCAACGCCTACCTGGCCGAAGACAGCCTGGCCGACCGCATCGAACGTGGTCTGCTCGAAGGCACGCTGACCGAGGCGGTGAAGAAATACCGCGAAGCCATCGACCAGGGCCTGCTGAAGATCATGGCCAAGATGGGGATCTCGGTGATCTCGTCCTATCGCGGCGGCCTGAACTTCGAAGCGGTGGGCCTGTCCCGTGCCATGGTGGCGGAATTCTTCCCCGGCATGACCTCGCGCATTTCGGGCATCGGTGTCAGCGGCATCCAGAAGAAGGTCGAGGAAGTCCATGCCGAAGGCTGGCTTGGCGGCCGTGACGTGCTGCCGATCGGCGGCTTCTACAAGGCGCGGAAATCGGGCGAAACCCATGCCTGGGGCGCGCAGACCATGCACCTGATGCAGGAAGCCTGCAATCGCGCGTCGTTCGAGTTGTGGAAGCGCTATTCGGCGCAGATGCAGGCGAACCCGCCGATTCACCTGCGCGACCTGATGGATTTCAAACCGCTGGGCAACGCGGTGCCGATCGAAGAGGTGGAATCGATCACCTCGATCCGCAAGCGCTTCGTCACCCCGGGCATGTCGCTGGGCGCATTGTCGCCGGAAGCGCACAAGACGCTGAACGTGGCGATGAACCGGATCGGCGCCAAGTCGGATTCGGGTGAGGGCGGTGAAGATCCGGCGCATTTCGTGCCGGAACCGAACGGCGACAACCCGTCGGCCAAGATTAAGCAGGTCGCTTCGGGCCGGTTCGGCGTGACCGCCGAATACCTGAACCAGTGCGAGGAACTGGAAATCAAGGTGGCCCA
>JAWVXM010000007.1:0-27317 GCA_033723255.1 Thalassovita sp.
ATGCTGCTCCCGTTGAGTTTCGCCGAAGGCGCGTCCACCCTCCATTTGCGGGGCGGCACACATGTCTCCTGGAGCCCACCTTTCGACTATGTCGACGAGGTCTGGCTCCCGGCGCTGAGACGGATGGGGATCCGCGCCAGCCTGCGTCTCCTGCGGACCGGTTGGTATCCGGCGGGCGAGGGGGAAGTTGTTTGCCAGATCGCAGGCCAAGCCAGCCGGGAAATTCGGGGGTTGGACTGGACAGCACGCGGGGCGCTGCAGGAGATTTCCGGTCATGCGCTGGTGGCTAATCTCGATATCCGCATTGCGGAGCGAATGGCGAACCGGGCTGCGGAGGTGCTGTGTGACTATGAAGAATGGCTCGCCATCCGGCCGGTTGCGGTGAAGGCCAGCTGCCCAGGGGCCGGGATCTGCTTGACCGCGCGATACGAAGAGGGAAGCGTCGGCTTCAGCGCGCTTGGCGAACGTGGGCGCCCGGCCGAGGAGGTGGCCGAAGAGGCGGCGCAAGGCTTTCTGCGATTCGAAGCCTCGGGCGCCAGCGTCGACGAGCATCTGGCAGACCAGCTCCTGCTGCCTATGGCGCTGGCCTCTGGACGATCCGTTTTCCTGTGCCCACGCGCGACCAGCCACCTGCGCACAAACGCTTGGGTGATTGAGAAATTTGGCGCGGCTGCCGTCGCGATAGACGTCGCGGAAGGCGGGCTCGTGCGGGTCACAGTGCGCCCGGCGCAAGCCGGCCGCTGAGGTCCATGCTTGCTTCGCGCCCCGTCTGAAAGACTGCTCTGCGCAGGAAGCGAACTGTGCAAACTGGTACTTCCGACCCTTACTGGGCAGTTAACTGTCATGCGCCGTCGCGCCGCCGTTTGCTCGAAGCTGCCGTTTGCGTGCAGTGCAGAAACCTTTTCTAAGCGGGGTTGGCAGAGGAGATAGCAAAGTCGAAGTCTATCGGATGCTCCTCCCCTCCGCCAATCCCGCCACAATAGCAGCGGTCGGTGGGAAGGCAGCTCATCCCATGAGCTCAGGCGCTGCTTTCCCCCCGACATAGGATCAGGATGTGCCGAGAAACCCCCATTCATTCCTGGGCCAGCAGTCCCAGCAGGTGATCGGTGTACAGCCTGTCGACCCCCTGACGATTGAGATGGTCGGTGTCGAAATAGAGGGTCGGATCGTCGATCACCGCGCTCAGATCGTGAAACGGGATGCCGCGCGACGCCAGCCTTTCGGCGAGCATCCGGTCGAAGCCCGCCTCACCCGGCAGCGCCTTTCGGAAATTTTCCGGCACGGGCAGCTTGACCACAGCGATTTCCACCCCCGCCGCTCCGGCGCTGTCGAACAGCGCCTCCAGCATGCCGAGGTAATGCGCCACGGTGGCGGGATCGGGTGCACCGTCGGGATAGAGATAGGAAATCCGGGCTGACACGGCATGACGCGAGGGCCGGAAGCTGCGGTCGAAATCCGCCGCCCCGCGCCAGCCTTCCTGCGGGAAACGGTCCACCGGATTGAGCTTGGAAAACCCGCTCAGATAATCGGTCAACCCGCGCGGATCCGCGTATCCCTGCAGAACGAAATCACCAAGCGTGCCGGCGGTGGACAGGCGCAGCGGCATCTGCCGCAGCAATTTGCGGTCGCTCAGCCGGTCCTCGTTCCACTCGGCGCTGCCGAAAGCGAATGAATCCACCGCGTAAAGCAGGCGTTTCACCTGAAGATCCTTCAGCGCCTGTTCGAAGACGAAGCGGTTGTAAAGCGGCCCCGCGCCGATTTCGGCAAGGATCATCATCGACTGCCCGGTATCGCGCTGAAACCGCCCGGGCAGGTCGCCAAACCCCAGCGGCAACGCGTGCGAGGCCCCCAGAACGACCCAGTCAACCCGGTCCCCCCGCGCGGCCAGGAGTTTCTGAAACGCGGTGTCTGTCGCCCCCCGCGCGATGGTGCGTTCGGCAATGGCGAAGGCCGCGGCGTAAAGGACAAGGAAGATGCCGGTGAAGGCGGCGATTGTCCTGAATGGCAATTTGCGGGCGGGGCGTGGCGTGGGGGGCATGACCGACCTCTCAGAACTGCATGTAGACGAAGGTTTCGCTTTGCCAGCGGCCAAGCAGCAGCAGCGCGAAAAGTCCGGCATACAGCGCCGTCCAACGCCAGGCGCGCGGCGCGCGGGCCAGTTTGCGCGACAGGTTCTTCTGTTCCAGCACCGCTTCGATGACCAGCAGCGACAGGATCAGCGCGACAAGAAATCCGTGTTCGGCGGTGAACGGATAGCGGCCCAGCAGACCGGGCAATTCGGGCAGCGCCCGCCAGATCCTCCCAAGGACCGTGGCGGCATCCCCGAGGTTCCCCGCCCGGAAAAACACCCAGCTGATCACAACAAGATGGAAGATCAGAACCGTGATCACCGCCGTATAGACCTTCCCCGCGACCGTTCCGCGCAGGCTTTTGCGCAGCCTGCGACGGGTCGGGCTGAGCGCGCGTTCGATCCACAGGTAGACGCCGTTCAGCGCCCCCCAGGCCAGAAAACCCCAGCCGATGCCGTATCCCAGCCCTGCGTGCCAGATCCCGCTGGCCAGAAACACCAGCATCAGCCCCAGATACATCCGCACCACGCCGTGGCCGCTGCTGAACGGGTAGTACACGTAATCGCGGAACCAGTCGGCCAGCGACACATGCCAGCGACGCGACCAGAATTCGCTGATCGAATGGGCGAAATAGGAGCGGCGGAAATTTTCCGACAGCTTGATCCCGAACAGAAGCGACGCCCCGCGCGCGATGTCGGTATAGCCGGAGAAATCACAATAGATCTGGAAGGCGAAGAAATAGGAGGCGAGGACCAGTTCCATAGGCACCGCGTATTCGGGGATCGCATAGGTGCGGTCGACGAAAGGGGCAAGGTTGTCCGCGATAACAAGCTTTTTTACCAGCCCCCAGAGGATCAGCTGGAACCCAAGCGACAGGAAGGCCGGGTTGATCCCGGGGCGGCGGCGCAACTCCTCGGCGAAGGGGGTGATCCGTTCAATCGGGCCGGCGAGGATCTTGGGGAACCAAGCCAGGAAGATCACGTCGTGCATCCTGCTTTCCGGCGTTTCCGGCGGTGCGCGGTAGCGGTCGATCAGCAGCCCGATGGCGGTGAAGGCGTAGAAGGAAAACCCGGACGGGGATGTCAGGCCCAGCTCCGGAAGCCACGACACGGCATCGGCGATGGACGCATAGTATTTCAGGATGAAAAGCAGCCCCAGGATAGCCGCCACCCCGGCCCAGAAGACCGCCCGCCGATGCGGGGCGTCTGGTGTCAGAAGATACCGCCCCGCCGTCAGGGCGATGATCACCACAACGCCCAGATAGGCAAGGTTTGCCACCCCGAAGCTGGCGTAGAAGAAGAAGCTGGCCAGCAGCATCCAGGGCAGACGATAGCGCGCAGGAAGCAGCCAGAACATGAATGCCGCCAGCGGCAGGAAGAGCAGGAATTCGAGCGAGTTGAACAGCATCGCGCATCTCCCGGCCCGGCGCGGCGGAGGTCAGTAAGACGCGCCCCCCGCGCGCAGGGCGGGCGGCACCAAGTCGATGGGGATGCCGCCGTTGATCACCAGGTAATCCGACAGCGCCTCGCGCTCGGATTCGGCCAACTCAACCACGATATGGCTGGGTTTGTGCATCGTGCCCAGCCACGCCTCACGCGTGCGGTCCTGGGTGATGACAACGGTTATGATGTGGCAGGACTGGCACTTCTGAAGCGCCATGTCGCGCCCGTCCCAAGGCAGGTCGCCCGCCGGATCCAGCGGCGCGTTATAGGCCAGGTAGTGGGCCAGCGTATCCAGCTGCCAGCTGTCGAGATCGGCCAGGGCCGGCGCGTCGCCCTGCGCGGTTTCCAATCGCGCGCGCCATGTGGCGGAATCACCCTCGCCTTCGGCGATGGCGGTTTCCAGCCCGGCGGGAAGGCCGGCTTCGCGGGCGGTTTCCAAAAGCGTCCGACCGCCATCGGGTATGAAGGCGAACACGTCGTCTTCCTGTCCGGGCGCGGCGCCGGCCAATCCCAACCCGAAAAACGCGGTCAGCGTGGCCGTCAGCACTATGGTCCTTGTCATCCTCTCGCCTTTCCTTGGCG
Source organism: Thalassovita sp. (assembly GCA_033723255.1). Taxonomy (GTDB): domain Bacteria; phylum Pseudomonadota; class Alphaproteobacteria; order Rhodobacterales; family Rhodobacteraceae; genus Thalassobius. Next base: position 4,094 of record JAWVXM010000007.1, read on the forward strand.
CCCCTTGTCCGGGATCAGAACCGCAGTTCCGGCGGCACGTCTTCGAATCGCAGTGGCATGTTGAGAGCCGAGTAGTGGGCAAATGTATCGCGCTCGACCTCGCTCATCGGGATTTCCTTGTGGAACGGGGCCTTGAACGTGCCCCGCCAGCCGACCTCGTCGCGCTCATGCATCAGGTATCCGGAGAACAGCGAATGGCAGAACTGGCATTGCGCCACGGCCAGGTCCTTGCCGTCCGGCGGCAGCAGCGTGGCGTCGCCGTTTTCGGCCAGCGCCATCAGGACGTCTTCGCCCAGCGGCAGGTTCAGCTCGGCGTAGCCCGCGAAGGTCGCAAGCGCCGTTTCATCCAGATCGGGATTTTTCTCTGCCGCCCATGCCTGCCATTCCTCGCCGCTCTGATCGCGCGCGGCGATTTCGGCCAGAGCTTCACCATCCTCGGACCCGAGGAGGGAAAGAAGCAGCGCCCGTCCCCCCGGTGGCATGAAACCATACTGGTCCACCTGGTCCTCCTGGGCATGGGCTGCCAGGGCAAGCACGGCCACCAGCCCCAGCACCGGCAGATACGGCTTCAGCTTCCGCATCGCATTCACCCAACCGCTTCGCCGTCTGCGGGCGCGTCGAATTGGAACACCGGCACCGTCATGGTCTGTGCCGCCCGGTCGGGCGGGAACCCCGTGCCGCGCATGAAGTCCAGCTTCATCGCCGTTTCATCCTCGTAATAACGCTCGCCGCAACTTTGGCAGACCAGCGCCGGGATGCCGTCGACGATGACCAGACGTTCGCCTTCCCAGAACGCGGCCTTGACCTGATCGGGGGCCAGGGCGCCGCCGGAACAGGCGATGCATCCGGCGGGTACGGTTTGGCTGGCGGGCGCAGGAGCCGCGGACGGCTCCTGCTGTTCGGCATCGTGTTCAAACAAGGTCACGGGCGGCCCCCACGATTCCGTCCGCGTTGGGACGCATCCACAGGAACATCTCGGGCGATGCCGGCGGCGGCGCGTCGGGCCAGGCGACACGTTTGTATTTCGCCCCCTCCACATTGGTCGCCACACGCGCGATCACCTCAGCGCCCGGCGACAGCGTGTAATAGGATTGATCCACCGTCAGCAGGCGCTTGGTCTTGGCGACCGAATTCACCAGCGTTTCCGTGTCCATTTCACTCAGAGCGCGCAGGTCGATCACCTCGACGCTCATGCCCTCGGCGGTCAGCGTTTCGGCTGCCTTCAGCACCTCGGGCATGCCGCCACCCGAACTGACAATGGTCAGATCGCTGCCTTCCTGGCGCACCGCCGCCTTGTCCAGCGGCACTTCGTAGGGTTCGTCCGGCACCTCCTCGACGAGCGTGCGCAAACCGGCGGGATAGAGATAGACCACCGGATCGGGCGACCGCAGCGCCGCGTGCATCATCCCCTTGGCGTCATAGGGCGTAGACGGGATCACCGTGCGCACCCCGGGGATGTGCATGTAATAACTGTCCTCCTCGTAGCAGGAATGCTGCCCGGCGAAGCCCGGCGTCTGGCCGGTCATCTCGATGATCCAGACCACCGGCATCGACGCCTTGCCGCCGGTCATGTGCCGCAGTTTTCCGGCATAGTTCTGGATCAATTCGAACGGCATCAGCGCGCCCTGATAGGGGATGTAGGTCGCCGATTTAGACCCGGCGAGCCCCGCGCCCAGCACGGTCGCCGCCATCCAGTATTCGTCGATGCCGGTGTTGCAGACGCGCTTGCGCCCGAACTCGGTTTCGAGGTTGATCACCGGCATGCCCGGATTGGACGCCACCGGCGGTGTCAGCTCGAAGATCCAAGTCATCGCGGGATCCTCGCGCATCTCATATTGTACGGCCTCAAGGACCGCATACATCCAGCTTTTCTGTGCCATCAGTCTATCCTTTCAAACGGTCCTGGGTGTCAGCCGAACTGGCGGGCCGGCACGCTGCCTTCGGTGAAGACGTGCTTCAGCCCGTCCTCGGGATTGCACAGCGGCTGCGCCAGCCCCCATTCGAAGGCGTCGTCGATCTCCTTCTTGACGTCCTTCTCGATCTTGTCGGCGCCCGCCTTGTCCAGCACCCCCCAGTTCACCAGCGTGTCACGGCAGATGTTGACCGGATCGCGCTGCATCCAGGCGCGCACTTCACGTTCCGGGCGGAACGAGGTGATCGCCAGCGGGTCGTAGCCGAAGGCGCCCAGCTCGCCTTCCTTGGCGCCCGGCGCGCCCCAGTGGTTGTAATAGCGATAGGTCTTGGCCTCGATGAAGGTCGGGCCGCCACCGCCACGGGCGCGATCCACCGCTTCCTTCATCGCGTTATAGACCTGGAATACGTTCTGGCCGTCCACCACCGGCGCCGGAATGCCATAGGCCGTGGCCGCATCGGCGATGTCCTTGTGCGGGCAGGAATAGCTGTAATGGGCGTATTGGTGATAGAGGTTGTTTTCCAGAACGTAGATGAACGGCAGATCCAGTAGCTTGGCGTTGTTGAGCGCCGAGTGGAATTGCGGCGTCGCATAGGTGCCGTCGCCGCCGAACACGACCGAAACCTGATCCGAACCGCGCGCCCGGAAGGCGAAGGCGGACCCCGTCGCGGTCACATGGCCCGGCCCGATCATGCCATCTGCGCCGACGAACCCGACCGAAGGGTCGGACAGGTGCATTTCCGCCGCGTAGCCCCCGTTCAGCCCGGTGGCGCGGAAATCGTTCTCGGCAACCATCTTGGGAATATCCACCCCCTTGGCGATGGCATGGCCCGAGGGCCGGTGCGTCGAATAGACGAGGTCGATCTGGTCGAACGGCCCGTCATTCCTGAGCGCGGCGCACACCCCGGTCGCCACGGCTTCCTGCCCGGCGTAGAAGTGGTTGTAGCCGCGGTAATCGGGATTGCCGAGCATCTGGTCCGCCTGGGTGCGTTCGTGCCAGCGGATCCTGAGAATCGTGCGGTACATCTCGACGAGCTTGTCATCCGGCAGATCCTTGGCGTGATAACCGATATCGCCATTGGCGAAAGCGCGGCCTCCGGATGCCGAAAGGGCCGCCCCGGTCAGCGCCGCGAGCTGAAGGAACCCGCGACGGGATTCCGATGCCGGCGCGCCATCCTCTCCGGGCGCTGACGCAGCCGATTCACTATTCCAATCCATAATGATTTCCTCCTAGGTGAGGCCACCGGTCTTTGGGTCGAAATCTCTCGTGGCCCCGAAGCAACAATAGGTAGAGACTGATGGCGCGCCGATGCAATGTAATTGACTTATGTCATTGCGTGTTGTTGCCAGCATCTCAGTTTGTCGATTCGGCGCATTTCCACATATGGCGGACGGTGTCGGCCAAGCAGCCTTGTGGCTGGACGTCACAGACCAAGCCTGCAGCGGCAGACTTCGCGTCGCGGATATCGCGTCACGCCGGGTTGGGATGATGTCAAGCAACGACAGCGCCTTCAGCACACGTGCCGCGGGGTATGCGAGCTGAGGCGCTCATACGGCGCCGAAGCTCGAAGAAGGTTTTCAAAAGCATTCCGGACTGGCGGCGAGGTTCGCGCAATTACTGCACAATTGCGTGCCTTTCAGTGCCGCTTGCTCCCCGGCATTCGCCGCCGGTCGATCACGGGCGCCGGGTCAGCGGTCCTCTTCCCACGCCTCGTCGGCGCGGCGCAGCAGGTTGTAGATCTGCAATGCGCGCCCGGTCAGCGGACGTTCCAATTCCCCCATCACATCGGTTTCCTGCGCCAGATGTGCGACCACTTCATTCAGTTCGGACGCCGTCGCGCCGCTGTTCATGATCTCGACGATCATGTGGTCGTTGATATCGCCAAACAGGCGTTTGACCTCGTCATGCGTGATTGTCATGGCGTTACTCCGTTTCTGTTTCGCTCTCGGCCGGGGCCGCGATTTCGTTGATCACCTCGTCGACCCCCAGAATGCACCAGCAGTCCGCCTCCGCCATGTCGCGTTCGGCCGGGCTGCGCACGGCGCCGGTCAGGCGTACCACGCGGCCGCGCACGCCGATGCGGATCTGGGTATCGTCGACGTAGGGATTGCGATCGAGCACGATGCGCGCGGCTTCCTCGATTCGGATCGGCGCGTCTTCCTCGGGCGGGTCGGGTTGCAGGCTGTTGACCACGTCGCGCACGCCCGGCACCCACCATGCCATTACCCCGGCCAGCCGTTGCGACACCAGCCCAGGCACCGAACCGTTCAGGATCACCACGCCGTCATGAACTTCGTATTCGATCCGCCCGCGCGGCGCATCGGCCGGGCCGGACACCTGCGTGAAGACCGGCGCTTCGGGTCCGTCGCCGCCAGCAGCCTCAAAGATCGCGAAATCCTGGAAGGCCGGTTCGTCGCTGAAAAACTCCCGCAGATGCTTGTAGATATCCCTGTCCTTCATCGGCGTGGCCGGGGCGACCCGCACCCGGTCGATGACCGCGCGCACCTGCGCCGGCGCCGCCGCCAGTTCCAGCGCGCGCTTCTTGGCGGCGACGCTTTCCACCTCGGCAATCACGGTCAGCGCGCCGTCCAGACCGAGTTCCATCCCCTCCGGCGTGAAATCCGGCCCCAAGCGCGGCTCCTGCCGAAACGCCTTCCGGATGGCATTCAGAATCTCTTGATCGTCCATGATCCGATCCTCCTTACTATCTAAACATATGCACAGCCCGCCGATCCCCACCTTGACCCATCTCAAGGCGGCTTGCCCCGGATTCGGCAAAAATGAAAAATATGGAGATCACCGATATGGCAGATGATGCCCCGTCACCGGGCTGGAGCCATTTCCCGCATCAGGGCGATGTGGGCGTGCGCGGGACCGGGCGCGACATGGCCGAAGCCTTCGAAAACGCCGCACGGGCGATGACGGAAGTCGTCGCGCCGCTGAATACGATCCGCCCCGCGCAAAGCGTCACCGTCAGCTGCCGCGCCACCGACCCGTCGATCCTGCTGCTCGATTGGCTGAACGAGGTGATCTACGCCATGGCGACACGCGCCATGCTGTTCAGCGATTTCGAGGTCCGCATCGAGGGCGAGGCACTTGTCGGCGAAATGCGCGGTGAACCGGTCGAACCCGCACGGCACGAACCCTCGGTCGAACCCAAGGGCGCGACGCTGACCGAACTGCGCGTGGAGCAGCAGCCCGGCGGCTTGTGGCTGGCACAATGTATCGTGGATGTCTGAAAGGGGGCCGCTTTGGATCCGACGACACTGAAAAAGATTAATCCCTACGAATGGCAGATTCCGCCGACCGGCGACATGCGGGTGCCCGCGACGATCCTCGCGGACGAGGAGCTGATTAGGGGAATGGACGACAAAGTCGCACAGCAGATCACCAACGTGGCCTGCCTGCCCGGCATCGTGCGTGCCGCCTATGCGATGCCCGATGCCCATTGGGGCTATGGCTTTCCGATCGGCGGGGTGGCCGCCTTCGATCCCGACGCCGGCGGCGTGATATCGGCCGGCGGCGTGGGTTTCGATATATCCTGCGGCGTGCGGATGCTGGCGACCGATCTGACCGCCGCCCAAATCCGCAGCAAGCAACAGGACTTCGCGCATGAACTGTCGCGGTCGATCCCGGCGGGGGTCGGCAGCCGGGGGCGTATTCATCTCGATGATGCCGGGATGGAAGCGATGCTGTCGGGCGGTGCCGTCTGGGCGGTGGCCGAAGGCTATGGCACGCGCGCGGATCTTCTGCGAACCGAGGAACAGGGCCGCATGGCGGGTGCAACGCCCGAGGTCGTGTCGCCCAGGGCCAAGCGGCGCCAGCGCGACGAGATGGGCACGCTGGGATCGGGCAATCACTATCTGGAAGTGCAGGAGGTGACCGATATCTTTGATGAAGCCGCCGCCCTTGCCTATGGTCTGAGCCCCGGTCAGGCGGTGGTGACGATCCATTGCGGGTCGCGCGGGCTGGGCCATCAGATCGGCACCGAATATCTGCGCGAAATGGCTTTGGCCGCGCCCGGCTACGGCATCAGTCTGCCCGATCGCGAACTGGCCTGCGCGCCGATCAATTCGGAACTGGGCCAGCGCTATTTGGGGGTGATGCGGGCGGGGATCAACTGCGCCCTGGCCAACCGCCAGATCCTGACCCACCTGGCGCGCGGCGTGCTGGAACGGTTCTTCCCCGGCTGCAAGGCGCCGCTGCTCTACGACGTGTCGCACAACACCTGCAAGGAAGAGACACATGTGATCGACGGCGCCGAAAAACGGCTTTTCGTGCATCGCAAGGGCGCGACGCGGTCCTTCGGGCCGGGCATGGGCAACATGCCCCCGCCGCTCAACAAGGTGGGCCAGCCGGTGCTGATCGGCGGCAGCATGGGCACCGAATCCTGGGTCCTGGCGGGCGACGAGAGGTCGGAGGCGGCGGCGCTGAGTTCGGCCTGTCACGGTGCGGGCCGCGCGATGAGCCGCCACCAGGCCGCGCGGACATGGACCGGCCGCGGCGTGCAGAGCGAGCTTGCCGCGCGCGGTATCATCGTCACCAGCCCGTCGCGCCGGGGCATCGCCGAAGAGGCGCCGGGGGCCTACAAGGACGTCACTCGCGTGGTGGAAACCGCCGAAAAGGCGGGGCTGGCGCGCCGGGTCGCGCGGCTCGCGCCGATGATCTGTATCAAGGGTTGATTATCGGGCGCACCCTGCGGAAAGTGTATCAATGAGAACGGCATGTATAAGACCGAACAGAAAAGGAGCATTCCATGAAGCTAAAGCACGGAACCTGGGTCGTTGTCGCCGATGGGCAGAAATACCTGCTGTTGCGCAACAAGCTGGATACCGAATTCATCGACCTTCGGGTCATCGGCATGGAAGAAATCGAAAATCCGCCTGCGCGGGAGCTTTCATCAGACAGCGCCGGCCGCCGGTATGGCGCGGGGAACGCGGGGGCCAGCGGCAACAGCGTGTGGGCCGAAACCGACTGGCACAAGGTCGAAAAACAGCGCTTCGCGCAGCACCTGGCCGAAAAGCTCGAAACCTGGGCTGACAAGGGGCTCTACGAAGACATAGTGATCATCGCCGATGCGCATTCGCTGGGGCAGTTGCGGGCCGCCTATGGCGGCAAGACCAAGACGCGGCTTGCGGGCGAGATCGCCAAGGATCTGACCAACATGCCCGTGAACAAGATCGAAGCGGCCGTGACCGCCGCGTGACCGACGGCACCTGCCTTCCCGTCCTGTCAGCCATGCCCTGTCAGGCGCAGGAGGGCGGGTTCGGCGCCGCCCTTGAAGACATAGAATTTCGGACCGCCACCGCTTTCGTTCCCGACGAAAGGGGTGGCCCATCCGTGTAAAACACATGGCGGCCATAGCTTTCCAGACTTTCGCGGCCGGGTTGCCCGATCGGCTTGTCGGCCGGTCTGAGCGTTTCTTCACCCCTCGTCGTTTCTTTCGCCTCCGATGGGCCCGCCTGTTCGTCTTGGAGCATCCTGCAGCCTAGGCATTGCGGTGCTGTCGGCCACTGGCGTTCAACTCCTGCCGGATCGTCAGGTAGGCCATGATGTCCCGCATCGTCAGCATGCCCCTGAGCTCACCGTTCTTGGCAACCATCAGGCGGCTTGTTTTGAGGTCCCGCATCCGCTTCAGGGCCTCTATCACCGGTGTTTCCGGGGCGACCGTGCCGATCTTGCTGTCTGCGGGCAAAATATCACCGACCGTTCTCTGCGCCCGTTCCCCGCGCGCAATCCGCCCGACATCCTCGATCCGGACGCAGCCCAGAAGCTTGCGACCGCGCACCACCGGGAATGCTCTGTGATGCCTGCGGTAGAAATAGTCTTCGATCACGTCCTCGAGTAGCGTGTCAGCCGGTATGGACACCGGATCGCGCACCATGATCTGGCCAACCGTCTTGTCTTCGAACCCGGTTTTGAGGGCCATCTGCAATTCGGACGAATTCGCAGCGGCGATGATGAATAGACCGATCAGCCCCTGCCAGATCCCGACCATGGGGTTCCCGGTAACCACGGCCAGGACACCGAACATGATCAGGACGGTTCCGAAAAAACGCCCCAACGATGCCGCGATCCGGGTGGCCTTGGCATAATCGTTTGTCTTCCACCAGAGCACGGCGCGAAACACGCGGCCGCCATCCAGCGGAAAGGCCGGGATCAGATTGAACGTAGCGAGCATCGTGTTGATCGCCGCCAGATACATGAGCAACGCTGCAAGCATTTCCCCGGGCAAAAGCCCGGACAGCCCGTAGAACAGCACCGCCAGCGCGTAGCTCATGAGCGGGCCGGCGATCGCCATGAAGAATTCGGCCCGCGCGCTTGGCGGTTCATCCTCCATTTCGGCCACGCCACCGAAAATGAAGAGAGTGATGCCTCGGATCGGCATGTCGAACTGCCGCGCGATCCAGGAATGCGCGAATTCATGCAGGATGATCGACGCGAAAAGCCCAAGCGCCCCGGCCGCGCCCAGCCACCACGCGGCGACGGGGCTCACCCCGTCGATGATCTGCGGGAAATAACCGGTGGCGAGCGACCATGTGATCAGAACCGCGAGAACGACCCAGCTCAGATCGAGACTGACCTTGAAGCCCAGGATAGAAAATAGCTCGATGCGTTTTGAAAACACGCTTTACTCCTTGCTTGCCGTCCGCCCCGGGCAACTTCGCTGTGTTCCCGGCCGATGCTGACGGCAAGTCCTGTCAGGCAGTCGTCCTCTGCGAACATGTCGGGCTGGCTGTCTTACTCGGGGCTGTATTTCATCGGGCCGATCGGGCGCACCGTGCTGGCCTGCGGGCCTATTTCGCTTTCCTCGGTCTGCACCACCAGCTCCACCGCGTCGCGGGGCTTGAGATCGTCGAAGGCCCCGCCCACGACGCTGTTGCGATGGAAATAGATCAGCCGGTGATCGGTGGCGATGATCTGGCCATAGCCCTCGTCGTGATTGATCTCGACGATCTTGCCCTGCAGCGGGCCTTCATGCAGCTTCACCTCTCCCTTGATCCTGTCCTTCCATTCCTTCAGCTCGCGCTCCATCGCGTGAAAGGCGTCGCGGATCGCGACTTCGGGGTGTTCATGGGCCGGTTCGTCGCCCTTTTCGCTGCTCACGAACAATTCGCTGCCCGGCAGCCGGACATTGATATGGGCACCGTAGAGGTTGCCCGTCCTGTGCCGCCGATGCGACGTCTTCACATAGACATGGCAGCTGTTGATATGATCGACGAACTTTTCCAGGCGCGCCGCTTTTTCACGGACCAGCGCCTCGAGCTCCGGGGTTCCGTCCATGTTGGTGAAAGTCAATTCAAGGGGTGTATCCATTTCTCTCTCCCAAGAGGTAACGCACGTTCCGCTGGTTTGTCCGGGCCGTATCCCATCCGTGGGATAGATCGCTCGCTGCGAATCACGATGACCGTCGGGGAACAAACCGAAATAAATCACAATCTATACCCCTCGCGAAGAATTCACTTTGTTCTGTGTCAATGGAGGATGAATACGTCCAGATTGATCAAGTCTCCTTTCACACATGATCTGAAACCGGCTCGGTTAAACCCTGAGCGCCATTGCCTTCGGGCGAAAGGACGGGGAAGTTAGCAAAAGGCTCTCCACTTTTTCGAAGCAAGCCCATGGATGGCGCCCGTGGCCAATATCTAATTGCCGCTGCGGCAGGTGCGGTTCCCGTCACCTGCCCGACATCCCATTTGCGGGCCTACCCGCCCTGCGTCACCGTTTTGTCGAACAGCGTCCGCGCGTTGATCTGGTCCCAGTCCCAGTCGATGCCAAGACCGGGGGTGTCGGACGGATAGGCATGGCCGTCCTCGATCCGCATCTTTTCCCCGGTGATCAGGTCGAGCTGGGGGATGTATTCCAGCCACTTGGCGTTCGGGATGGCGCAGACCAGCGGCAGGTGCAGTTCCATCAGGAAATGCGGGCAGACGGTGACGTTATGCGCCTCGGCCAGATGTGCGGTCTTCAGCCAGGGCGTGATGCCGCCGATCCGGGCCACGTCGACCTGCACGATGCTGGCAGCTCCCGCCGACAGGTAATCCTTGAACTGGCTCAGCGAATACAGGCTTTCGCCGACCGCGATGGGCACCGAGGTGCTGGCGGCCAGCGTCGCATGGCTGGCCACGTCGTCGGCGGGCAGGGGTTCTTCGAACCAGCCAATGCCGTGTTCTTCCAGAATGCGGGCGCGGCGGTTCGCCTCGGAAAGGGAAAAGCCCTGGTTGGCGTCGGTCATGATCTCGAACCCGTCGCCCACCGCGGCGCGCACTGCGGCAAGCCGCGCGGCGTCTTCGCTGATATGGTCGCGGCCGATCTTGATCTTGGCACCCCTGAAACCGCGCGCCTGCATCTCGACCGCATCCGCCACCAACTGATCGGTTTCCAGGTGCAGCCAGCCGCCTTCGGTGGTGTAGAGCGGGACACGGTCGCGGTTGCCGCCGGCAGCTTTCCAAAGCGGCAGCCCCATCTTGCGGCAGCGCAGGTCCCACAGGGCGGTGTCGATCGCGGCCAGCGCCAGCGATGTGATCGCTCCCACCGAAGTCGCATGGGTGGAGAACAGGAGGTCGCGCCAGATCCCGTCGATCCGGTCGGCATCCCGCCCGATCAGCGCCGGGGCCAGCGTGTGTTCCAGCAGCGCCATCACCGACGGCCCGCCGGTCCCGATCGTGTAGGAATATCCCGCCCCCTGCGCCCCGTCGCTGTCATGCACGATGACGATCGGGGTTTCCTGACTGACGAAGGACTGGATCGCGTCGACCCGGCGCACCTTGGGCACCAGGTCCACCATCTTCAATTCAACCTTGGTAATTGTTGCCACGGTGTCCTCCTCCTTTTCACCGATGGGCGGTCCGTTTGACGATCAGGCCTCCATCCAGATCGTCACCGGGCCGTCATTGAGCAGTTCGACTTTCATGTCGGCGCCGAATTCACCAGTCTGCACCGGGACGCCCAGCCCGGCCAGTTTGGCAGCGAAATATTCGTAGAGCGCCTTGCCCTCGTCGGGGGTGGCGGCGGTGGAAAAGCCGGGCCGGTTGCCGCGCGAGGTGTCGGCTGCGAGGGTGAATTGCGATACCACAAGGGCCGACCCGCCGATATCCAGCACCGAACGGTTCATCTTGCCCGCCTCGTCACTGAAGATCCGGAGCTTGGAAATCTTCGCGGCCAGCTGATCGGCCTGTGCCTCACCGTCGCCCTGCATGGCGCAGATCAGGATCAGCAACCCCGGCCCGGTCTTGCCGATCGTTTCCCCGTCCACCGCCACCGACGCGTGGCTCACCCTCTGCAGCAATGCGCGCATTCATAGATCCTCAATTTTCCCGGCCTATTGGTCGGACAAAGCGGGCTTGGCTGCAAGCAGATTTGACACGGGTCAAAGCGCGACCCGGGCGAGTCGGGATTATGGGGGAATATTCAGAGAGGAGCTTGACCAATGGTGGAAAAATCCCACACAGCCGGGACCTGGCCGCAATTCTATGAACCGTTCCGCAATTTCGGACAGAAAATGGCCGACTGGCTTGCCCCGGCGTCCGAGGCGTCCTCGACCGATGACGGCTACAAGATCACGCTGGAACTGCCCGGGGTCGAGGAAAAGGATATCGACGTTTCGGTGCATGATGGCGTGGTCACCGTGAAGGGTGAAAAAAGCTCGGAACGCGAAGAGAAGGGGGAAACCTGGTTCTTTTCCGAACGCCAATACGGATCGTTCAGCCGGTCCTTCCGCCTGCCCGAGGATGCCGATGGCGACAAGGTCGAGGCGCATCTGAAAGACGGGGTGCTGCAGGTGATCGTGCCCAAGGCCGGGCCCGAGGCCAAGAAAGGCGTCAAGGTCAAGATCAACACAGCCTGATCGTCAGCCGCGCCAGTCGACCACTTCGTCCAGATCCGCCCGTTCGGTGCGGAAATTGTTGGCGGGATGGTCGGTGTCCTCAAATCCGAAGGCAATGGCGCAGAGGATCAGCCGGTCATCGCCGATGCCGAAATGATCGCGCAGGGTGGGGGCAAAGGCCGCCACCGCCGCCTGCGGCACGGTCGCGATCCCAAGCGCTTCGGCCGCGAGGGTGAAGGCCGCGATGTAACCCCCGCAATCCATCGCCCCATATGGTCCGAGATCGCGATCCGAGGTGACGACCGCCACATGCGGTGCGCCGAAGAAGCGGTAGTTTTCCTGCATCTGCTGCCCCGAGGCGGCGCGGTCGCCATGTTTCACGCCCACCGCATCGTAAAGCTGCCAGCCGCAGGTGCGGCGGCGGTCGCGGTAAACGCCGACATATTGCCGTGGCCAGTCGAGATCGGGTTCGGGCGTTTTGGCTGTCGCATCGGCATACAGGATTTCGCGGAACCGGTCGGTTTCGGCGCCGCTGGTGACGATCACCTGCCAGGGCTGCGCATTGCACCAGCTGGGCACGCGCTGCGCCGCGCGCAGGATCCTCTCGATATCTTCGCGCGGCACCGGATCGGCCCGGAAGCCGCGGCAGCTGTGCCTGTTATGCAGGATCTTCGTAAGCGCGTCGTAGTTGCCGGTCGTTTCGGTCATGTCGGTCACATCTGTCCTTCGTTCAGCGCGATCAGATACCCGATGCCGCCGGCGACCAACAACCCGAGGATCACCGCGATTGCGATCTTCCATGCCGACCAGGGCCGTTCGCCCCTTACTTGCCCCGTCTGTCCGTTGACAACGAAACGGTAGGATTTGCCCCGGTACCTGTAGGCCGCGAGCCACACCGGCAGCAGGACATGCTTGAAGGTCACATCGCTGATCCGGGTCTGGATGTCGTGGACGCGCTGCCGGTCACCCCCGATATCGAACCGCACGTCGCGTTCGATCACCCGGTCCATGTGGCGGCGCGCCTCGTCATAGCCTTCGTCCAGCTCCACCGTGTAGGCCTCGGCGCGGAAGCCTGCCAGGTATTCCGGCCGGTAGGGTTCCAGCGTCGCCAAGTCCCAGGGCTGCAACGCGTCAGTATAGCGTTTCGGCAGCGACCGCGAGGCCAGCACCAGCACGTCGTCGAAGAAGCGCGCGACCCGGCCAGAGGCAGGGTACCAGCGCACCTTCTGCACCTGCTGCTGGGTGGGCTTGCCGTCGCGCATTACAGTGCGGGTTTCATAATAGACCATGCCGCGTTCGCCGCGATAGCTGCTTTTGGTGTCGGCATCGAAGGTCCAGTAGGGGACATAGACGCCCTGCATCCGGCGGCCCTTGCGGGCATATTCCTGCAATCCGTTCGGCGCGAACCACAACCGGCCCAGCCAGTCGGTCATCGCCTTGCGTGCCTGCGCTTCGGTCAGGGAAAAGGGCAGCACGCCGCGCGGTTTGATATGGCGATGGGCGCCGGTATCGGTCACCACGGGGGTGGCGCAGAACGGGCATTCGATAGCATGGGTGGCTCCGTCCAGTTCCAACTGTACGCCGCAATTGGGGCATTTGGAAACCCTCGTCTCCTCGATTTCCTGCTCGGGCAGCAGTTCATCCAGCGCGCGTTTGAAATCCAGCTCGCGAATGCCGCCTTCCCAAGGTCCGCTCTTGGACAGCTCAGCGCGATGACCGCAATGGTCGCAGATCAGTTGGCCGGTCTGCGGATCGAAACGGAAATCCGCGCCGCATTGATCGCAGGGAAAATGGTGTTCGGTCTGTGCCATGGGCGGCCCTTGCGGTTGCATGCAGTTCAAGGGTCTTGTTTTTCGGCTCTTTCGTACAGCCCCAAATGCCGGTTTTTTCACAATTCACACATTTTCGCCGCGGCGAACAAACCGCCTGCGCCTTGAAAAGCGTGGCATCGGGTCAGTGGTTGAAGCTTGAGGGAAATTCTACTGCGCCGTGTTCGACGTTGAGCGACGAGGCATATGACGGGCTATAGGCCAAGCCGACCAAGGCAGTGTCCTGCCGGCAAGCCGATACCGAATAAATCATTTCCGAATGTTGGCAATCATCGGGCGATGACGGTGCGATTGCCAGGTCACCTTGCGTTTTCCAGGGCCGGGGATCGGAAAAAAGGTAGAGGTGTTACTATTCTGGATAAGAAGCCGGATTTTCACGACGTTTCAATGGGAACGGCCCCCCGAAGGGCTTCGCATGTCCCGGTGAATATTGAGGAAGCCCCCAGTGAACAATAATGAGATGCGCGAAGAATTGAGCGAAGCTCTCGGTCGTCATGCGGCGTGGAAGATGCGGCTGCGGGAAGCGTGGCGGCCCAGATCGCCGGGGGCCAGTTCGACGGCGCGCTCGCTGCTCTGGACGGGGCGGACTACAACAACAGCTCGGATCAGCTGAGCCGGGCCGTTACCCGCTGGAAGATGGCCCTCATCTGATCCGAAAGCACACCGAGAGAGAGAAAGCCCAGCCATTGGCCGGGCTTTTTCGTTTGTGAGGGCGCTTACTGGTCCTTCCCATGTGAACCGAATACCCGCTTCTTCCGTACTGCCGGCACTGTCGACGCGGGCGGTGGCGGTGGTTCAAGAGCTTCGCCCCCCGCAACCGGGTTGGTACGCAATTTGCCATGTTCCTCTGTAGGCACAGATTCACCTTTCGCGCGTTCGGAGGGGGCGGGGTTCTATAGTCTGGGTCCGGGCCCATACTTAATAGTGCGAAAACAGAACTTTTGGATAGTTTATTGCTAATACGAGTATCGGTAATGACGTAAGTGTAATCGATAGCGCATGACGGCCTATACTTAAGACACGAAGGACATCACTTATGGCTCAGCACACCGTCACCCTGAACATTCGCGAAATCCTGAAACAGGCGCATGTCGCGCATTACGCCCTGGGCCTTCAGCTGCGCGCTGCCGCCTATGACGAAGACCGCACCATTTCGGTTCCCCGGGTTCGTGATCGCAGCAAGACGCCGCTGGCCCAGCTTCTGAAATCGCTGGTGAACCAGGGCCGCGTCACCCCGAAAATGCGCGAAGTCGACATGCTGCATGCCGAATTCCACGACGCTGCAGGCGCTGTTGCCACGCTGATCAATGCCGGCCTGTTCGACGAGGCGCTGGACGAACTGGCCACCGGATATTTCGCCGAAGCCGCTTCGAACCTGGCCCGCGCGCTGTGCTATTTCGGTGTCGAGATCGCCTGATTTATTCCGGTAAACGGGCATGAAAAAACGGCGCTGGGGGGCGCCGTTTTTGTTGTCCGATTTCGTCTCCCCGTGATCAGGCTCCGGGCGGCGGCGGTGGCATCACGGTGAAAAGCTGCGCCAGCTCCATCACATCGCCCGCCTTCTTCCATCCGTCCTGACCCGCGGTCCAGACATAGGTGTCTCGGCCGATCTCGCCCGCCGTCGCCATCCGGCCCAGCGATGCCTTGGAAAACGGCCCCCTGGTTTCGCCGTTTTCGGCCACGTGCCAGACATGTTCGACCGGCGGGGGCGGCGGGGTGACAGTGGCCTGCGGGGCGGTTTGCGGCCGCGTGCCCCAGGGGCCCTGGTTCGCCATCTGCTGCGCCATCGCCATCCCCATGCCCATGCCGATCCCCGAGCCCATGCCCGACCCGGGCGCTTGCGCTGCCTGGGTCATCGCCTCGGCGGCGGAATACTGGGTGAACTTGCCCAGATCGCCCGCCAGCCCCATCGATGTGCGCTTGTCGAGCGCCGCCTCGACCGCCGGGGGCAGCGAGATGTTCTCGATGTATAGCTCGGGCATTTCCAGCCCGTATTCGGCCAGCGTTCCGCTGATTTCCGCCGCGATCAGTTTGCCGAGGTCTGCGGTGTTCGCCGCCATGTCCAGCACCGGGATACCCGACCCGGCCACCACGCGGGAAAATTCCTGCACGATGATGTTGCGGATCTGGAAGCTGATTTCATCCATGGTGAATTCGCCGTCGGTGCCGACGATCTCGGTCAGGAAGCGGGCGGGGTCGGTCACCCGCACCGCATAGGTACCATAGGCGCGGATGCGTACCGGGCCGAATTCCGGGTCGCGGCAGATGATCGGGTTCTTGGTGCCCCATTTCAGATCGCTGAACCGGGTGGTGTTGACGAAATAGATTTCCGATTTGAACGGCGACTGGAACGCGTGGTCCCAGTGCTGCAGCGTCGTCATCACCGGCATGTTGTTGGTTTCCAGCATGTAAAGGCCGGGGGTGAACACATCGGCCAGCTGGCCTTCGTGCACGAACACCGCGGCCTGGCCTTCGCGCACGGTGAGCTTGGCGCCGTACTTGATTTCATGCCCTTCGCGTTCGAACCGCCACACCATCGTGTCGCGGGTATCGTCGACCCAGTGAATCACGTCGATGAATTCGCCAGTCAGGAAATCGAAAATGCCCATGGAAATCTCCTTCGTTCAAAACCTTGTGCGGCCCCATCCGGCCCGGTGTCTCAACTGCCGCCCCCGGCCAGTTCCCCGGCGATCTGCCGGATCAGCGGTTGCGCCTGTTCCAGCGACATGCCGGCCCGCAGGCGCCTGTCGTACAGGATGCGCAGCAGCATTTCATCATGCGTTGTCAACAACGCGAATTCGTCGTCGTCGTTGAAAATCGACGGCCGGGCACGCGGGCTGTCATTGGCCAGTCCAAGTCCCTGTGCCAGTTCCTCGTGAATGCAGGATTTGCGCAGCAGGTCGGGATGTTCGGCTCGCACCAGGGCGATCGCCTTGCGGTAATCGCTGTCATTGCCGTTGGCCGAGAAGGCGATCACCAGGCAGTGGATCGACCGGGGGATGTCGCGCAGGATGCTCATGGTGGCCTGATTGATGTTGGGTACGATCTGCTGCACCCGGGTCAGCATCTGGTCGCGGTCGTCCTCCCCCATGAACAGCACGTGGAAATTGGCATTGCCCTCGGTCAGGGACATCGGGTGGCCGGTTACCCGCGCCATTCGCTTGGCATAGGCGCGCACATTGGCGCGGTCGATGCGGCGCTGTTCTTCGGGCACCGAGGTGCCGAATACCACCCCGAAGCGCACCGGCACGCCCCAGCGGCGCAGGGCCCCCGGCCCTTCGCGGGCATCGCGCAGCCCTGCGCCCCGTTCATATTCATCGTAGAAGGCGATGGTTTCGAAATTGCGCGACAGGCCGGTCGCGGTAAAGGGGGTGTCGGGTCCGCCGCCATCGGTCCTGAGTAGCCCCTGCGACAGCAGATCGCTCTGCAGTCTGAGGAAATAGGTGCTGAGCGCCTTGCTGCGGTCCGACACTTCCTGGGGTTTGGGGGGCGCGACATCCAGCGGCGCGGTCGCCGGTCCCCGCGGCCCCAGTTCGGCGCAGGCAGCCAGCAGGCCGAAGCAGCCGGCAAGCACGGCCCCGATATGTCGTTTCAGCGGCACCCTTCCGCTCAGCTTTCCGGCACCGCTGTGCCAGCGGTGTCGCCGAGGCCCGTCTTGCGCGCCTTGGCCGCGGCAAGCGTGTCGCGCAGGTCGGCTTCCATCTTTTTCAGCTCTTCCTCGGCGGCGGCGCGGCGTGCCTTGCCTTCGTCCGCGATGGCGAGGCTTTCCTCAATAGTGGCGACGAGATCGGCATTGGCCTTTTTCACCGCCTCGATGTCGAACACGCCGCGTTCCATTTCTTCGCGGATCATCTTGTTCGAGTCGCGCAGGTTTGCCGCGTTGGCGGTCAGTAATTCGTTGGTCAGATCGCTGGCTTCGCGCACGGCGCCCGCGGCTTCGGCGCTGCGCTGGATCGTCAGGGCCTGCGCCAGCTGGGTTTCCCACAGCGGCACAGTGTTGACCAGCGTCGAGTTGATCTTGGTCACCAGCGACTTGTCGTTTTCCTGCACCAGCCGGATCGAGGGCAGCGATTGCATGGTGACCTGCCGGGTCAGTTTCAGGTCATGCACGCGGCGTTCCAGGTCGTCGCGCGCGGCGCGCAGATCGCGCAATCCCTGCGCCGCCATCACCTTGTCGTCTTCGGCAGCGGCCTCGATCGTCCTTTCCTTATCAGGGATGTCGGTGCCGTCCAGATCGGTCAGCTTGGCTTCGCCCGCAGCGATGTAGAGCGCCAGTTCGTCGTAGAAACCCAGCGTCTTCTCATAGAGCAGGTCAAGCGACTTGATATCCTTCAAGAGCGTGTGTTCATGCCCCAGCAGGTTGTCGGTGATGCGGTCGATCTGCCCCTGCACGGTCTCATAGCGGGCGGTGAACTTGGCGAAGGGCGCGGCGCGGCCCAGCAGCTTTTCCCAGAAGCTGCGCTTACGCCGTACGTCCAGTTCGCTGATCGAAAAGCCGCGGATCGTGGTGACGATGTCGCGCAGGCTGTCGCCTGCCGGCCCCACATCCTTGTTGCGCACGTCGGCCAGCATCGCCTGGCTGATTTCCTGCAATTCGAGCTGTGCCGCCGATCCGAAGGACACGATGGAATTGGTGTCGGCCATGTCCAGTTCGTCGATCCGGGTGCGGATCTCGCCGCTCAGCGCGTCATCCGCGGCGTCAAGCGCGACGACCTCTTCCGCCTTGGCGGGTTCGGGCAGAATGGTTGCGGTTACCTCCTGCACCTTCGCCAGATCGGCTTCGGCTTTCTTTTGAATGGTTTGCGACATGTTAGCCCCCTTGGAATAAAAGATTCTGTTGGCGGTCATTCCACCTTAATGCCTTCTCGTTTCAGCCGGTCGCGCAGGACTTCGATTTCGATATTCAGATCGCTGCGGTCATCCAGCAACAATTTCTGCGTGCGTGCGGCGAAGTTCCGCTCGAGATCGTCCAGCAATGCCGCGTAATCGGTCTTGGCCTGTGGGTCACGGGACCGGGCATAGATATCGGCGAACTTGATCGTCGCGTCGCGCGCGCCCATCAGGTAGACCGACAGGTATCGCCGCGCAGCCGTCAGGTCGCGGGGATCTTCCTCGACGGTGCGGAACAGGTCGCGGGCGGTGGCCAGAAAGGTTTCGAGCCGTGCCATCATCTGCCGGTCGCCGGCGCGTTTCATAGCCTCGGTCATCGCCGTCAGATGCTTTTCCGCTTCATCCACGGCGCGGGCCACCCGGTCGGTCTGAAACGTGTCGACGCCTTCCATTCCCTTGTCCTGCAGCGGGTCGAGGCCGAAGGCCAGGGAATGCAGCGCGGCGCCCAGCACGGCGAAGATCACCGCTTCGATCGGTCCGAAACCGGTGAAACCCGCCAAGCCGAGCCCCAGCCCGGTCAGCACCGACCCGGCGATTTTGCGCGGCATTGCGGGGCGGCGGGCCACCTTGCGCGCCTCGTAGGCTTCCTGCGCCAGCAATCCTTCCCGCGTCAGCCAGGCGGCAAGGATCATCAGCCCGAGCGCGATCAGGTACTGCGCCATGCCCACGGGTTCCGAGGTGAAGGCTTTCCAGATCAGTGGCAGCGGGGTGAGGAACAGCAGGTTGACCCGGCCACCCGCGCGGGTGCGTTTCGCGTCGCGATAGGCGCCGCCGGCGGGTTTCGCCGTCTTTGGCTCGGGGCTGAATTTTCCGCCGTAACGTTGTGCCATCAAGCGCCCCCCGCGAGAACCACATAAAGGGTCAGAAGGGTGAGCAGGACAAAGGCCAGTTTTTGCAATCCGTTGCCAGACATCGGCGGCCCCTTCGAAAGGATAGGAAAAACCTATGCGGGGCAGGGCGCATTTTCTAGGGGGAAGATTGTGAAAGCTGCAGAAAATCCGGGTGACGCAAGGGCAGCGGGATTGGTCGTTTGCGTCGTCCGGTTGGGACACCAGCCCGGAACACGGCCGCCGCCTAATGTTTCCGCGCGGGTCCCCTGGGGCGCTTGCCCCTTGCCGGTTTCGGTTTGCCCGCCGGGCCGCGCTTGACCTGCGGGCCGCGTCCGCGCGGTTTTTCCTCGCCGTCCAGCCCCAGCTGGTCGCGCACCACCTTGCGGCGCAATTCCTCGACTTCACCCGCTCTCAACTGGCCTAGCTGGAACGGCCCGTAGGATACCCGGATCAGCCGGTTCACCGTCAGCCCGATCGCTTCCATCGCGCGGCGGATTTCGCGGTTTTTGCCTTCGCGCAGGCCCACGGTCAGCCAGGCGTTCGCCCCTTGCTGGCGGTCGAAGCTGACGATCATCGGCTGGAATCTCTCGCCCTCGATGGTGATGCCCTCGCGCAGCGGTGCCAGCATTTCGTCCTTGACCGTACCCTTCACCCGCACGCGGTATTTGCGCAGCCAGCCGGTTGAGGGCAGTTCCAGCTGCCGTTTCACCGCGCCGTCATTGGTCAACAGCAGCAGGCCTTCGGAATTCAGGTCGAGCCGTCCGATGCTCATCACCCGGGGCATGCCCTCGGGAAGATCATCGTAGATGGTTGGCCGGCCCTGTTCGTCCCTGTGGGTGGTCACCAGCCCGGTGGGCTTGTGATAAAGCCAGATGCGCGGCGGTTCCGGTGCCTCCAGCGGCTTGCCATCCACCGCCACCTTGTCCTTGTCGGTGACGTTCAGCGCCGGGCTGTCGATCCGTCTGCCGTTCACCGTCACCCGGCCATCGGCGATCATCTTTTCAGCCTCGCGGCGGCTAGCAAGGCCCGCGCGGGCGATGACCTTGGCGATGCGTTCTCCTGCGGGGGTGTCGGACATGGGGGAACCTTTTGGTGTGGAGGGCCGAGGCTTAGCCTATATTTCATCATTGCGAAAGCGCTGATCGCAAGGCAAGGAAGGGCATGGTTTTTCGCAGCTACATGGATATCGCGCTGGAAGAGGCGCGCGCGGCGGGGGAGCGGGGCGAGGTGCCCGTCGGCGCGGTGATCGTCGCGCCCGACGGTACCGTGGCGGCGCGCGCGGGCAACCGCACGCGCGAGCTGAACGACCCAACGGCGCATGCCGAGATCCTGGCGATCCGCGCCGCCTGTGCCGCTGC
Organism: Thalassovita sp.; assembly: GCA_033723255.1. Taxonomy (GTDB): domain Bacteria; phylum Pseudomonadota; class Alphaproteobacteria; order Rhodobacterales; family Rhodobacteraceae; genus Thalassobius. The sequence continues at coordinate 24,740 of JAWVXM010000007.1, forward strand.
GGGCAGCGAAAGGTTGCCCGCGCATGATCTCTACGTGACGCTTGAACCCTGCGCGATGTGCGCCATGGCGATTTCGGCGGCCCGGATCGCGCGGCTGTATTACGGCGCGGCGGACCCGAAAAGCGGCGGCGTGGCGCATGGGGCGCGGGTGTTCAGCCACCGCCAATGCCACCATGTGCCCGAGGTCTATGACCACATCGACGCCAAGCCGTCCGAAGATTTGCTGAAAATCTTCTTCGCAGAGCGGCGCTGAGATGGGGGGCAAGCCCGTTCGAACGGGCTTGGCAACGCGATTTGCAAATCGCGTTTTGAAGCGCTTTCGAACGCGCTTCCCCCAGGCGTTTCGAAACGCCTTGTTCGTCCGGCTCAAACCGTGATCGGCTCCAACACCTGCGGCTCGATCACGTCGACGCCCGGAAGCGCCTCGGCCAGCGCCGCAGCCGATTGTTCCAGCAGCGGGAAGGTGCGGTAATGGCACGGGATCACGGTCTTGAAGTTGAAGAAGGTCTTTGCGGCATAGGCGGCGCGCTTCATGTCCATGGTGAAATGCCCACCCGCGCAAAGCAGCCCGATATCGGGCGCGTGCAGGTCGTTGAACACCTTCATGTCGGCCATCACGTCGGTATCGCCGGTGAAATAGATCGTGTGGCCTTCGCCCGCGATCATGTAGCCCGACTCAGTGCCGGCATAGATCGGTCCGTCACTGCCGCCCGGGATCGATGAGGAATGCACCGCGTTGACCATCGTCACTGCAACATCGCCCAACTTGATCGTGCCCCCCTTGTTGAAGCCGATGACCTTGGCACTGTGCTTCGCCTCCCAGAAGCTCATCAGGTCGTAGATGCCTGCAATGGGGATATCGAGCTCCTTCGAAATCGCCATCGCATCGCTGGAATGGTCGCCATGCCCGTGGCTGACCAGGATCGCCGTCGCGCCCCTGATCGCCTCTGCGCGGCTGGCTTCGGGAAACATCGGATTGCCGGTCAGCCAGGGGTCGACCAGCAGAACCTGATCGCCGATCTCGATGCGGAAACTTGCATGCCCAAGCCAGGTGATTTTCATGATATGCCTCCTATCTCTGTTTGACGAAAGCCTAGCACGCGGGGCGTGATGCGCCACAACGGTTTTCGTGTGGTTTGGGCGGGCCGACTGCCGCGCGGGAGTATTTGGACCAAGAAGAAGGAACGGGCATGGATTGGGGCCAGACGGTGGATGGGTATTGCGAACGGGTCGGGGCGGGTTATTGGGCCGAACCGGTCAACGCGCTGACCAACCTGGGCTTTCTATTCGCGGCGGCGGTGATGTGGCCGCGGGTGCGGGGGCTGGGCTTGGGCCGGGCGCTGACGGCGGTGCTGGCGGCGATCGGACTGGGGTCATGGCTGTTTCACACCCATGCACAGGTCTGGGCCGGGATTGCCGACACGGTGCCCATCCTGATCTTCGTGCTGATCTATATCTATGCCGCCAACCGGGATTATTGGCGCATGTCGTCGGGATGGGCGTTCGGCGTGACGCTGCTGTTCTTTCCCTATGCTGCCGCCACGCTGCCGCTGTTCCGGATGGTGCCGGGGCTGGGGTCTTCGGCGGGATACGCGCCGGTGCCGCTGCTGATCGCCATATATGCGGTTCTGTTGCGCCGCCGCGCGCCTGCAGTCGCGAAGAGCCTGGGCATCGGGGCGGCGATCCTGACCTTGTCGATCACCTTCCGCAGCCTCGATGAACCGCTTTGCGCGGTCTGGCCGCTGGGCACGCATTTCATCTGGCATCTGCTCAACGCGACGATGCTCGGCTGGATGATCGAGGTCTATCGGCGCCATATGCTTGCGGATGGATCGCCACGGCGCTAAACGCTGTTGCAACTGGATAACGGAGATCTGCTGATGTCGATCGACACCAAAACCGCCGCCAAGGTGGCGCATCTTGCACGGATCAAGGTGGACGAGGAGGCGCTGCCGGCGCTGGCCAATGAATTCAACACCATCCTGGGCTTCATCGAACAGCTCAACGAGGTGGACGTGGAAGGCGTAGAGCCGATGACCTCGGTCACGCCGATGCGGCTGAAGCGGCGCCAAGACGTGGTGACCGACGGCAACATGCAGGACAAGATTCTGTCCAACGCGCCCGATGCGCGTGAAGGGTTCTTCGCGGTTCCGAAGGTGGTGGAATAATGTCTGATCTCAACAAGCTTACCCTTGCCGAAGCCCGCGACAAGCTGCGCGCCAAGGATGTCACCAGCGTCGAGCTGACCGAAGCCTGCCTTGCCGCCATCGACAAGGCCGATGCGCTGAACGCCTTCGTGCACAAGACCCCGGAAATCGCTCTGGAACAGGCCAAGGCGGCGGACGCGCGTCTGGCCGCAGGCGACGCGCCGTCGATGTGCGGCCTGCCGATCGGCATCAAGGACCTGTTCTGCACCAAGGGCGTGCCCAGCCAGGCCGCCAGCCGCATCCGGTGCTCGGTCAGGTAGGTCAGCGGCGGCTGGCCGACGACCTGGGTGAAGCGCTCGGCGAATACGCTGCGCGAGCTCGCCGCAATCGCTGCCAGGTCGCGCAGCTTCCACGGATGCTCCGGTGCCCGG
>JAWVXM010000008.1:0-27286 GCA_033723255.1 Thalassovita sp.
GCCGATCCCGGGTCGGTAGTGGGATCCATCGGGGTGATTTCGTCGAGTTTCGGCGCGCATGAATTCCTGGTCCGTCACGGGATCGAACGCCGCGTCTATACCTCGGTCAAATCGAAATCCATGCTGGACCCGTTCCTGCCGGAAAAGCCCGACGACGTGGAGAGGCTGAAGGAAATTCTTGGCGACATGCACCAGATCTTCGAAGCCTATGTCCGCGACCGCCGTGGCGACAAGCTGTCGGACGATCCCGATCTGTTCAGCGGGCGGGTCTGGCTGGGCCACAAGGCGCAGGAACTGGGATTGATCGATGGGCTGGCACAGGCCGAACCAAGGCTGAAAGAAATCTATGGCGACAAGACCCGTTTTATCCGTCACGGTCGCCGCCGCGGCGTGATGCAGCGTTTCGGACTGTCCCTGATGGACGAGGCGACCCACGCGATTGAGGAACGTGCCGGTTTCGCACGGTTCGGGTTGTGACATGATATTGAAGATCATCAGCCTTTTCCTTGCCGCCATGGCGGTTCTGGCCATGTTCGGCAAATTCCGTTTCCCCGGGCAGCGCCGTCTGGACACGGCGAAATGCCCGCGCTGTGGTCGCTTCAGGATCGGCAAGGGTCCGTGCCCCTGCGAGAAGGGGGCGCGCTAGATCATGGTCGAATGGCTTTTTGCCTCTCTCGGGCTGGTGATCCTGCTGCTGGCGGGCGATGCCTTGGTCAGGGGCGCGGTCAATCTCAGCCTGCGGATCGGAATCCCGGCGCTGATCGTCAGCCTGACCATCGTGGCCTTCGGGACCTCGGCGCCTGAACTGCTGATTTCGATCACCGCTGCCTTGGAAGGCGTGCCGGGGATCGCACTTGGCAACGTGGTGGGGTCGAACACGGCGAATATCCTGATGGTGCTGGGGATTCCCGCGCTGCTGGCGCGGATGCATACCAGCGAATGCGAAACCCGTGAAAGCTATCTGTTAATGATCGGGGCAACGCTTCTGTTCATCGTGTTGTGCTTCCTGGGCACATTTACCTGGATCAGCGGGATCGTGTTGCTGCTGGGCCTGTTCGGGGTGCTGTGGCATTCCTTTCACAAAGCGCGGGGTCATATCGCCAGCGGCGAAGAGGATGATCTGGAAGATCCCGAAGGCGCGGACCCCGACATGCCCTGGTGGAAGATCACCCTGTTCATTCTGCTGGGTCTGATCGGGCTGCCGCTGGGTGCCGACCTGTTGCTGGACAGCGCGGTGACCATCGCGCGGGTGTTCCATATTTCCGAAAGCGTTATCGGGCTGACCATGGTGGCGGTGGGTACGTCGCTGCCGGAACTGGCCACCACGGTGATGGCCGCGTTGCGGCGGCAATCCGATGTGGCGCTTGGCAATGTGATCGGGTCGAACATGTTCAACCTTCTGGCCATTATCGGCCTGGCCTCGCTGGTCAGCCCGATCCCGGTGGATCCGGCGTTCCTGCGCTTCGACCTGTGGATCATGCTGGGCGCGTCGCTGCTGCTGATCCCGTTCGTGTTCCTCAAGGCCGATATCAACCGGGTCTGGGGCATCGTGTTGTCGGCGCTCTATGCCGGCTATATCGTTGCGGTGCTGGCCTGAGCTCGGGGAGGCGAAAAATGACAGTCGCATTGGTCACTGGGGCAGGAAGACGGTTGGGCCGGTCGATGGCGCTCTATCTGGCCAATCGCGGTTTCGACGTGGCGGTGCATTACGGCAGTTCGGTGCACGACGCGCAGAGTCTGATCGACGATATCCGTTCCACGGGCCGCCGGGCGGTGGGGTTCCAGGCCGATCTTCTGTGTGAAGAGGCAACTCAGGCGCTTTTCCCGAAGGTCGTCGATGCGTTTGACGGTCCGGTGACCTGCCTCGTGAACAATGCGTCCGTTTTCGAACATGACAGGCTGGAAACCGCCACGCGGGAAAGCTGGGACCGGCATTTCGAATCCAACCTGCGGGCCCCGTTCGTTCTGACGCAGGCGATGGCGGCACAGGTGCCCGATCCGGTGCTGGACGAGATGGGAGAGCCGATCGCACAGGGCGTCGTGGTCAACATGATCGACCAGCGGGTGCGCAAGCTGACACCGGAATTCATGAGCTACACGCTGGCCAAGATGGGGCTGTGGGCCTTTACCCAGACGGCGGCGCAGGGATTGGCACCGCGGGTGCGGGTGAATGCCATCGGTCCGGGGCCGACCTTGCAGGGTGCACGCCAGTCTGACAACCATTTCAAGGGGCAGCGTGCGGCCACCGTTCTGGAGCGCGGATCAAACCCGTCGGACGTGACCGCCGCGCTTGGTTTTTTCCTCGATTCGCCGGCAGTTACGGGCCAGTTGATATGTACTGATGGTGGTCAACATCTGGGTTGGCAGACCCCGGATGTGATGGGTGTCGAGGAATAAGTCGCCGCGCGAGGCGTAAGTTTTGCACCGTTCTTCAGATTGTTGCGAGGCTGATGTAAAATATGTAACACTTTCAAGCGCTTGTCGAATTCTATAAAAAATATCGATTAAAATCAACGCGTTGCATGTTCGCCTAATTTTTATGCAAATCGACGAAATGATCCAAAAACAACGAGAATTTCCAAATGCCCGGAAGTTATCTGCAGAGTTATCCACAGAAACGGTGGAAAGCTTTTCTCTTGCTCTTTAACACCAAAGATTGCAGCGGCTTCCCGAGAATCATATCTCTCTGATATGCCTTATCCGACATCCGAATCGTTGACCGGCCATGCGCTGATTCAATCCTACCTGAAGACTCTGGACGCCTCGCCCGGGGTTTACCGGATGCTGGATGGGCAGGCGCGGGTTCTTTACGTCGGCAAGGCGCGGAATCTGAAGGCGCGGGTGTCAAGCTATGCCCGCCAGACAGGGCATTCGGAGCGGATCGCCCGGATGATTTCCGAAACCGCCTCGATGATGTTCCTGACCACGCGGACGGAAACCGAGGCGCTGCTGCTGGAACAGAACCTGATCAAGCAGCTGAAGCCGCGTTACAATGTTCTTCTGCGTGACGACAAGAGCTTCCCGAACATCCTTGTGACCGGCGACCACCCGTTTCCGCAGATCAAGAAACACCGCGGTGCGAAAAAGCAAAAAGGCAGCTATTACGGCCCCTTCGCCAGTGCCGGGGCGGTGAACCGCACGCTGAACCACTTGCAGCGGGTATTCCAGCTGCGCAACTGTTCCGATGCGATGTTTTCGAGCCGAACACGGCCCTGCCTGTTGTTCCAGATCAAGCGCTGTTCGGGCCCCTGCGTCGGCAAGATATCGGAAGCCGATTACGCCGCCACGGTCGCCGATGCCAAACGGTTTCTCAGCGGTCGCTCAACCGAGATCCAGGAAGCGCTTGCTGCCGAAATGATGAAGGCATCGGACGCGATGGAATTCGAACGCGCCGCCGCGCTGCGCGACCGTATCAAGGCGCTGACGCAGGTGCAGACGACGCAGGGGATCAACCCGCGCACGGTGACCGAGGCGGATATCGTGGCGCTGCATCTGGAAAAGGGACAGGCCTGCGTGCAGGTGTTCTTCATCCGCGCCGGGCAGAACTGGGGCAACCGCGATTTCTATCCCCGGGTCGGGGCCGGGATCGAGGCGCCCGAGGTTCTGGAGGCTTTCCTTGGCCAGTTTTACGACAGCAAGGACCCGCCACGGCAAATCATCCTGTCGCACCCGATCGACAACGCCGATCTGATGCAGGAGGCGCTGAGCCAGAAACTGGGCCGCAAGGTGGAAATCCTTGTGCCGCAGCGGGGTGAAAAGGCCGAACTGGTCGCGGGAGCTGCGCGCAACGCGCGCGAAAGCCTGGCGCGCAAGATGTCGGAAAGCGCAACGCAGGCGAAGCTTCTGGCGGGGTTGGCCGAGGCCTTTGGCCTCGACGGGCCGCCGCAGCGGATCGAGGTTTACGACAACAGCCATATCCAGGGCAGCAACGCGGTCGGCGCGATGATCGTCGCCGGGCCCGACGGGTTCATGAAGAACCAGTATCGCAAGTTCAACATCAAGGGCGACGACCTGACCCCGGGCGACGATTTCGGCATGATGAAAGAGGTGCTGACCCGCCGTCTCAAACGCCTGTTGAAGGATGACCCGGACCGCGACAAGGGGCTTTGGCCCGACCTGCTGCTGATCGATGGCGGCGCGGGGCAGGTATCCGCGGTCTATCAGATCATGGAGGAATTCGGCGTCGAAGACATCCCCATGGTGGGGGTCGCCAAGGGGGTGGACCGCGATCACGGCAAGGAGGAATTCCACCGCCCCGGCGTGCGGCCCTTCGCGCTGAAAATGAACGATCCGGTATTGTACTTCATTCAGCGCCTCCGTGACGAAGCCCACCGCTTTGCCATCGGCACCCATCGGGCCAAGCGGGCGAAATCCTTCGCGGCGACGCCGCTGGACGATGTGCCGGGTGTCGGGGCAACGCGCAAACGTTCCCTTCTGGCGCATTTCGGGTCGGCCAAGGCGGTCAGCCGGGCCGCGCTTGCGGATCTGAAAGCGGTCGACGGTATTTCGGATACGCTTGCTGAAACGATATACGACTTTTTCCATGAAAAAGGCTGAATGGCTCTTGGTCGTGGCCATCGGGCCACGGCCAGTGATGCCTTTGGGGCGCTCAGGATAAACTATTTTGGAAAGCGCTCGAATGGTGTTTAATCGGGTGATGCTTGGCGAGGCGATTACTCTTTGAGATCAGTCGTCGGTGGATCTGGTGTGGGTTTTAGGGGCTGTTAGATAATGACGTTTGTAAGAGTTCTGTCGAAGGTGATGGCGCTGATCGTGGCAATGCTTGCGGCGAATCTGGCATTTGCGCGGGCAAACGGTGAGCAATCAATCAGCTTCTTCGGGGCCTTGGCTGATGGCCAAGCTGAAACCGTCACGGTAAAAGAAATCGAAGCTTTGGGGCTGCACGAATTTAGCGTGTATAATCCGTTCGAGCTGCGTGAAGACCTCTATACCGGTGTTTTTGTCAAAGAATTCGTCGAAGCTTTCGGAGCTGATGACATTGTGGAAATCAGCGCGACGGCGATCGACGATTACACAATTACCTTTAGCCGGGAGGAATGGCTTAGATACCCCATCGTGTTCGCAATCCGCGTAAACGGCGAATATATCGGGTTTGACAAGAAAGGACCGATGCGCGTCATTTTCCCAGAATATGATCCCAACAAATCTGAATACCAGGAACTGCTGCCGAAATGGATGTGGATGATCACCCAGATCGAGTTCAAAAAGTAACCCGTCTCTGGAACGCAAGATACATCATCGTTATCCTTATTGGGATAGCGGCCGTCGCAGGCTACATTCTGTTTGAGTATCGCAGCGGAAGTACGCGCCTGGAAGATTCGCGCCTGGCGGTCAGAATGGTGGATTCATCGCGGCTTACCTTCAAGATCGAACAGCTGAGCAACCGGGCGTTGGAAACCTACCAAGACGCAATTCTGACCCAGAACGAAGCAGAGATCGATCAGGCTTTGGAATACCTGCGTGCGGCGAAAGGTTTCACGAACAGTCCCTACCTGTACGAGTATGACAAGCTGTTGAGCACGATCAGCTATATCGATGCGAACGCGCATCTGATGGAGACAGCGGGCTTGTTCCCAACCCGTGGGGAACTTGCCGATATGCGGGCAAATGTCCGGGGAGTCGCAAAGAACACAGCGGAATATGAGCAGGGAATATACACGGCCTTTCTGACGGAATATTCCAAACTGCAGACCGACGAGCATCGTTTTTCGATACAAACGCAGATCCTGTTGGTCGCCCTGGTCGTCGCCCTGGTCGTGTTCGGGATAATCGCGCTTTTCATGCGGGCCGAACTGGTTCAGCACAACAAGAGAATGGAAGCCGAACACGCCAGCCGGGCCAAGACGGCGTTCCTTGCAAATATGAGCCATGAGATCCGAACGCCGATGAACGGCATCGTCGGCATGATCGAATTGCTGCAAAAGACCACGCAACTGAACGATGAGCAGAAGCGCATGGTCGATGTCATCCGTGATTCTTCGTATTTCCTGATGGGTATCATCGATGACATTCTGGACGCTTCGAAGATCGAGGCGGGCAAGCTTGAAATCGAGAAAACCAGCTTTCACCTGCTCGAAGCGGTCGAGAAAACGGCCGAATCCCTTGCCGTGCAGGCACAGAAAAACAACGTTCAGTTAATGATCTACGTGGATCCGGATGTTCCCGATTGCATCGAAAGCGACCCGCTGCGTTTGCGCCAGATATTGCTGAACCTGCTCAGCAACGCGATCAAGTTTTCGAACTGGGAAGAAAAAGACGAAAAACAGGGCTTCGTCCAGCTTTGGGTCGATGTGAGCCGCGACAACAAGTTCCTGCGTTTCCGGGTGATCGATCGCGGCATCGGAATGAGCGAGGAAACGATACGAATGCTGTTCCGCCCGTTCCAGCAGGCCGAGGAATCGACCACGCGGCGTTTCGGGGGGACCGGGCTTGGCCTGCTGATCACGCGCAACCTTGTCGAACTGATGGGGGGCAGGCTCGAAGTGAGAAGCAAGCTTGGCAAGGGGTCGACTTTTTCCGTCTACTTGCCATTTCAGGAAGTGCTCTGCGGTTCCGAACTGCCGCGGATCGACGGAACCAAGATTGTCCTGCAGATGGACAAGCGCGCCTATAATGAACGTATGGCCGCCTATTATGAGAAAAGCGGTGCCGGCGAGGTCATCCTGCCGGAAAATGACGAAGAGCTGCTGGACGCCGCTGCTGCCGCCGATGACGAAACAGTTGTGATCCTGGCGTTTGAGACCCTGGATGAAAGCCTTGCCATGACCGACAAGCTCATCGAGCGAAACCCGGACTGCAATATCATGGTGCTGGATCCGACCCGCGAAAACCCGAAGGGTCTGTCGAAGGAAAGATTATATATCTCCTATCGTTTTCCGATGCACATGACCGATCAGATCCGCGGTATCTCGATGCTGACCGGCCGCACCGTTGTTGCTACTGCCGGGGCGGAACAGGGCTCTGCTGACGTGCCGCCGGAGGTAAAGCCGCAGCCGCAGGCGGGCAAGGTCCTGGTGGTGGAAGACAATCCCCTGAACATGGCTGTTCTGTCGCGTCAGTTGGAACTTCTGGCCATCGAATTCGAAACGGCAACGAATGGCGCCGAGGGTTTCGAAAAGTGGAAGAGCAACGGGTTTTCCATCGTTTTGACCGATTGCCAGATGCCGGTGATGGACGGGCTGGAAATGACCCGCAAGATCCGCGAGGCCGAGGCGCGCAGCAATCGCGCCCGGACCACGATCATCGCGATTTCGGCGAATGCTCTGAAGGAAGAGGCCGACCGCAGTTTCGAAGCGGGTGTGGATGATTACCTGACCAAGCCGGTTCAGACCGTCGATCTGAAAAATGCGTTCCAGAAGTGGGGCGGGCAGGTGAAGGCCGGTCACTTGGCCAGTCTCTGACTGCGGTCCGGTAATTGCACCGGGCCTGTCGCGAGATCCGCGCTATTTTGGCCCGTCCAAAGCGGCTCGGACCACGCCGAAAAACGCCTGCTTTCCCCCGCCGCCAAGACAGGCTATTCAAGGCGTGATGACTTGGACGATCCCGAATATCCTGACGGCGCTCCGCCTGATTGCCGCCCCCGCCGTGGCCGCGATGTTTCTATATTTCACAAGGCCCTATGCAGATTGGTTTGCGCTGTTGCTGTTCGTTAGCGCGGCGGTGACCGATTGGTTCGACGGTTACCTTGCCCGGCTTTGGGGACAGGAAAGCAAGATCGGAGCGATGCTCGACCCGATCGCCGATAAGGCGATGGTGGTGATTGCGCTGATGGTGATCGTGGGCTTTTCATCGATGTCGCCTTGGCTGGTCTTGCCCGCGACATTCATCCTGTTCCGGGAAATCTTCGTGTCTGGCTTGCGGGAATACCTGGGCGATACTGCCGGTACGCTGAAGGTGACCAAGCTGGCAAAGTGGAAAACCACGTTTCAGATGATCTCGATCGCCACCCTGTTTTCTCATGGCGTGTTCGAGCACTATTTCGAAATGAGCAGCCTGGGCATGGATGAAGCGTTGATCGCCGATATCCTCGCCGGGCGCGAAAAGGATATCCACGGGCTGGGTTGGAAGCTGAACGGCTCTGTCTGGGCTGCCAATCTCGGCGTTGTGCTTCTGTGGATCGCCGCCGTGCTGACCCTGATCACCGGGCTGGATTATTTCCGCAAGGCCCTGCCGCATCTGAAGGACGACTGATATGGACGTGCTGTATTTCGCCTGGGTCCGGGAACGGATCGGGATCCCGCGGGAAAAGGTTGAAACCTCGGCCGCGACGGTGGCCGATCTGATCGAGGAACTGCGCGCGCGCGAAGAACGTTACGCGGTGGCCTTTTCCGACCTGTCGGCACTGCGCGTGGCGATCGATCAGGAACTGACCGATTTCGATGCCTCGCTGGAAGGCGCGCGGGAAGTGGCGTTCTTCCCGCCGATGACAGGGGGCTGAGATGATCATCCGGGTGCAATCCGAACCGTTCGACCTAGGCAGGGAAACCGAAAGCTTCACCGATGCCCAGCAGGGCATGGGGGCCGTGGTGACCTTCACCGGCATCGTGCGCGACCTGCCGGGCGAAGGGCTGGACCGGATGGAGATCGAACATTACCCCGGCATGACCGAAAAGGCGCTGGAAAACATCGCCGAACAGGCGATAGAACGCTGGGATCTGGGCGATGTGCTGATCATCCACCGCTTTGGTGCGATGAAGGCTGACGACCGCATCATGATGGTGGCGACATCGTCGCGCCACCGGGTCCATGCGTTTGAGGCGGCGGAATTCCTGATGGATTACCTGAAATCCCGCGCGCCGTTCTGGAAGAAGGAATTCACGGCCTCTGGTGCCGAATGGGTCGAGGCCAAGGATGAGGACGAGGCGGCGCTGACCCGCTGGTGAACGCCGCCATCGTTGCTTATTTCCAGCGCGCCATCGTCGCGCGCGCCGCCTGAGCCATCATCAGCACATCAATACCCACGGCAAGGAACTGCGCCCCCCAGTCGCGGTATTCGGTGGCCACGTCATGATCGACCGCCAGGATGCCGGGCGCCTTGTCGGATGCGGTGATTCGGGCCAGCGCATCCTTGATCACCCCGCGCACGGCGTCATGGTCGGTCTGTCCGGGATAGCCGAGATCGGCGGCCAGGTCCGACGGGCCGATGAACACACCGTCAACGCCTTCGACGGCAAGGATCGCGTCGAGATTTTCGATCCCCTTGCCGGTTTCGACCTGCACCAGCAGGCAGATCTGGTCATTGGCGGTCTGCACGTAATCGGGAATGTCGGAAAACCGCGATGCGCGGGCCAGGGCGGCGCCGGACCCACGGATGCCGTGCGGCGGGTAGCGGGTTGCGCTGACCAGGTCACGGGCCTGTTCGGCGGTTTCCACCATCGGGATCAGCAGGGTCTGCGCACCGGCATCCAGCACCTGCTTGATCAGCCATTCATTGCCTACGGGCAGGCGCACCACCGGGTGGGAATGCTTGCCGTCCAGCACCTGCAGCTGATGCATGATCGTGCGCAGATCGTTGGGCGCGTGTTCGCCGTCGATCACCAGCCAGTCGAAACCGGCGGTGGCCAGAACCTCGGTGGCATAGGGATCGGCGAACCCGGCCCAGCAGCCATATTGCATGTCGCCCCGCTTGAGCGCGGCTTTGAACTTGTTTTCGGGGGCTGGCATGTTCAGCTGTCCTTCAGTCTTTGGGCGGTTTCCACGATCACGTCAAAGGCCGTGTCGATATCGTCTTGCGTACAGTCAAATTGCCCGGCTTGGAAGCGGATCACCAATTTTCCGTCCGTCCGGGTCTGGGTCAGGTAGATGCGCCCGTCATCATTGATCGCGTTGATCAGGTCGAGCGTCGCGTCGTCCGCATCGCGGCCCTGCGGGGTGAAGCGGAAGGTGAACAGCGACAGCACCGGGTCGGTGACGATTTCGATATCGGGTACGGAACGCAGCTTTTCGGCCAGCGCCTGCGACCATGCCACGTGGTTGCGGATCATCTGCCGCAATCCATCCAGTCCGTAGGCGCGGATCAGGAACCACAGTTTCAGCGCCCGGAAACGGCGGCCCAGCGGCACCGACCATTCGGAATAATTGATGATCCCGTCGGCGCCGTGGGTTTTGAGGTATTCCGGCTGGATCGCCAGCGTGCGGGTCAGGTCCTCGGGCGATTTGACGAAATGGGCCGACAGGTCGAATTGCGTGCCGAGCCATTTATGCGGGTTGAAGACGACGGAATCCGCGCCCTCGATGCCCTGCCACAGGTCCCGGAATTCGGGGCAGATCATCGCCGATCCGGCCCAGGCCGCATCGACATGGGTGTAAAGCCCGTATTTCTGCGCCACCGCGATGGTCGCCGCGATATCGTCGCAGGCCCCGGTGCCGGTGCCGCCGATGCAGGCGACCACCCCGGCGGGAAGGTACCCGGCCTCCATATCGGCCTGAATGGCGTTTTCCAGCGCCTGGGTGTCCATTGACCGCAGCGGCCCCTGCGTTGGAATGCGCACCAGATTGGCCTGTCCGATCCCGGCGATCCAGATTGCCCGGTCAACCGAGGTATGAACCTCGTTCGAGCAATAGACCCGCAGGGTTTTCTGCCCGGGCAGGCCATTGGCGTTGCCATCCCAGTTCAACGCCCGTTCCCGCATCACCAGCACGGCGGCCAGCGTGGCCGAGGACGCGCTGTCCTGGATCACCCCGGCGAAGCCTTCGGGCAGACCCAGCGACTGGCGCAGCCAATCCATCATCCGGGTTTCCATCTCGGTCGCCGCCGGCGAGGTCTGCCAAAGCATGCATTGCGGCGCCATCGCGGTGACAAGGTTGTCGGCCAGCACCGCGGCGGGCGAGGCGTTGGAAGGAAAATAGGCGAAGAAGCGGGGATGCTGCCAATGGGTGATGCCGGGCATCACGATGGCTTCGAAATCGGCGACGATATCCTCGATCGGCTGCGGCGCATCGGGGGGCGACAGGGGCAGTTGCGCCATCACCGCGCCCGGCTTGGCCTGAGCCCGCACCGGGCGATCGCGCAGGTCCGCGTGGTACCTGGCGGCCCAATCCGCCGCCCATTTGCCCCATTTGGGGAAATCGCTCCAACGCATCGCTGCCTCCCTGTTCGATAAACGCGTCAACCGGATTACGTGCCGCGGATACGGCAAGCGCAATCGACCACCGGTGTCTGGCAAGGTCAAGGAACAAAGAAGCGGCCCGGGAAAGGGCCGGTTCCGAGGTCTCGTATCAAAGGGGCTCAGCCAGCTTTCTTCGCTGCGGCCAAGGCTTCTCTCAGCACCGCGCAATCGCCGATATGGTTGGCCAGGATCAGGATAAGCCGCGCGTTCAGTGCATCGCTTTCGGCCGTGCTCAGCCCCTCATGCGTGGCCAGCAGTTCGGCATAGAAATCATCGGCCTTGTCGATATTCGGCGTCAGGGTCAGGGACATCTGCTTATTCCTTGCCAATGGCGCGGCGGATCGCGGCGCGGGTTGCGGTTTCGTCGAATTTTTCCCAGCGGGCCGCCACGTGCTGATCCGGGCGGATCAGGTACACGGCGCTTGGCGCGCTGCCCAGATATCGCTCTGCCAGCGCGGGGTCGAGATCTTCGCTGTATAGCGACAGGCGGCCCACGTTGATCCCGCTTTCCTTCAGATCCGCCGGGGCATCGGTGTTGATCACCATCAGGGTGAAATCATTTCCCAGCCGATTCAGCAGGAAGCCTTCGTCCAGCGGCGCATCGGGACAGGGCGATCCCGGGCGTGACCGGGCCGGGCCGCCGGGCAGCGCATCTTCGGTGTTCAGCGGCGACCCGTCATAGGTGCAGGGCACCGACAGCCGACCCGAATTCACCAGCGGGCGGGCGAATTCGTACTGTTCCGACAGGTCCAGAACAGCGTCGCGGAAAATCCGGCTGGTGTCCGATTTCGGGGTGATGAAATCGGTCGAGCGCGAGGAATTGAGAATGTTTTCGTCGGCGCCGTGGATCCGTTCGACATCGTAACTGTCCAGCAGGGTTTCGGGCGCCTGACCGTCCATCACCAGCTTCAGTTTCCAGATCAGGTTGTCGGTATCCTGCAGCCCGGAATTCGCGCCGCGCGCCCCGAAGGGGGAAACCTGATGCGCCGAATCTCCGGCAAAGATCACCCGGTTGTGGCGGAACTTTTCCATCCGGCGGCACTGGAAGGTATAGATCGAGGTCCATTCCAGTTCGTACTTGATGTCATCGCCCAGCATCGCCCGCAGTCGCTTGTCGATATTTTCGGGCTTGAGCTCCTCTTCGCGGGCGATGTCCCAGCCGATCTGGAAGTCGATCCGCCAGACCCCATCGGGCTGCTTGTGCAACAGTGCCGACTGGTTGCGGTTGAAGGGCGGGTCGAACCAGAACCAGCGTTCGGTGGGGAAATCGGCCTCCATGATCACGTCGGCGATCAGGAAGTTGTCTTCGAAGACGCGGCCGACGAAATCCAGCCCCATCATCGCCCGGATCGGCGATGCCGCGCCGTCGCAGGCGATCAGCCAATCGGCTTCCAGCGTGTAGGCACCGTCGGGGGTGTCGATCTCGATCTCGGTATGATCGCCCTTGTCGGTCACCTTCAGCACCTTGTTGCCACCGCGCAGGTCTATCGGCGCGCCTTCGGCTTCCAGTTCGCGGGCACGGTTCACCAAGTATTCTTCGAAATAGTATTGCTGCAGGTTGACGAAGGCGGGGAATTCGTGACCTTCTTCGGGCAGCAGGTTGAAATCGTAAACCTTGCGGGTATCGAAGAAGACCTTGCCGAGGTTCCACACCACCCCCTTGTCCACCATCGGGTGGCCGCATCCGAGCCGGTCGAGGATTTCCAGCGGCCGCTTGGCGAAACAGATCGCGCGGCTGCCCCAGCTGACCTTGTCGTTTTCATCAAGGATGATCGCCTCGATCCCCTGCTGCGCCAGGTCGATGGCGGCGGCCAGCCCGATCGGCCCCGCGCCGACGATCACGACCTTGCGCCGCACCGGGGTCGCCGCATCCTGGTCGGCGCTGCGGGCATATGGGTAGAGGGGGATTTCGAAAATCTTGTTCATCTGGCTCCTCCCAGCTGGAAGCAAATCTTTCCTGTTCCCCTGCGCCGCAGCCCAGGGGTGAATGATGCGGGATGTCCCGCCGGACCGCGCCCCGTCAGGGGCGGGCCCCTTGGTTCAGAACTCAGCCCTGCAGCTGTTCCCACATTTCCAGGTCGCGCTGCGCGGTCCAGATCCGCGGCGTGTCGATGCCGCGGGCTTCGTCATAGGCGCGGGCCACGTTGAAGGGCAGGCAATGTTCGTAGATCGCGTAGTCGCTGAATTTCGGATCGCAGACTTCGCGGCAGGCGTCCCAGGCCTCCTTCAGCGTGCCGTTGCGCGCCGCCACCTTGGCCACCGGGCGATAGGTGCTGGTCACGAAATCCCGGGTGTTCTCGATCGCGGCATTGACCATTTCATGCCCGATCAGAGCATCGCCCCGGCCCGGCGCGATGGCGTCGACATCGAACCACTTGATCGCGTCGAGCGTATCGCCCCAGTCGTTGAAATGCCCGTCGCCGCAATAGCAGGCCGAATGGTATTCGACGATATCACCGGTGAACATCACGTTCTGGTCGGGCACGTGGATCACGATGTCGCCGGCGGTATGGGCGCGGCCCAGATGCATCAGGTCGACCCGGCGATTGCCAAGGTAGACGGTCATGGAATCGGAAAAGGTGGTGGTGGGCCAGGTCAGGCCGGGAATGCTTTCATGGCCTTCGAACAGGCGCGGGAAGCGCTGGAATTCGCTGTCCCAGTCTTCCTGCCCGCGTTCCACCACCATCGAACGGGCGGTATCGGACATGATGATCTGTTGCGCGCCGAAGGCCGAAGCCCCCAGAACCCGTACCGCGTGGTAATGGGTCAGCGCGACGTGGGTGATCGGCTTGTCGGTCACGGACCGGACGCATTCGATCACCTTGTTTGCCAGCCGCGGCGTGGCCTGCGCCTCGACGATCATCACGCTGTCATCGCCGATGATCACGCCCGAATTGGGATCGCCTTCGGCGGTGAAGGCGTAAAGCCCTTCGCCCACCTCGGTGAAGCTGATGGTTTTTTCGGTCATGTCCCCCTGGGACGCGAATGCTTTGGCCATGGTGTGTGCCTTTCCTGGGTCGGTGCGCCGGAGGATCTGTTGGGACGCCTCCGGCGGGAGTATTTATGCCAAGATGAAGATCTTAGCGCTTATAGGGATCGTCCAGCGCGGGCAGAACCTTGCCCACGCAATCGCCGAAACCGATGGTATAGCCGTCGCCCCTAGCCGCGCCTTTCAGGGTCAGCGTGTCGTTGTCTTCGATGAAGCTGCGGGTCTCGCCGCTCTCCAGCGCGATCGGTTCCTTGCCGCCCCAGCTGAGCTCCAGCAGCGATCCGCGTTCGGGCTTGGTGGGGCCCGAAATCGTGCCCGATCCCAGCAGGTCGCCGGCGTTCATTGGACAGCCCGAGGTGGTGTGATGCGCCAGCTGCTGGGCGGCGGAATAATACATTTCGCGGTAGTTGGTCCGCGCGATGGTGGTGGCGGGCTTGCCCTTGGGCGCCATGGTGACTTCCAACTCGATGTCATAGAGCATCGGGCCGCAATCCTTCAGGTGATCGAGCAGTTCGACCTCGCGTTCGGGCGTGTCGCAGCGGAACGGATCCAGCGCCGCCTTGGTCACGATCCAGGGGGAAATCGAAGTCGCCGTCGCCTTGGCCTGGAACGGGCCAAGCGGCTGGTATTCCCAGGCCTGGATATCGCGCGCCGACCAGTCGTTCAGAAGCACGTAGCCGAAGATCGCCGCGTCGGCTTCGGCAACCGTGATCGGCCCTTCCGAGGGTTGGCCCACGATCGCGCCCAGTTCCAGCTCGATATCGAAGCGGCGCGAGGGCAGGAAGGCGGGCTTGTCATGCTGGGGCGATTTCAGCTGCCCCCAGGGGCGGCGGATTTCGGTGCCCGACACCACCACCGACGAGGCGCGACCGTTATAGCCGATCGGGATATGCAGCCAGTTCGGCGGCAGCGCGTTTTCCGGTCCGCGGAACATGCAGCCCACGTTATAGGCGTGGTTCTTGCCGGCGTAGAAATCGGTGTATTCGCTGACAGCAAAGGGCAGGTGCATCTCGGCCCCGGCCATCGGCACCAGCAGCGGTTCGACCTTGTCCCGTTCCGCCGATCCTTCCGACAGCAGCGAAATCAGACGTTCACGCAGCGCAGCCCAGACCGCGTGGCCCTCTTCCATCAGCTCGTTCCAGAACGGCACGTCAAACAGCGGGCAATCGGTCAGCGTGATCAGGCCCTCGGCCTCGGCCGCCGTCACGTCGAAGATCATGTCGCCAATGGCCACGCCGCAGCGCGGGTCCTCGTCAGCGGTGGAGAACACGCCATAGGGCAGGTTGTTGAGCGGGAAGGGGCAATCGGCGGAATTGGCCGACGCCACCCAGCTTTTCATCAAGGGCATCTTTCGTCCTTCGTTGCGGCTCGGGTCGGGTCGACCCTATGCCTTTGTCTTTCTTCGTTCCACAAATACTCCGGGGGAATTGGCCGCAGGCCAAGGGGGCAGAGCCCCTATTTCTTGCCCGGGGTGCCGTCGAATTTCTTTTCGAGATTCGACCAGCAATCGATGTAATCGTCCTGCAGCGGCGCCTCGTTCGCGGCAAAACCGGTCAGGTGCTGCGGGAAGCGGGTTTCGAACATGAAGGACATGGTGTTGTCCAGCTTCTCAGGCCCAAGGTCGGCGTTGGACGCGCCTTCGAAGGCGTTCTTGTCCGGCCCGTGCGGGATCATCATGTTGTGCAGCGACATGCCGCCGGGAACGAAGCCCTTCGGCTTGGCGTCGTACTGGCCGTAAATGTTGCCCATCAGTTCCGACATGATGTTCTTGTGATACCACGGCGGGCGGAATGTGCCCTCGGCCACCATCCAGCGTTCGCGGAACAGCACGAAATCGATATTGGCCGTCCCCGGCACGCCCGAAGGCGCGGTCAGCACGGTGAAGATCGAAGGGTCGGGATGGTCGAACAGGATCGCGCCGACCGGGCAATAGGTGCGCAGGTCGTATTTATAGGGCGCGTAGTTGCCGTGCCAGGCGACCACGTCCAAAGGCGACTGGCCGATCTTGGTTTCATGGAACTGGCCGCACCACTTCACCGTCAGGGTCGAAGGCACTTCGCGGTCCTCGAAGGCCGCCACCGGCGCCTTGAAATCGCGCGGGTTGGCCATGCAGTTGGCACCGATCGGGCCACGACCCGGCAGTTCGAATTTCTGGCCGTAGTTTTCACAGACGAAGCCGCGAGCCGGGCCTTCCAGCACCTCGACCCGGTAGACCAGCCCGCGCGGGAGGATGGCGATTTCCTTGGGTTCCAGGTCGATGACGCCCAGTTCGGTGCAGAAGCGCAGCCGGCCTTCCTGCGGCACCACCAGCAATTCGGAATCGGCCGAGAAGAAATAGGCATCCACCATCGATTCGGTGACCAGGTAGATGTGGCTGGCCATGCCGATCTGGGTGTTCACGTCGCCCGCCGTGGTCATCGTGCGCATGCCGGTCAGCCAGGTCAGCGCCTCGCCCGAATGCGGCACTGGATCCCAGCGGTATTGCCCCAGAGAGGCGACATCGGGATCGACATTGGGCGCCGATTTCCAATAGGGCAGGTCGAGCTTTTCGTAGCGGGCCGAATGCTTGACCGAGGGTCGGATGCGGTAGGTCCAGGTGCGTTCCGGCGGGTTGGCGGTGAAGGCGGTTCCCGAAAGCTGTTCACCGTAAAGCCCATAATTGCATTTCTGCGGGCTGTTCATGCCCTGCGGCAGGGCGCCGGGCAGGGCCTCGGTTTCGAAGTCGTTGGCGAAGCCGGGCATGTACCCCGGGGTGGTCCCGGCCGATGTCGGAGCCTGCACGAAACCGTGCGGCGTCGTTTGTTGAGTCATGGCGCGTCCTCCTTTTCGCTTGTGCTGTTAATAGTTGATTTTGTAACTAACAACAGAGGGAGGCGCGAAATGGGCGAAAAAGATGATTTCGATTTGCAGAATTTCCTGCCCTACCTGCTGAATCAGGCGGCGGAGGAAAGCAGCCTTGCGTTTCAGCAGGTCTACAAGGACCGCTACGGCATGCTGCGCACCGAATGGCGGGTTCTGTTCCACCTCGGGATATACGGGCGGATGACGGCGAAGGAAATCGGCCAGCGGTCGAAAATGCACAAGACCAAGATCAGCCGCGCGGTGGCGCGGCTTGGTGAGCGCCGTTTCCTGACCCGGCAGCAGGACGAACGGGACCGGCGGCTGGAATATCTTGAGCTGACTCATCAGGGGCGGGCGGCTTATCGCGATCTGCTGGGCGTGGCGCAGACCTATGACGCGAAACTCTCAGCCGGGCTGAGCGAGGAAGAGGATGCGGTGCTGCGCCGTGTCCTGCACAAGCTGGCAGGGCTCGGAAGTGATGCAGGGGACTAGAAAGAAGCGGCCGCCTGCCGTGCCAGGATGCCCAGCGTGGCGGTGATTAGCCGCGATACGGTCAGGGCACCGAGGTTGTCGACATCGGCCGCGGGCATGTATTCGACGAAATCCGCGGCAACGATGCGCCCCTTGCGGGCGGCGCCCTCGATCAGGTCCAGCGCCTGGAAATAGCTCAGCCCGCCCGGCGCCCGGCCGATGACGCCGGGCACGATGGACGGGTCGAGCGCATCCACGTCAAGGCAGATGGCAATGTTGGCGTCTTCGGGGATATGGGCCAGCGCCGCTTCGACCCCGTCACGATGCAGATCGCGGGCAGGGATGAATTTGACGCCCCAGTCACAGGCATCGCGGTAATCATCGCTGTGCGCTGATCCGATGCTGCGTGCGCCGACCTGGATGATGTTTTCGACATGCTCCATTTCGGACGCGCGCCGCATGGTCGAGGACAGGCCGAGGCTTTCGTCCATGTGATCGCGCCGCCAATCGATATGCGCATCGATCTGCAGGATGGTCAGCGGTCCATGCGGGGCCAGCGCCTGAAGCATCGGGATCGGCACGGAATCGTCGCCGCCCAGCAGAACCGGCACCGCGCCGCGCCCGAGGATGGTCGCGACTGCGGATCGGATCGCATCGCGGTTGGCGGCGAAATGGGTCTCATCGAAGGGCAGGTCGCCGCAATCCACCGCGCGGAAGCCCGGGTCGGGAAAGGTAGGGCCGCCAAGGTCGAAATTGTGTCGGTCCAGATTTGCGGTCAGCGCCGCGGTCGCCTGCCGCAAGGCGTCGGGGGCGTGGCGGCAATAGGCGCCGACGCTTTGGTAAGGGGTCGCGCCCGGCACGCCGAGCAGGGCGATGGCGGCATCGAGCGCTGTCAGGTCGCTGCAATACGGCAGCCCCAGGAAGGTTTCCGTTCCCGACGCCCCGAACAGCGCCCCGAGATCCGCCGATCCTCTCATCCCATCCCCGTTCGTCTGGAAGCCTCAGAAATCCGGCGTCACTCCGGGAAGGTTCAGCGCTTTGATCAGGTCACGCAATTCCTGCCGCGCCGCGACGTTCGAGATGTTCAGGCTGGTCACGCCGATATCCTTCAGGTCCAGCAGGGTCAGCCCGCGCGGGAACAGTTCGCGGAAGATCACCCGTTCGTTGAACCCCGGCGCGACGCGGAACCCGATGCGCTTGGCCAGGTTGTCCAGCGCCTTGCCCATCTTTTCCTTGTTCACCATGTGCTGAGCGCCAAGCCGGTTGCGCAGCACGATCCAGTCGATCGGCTTCAGCCCGGCCTGCGCCCGCAACTGCCGCGCATTCCACACCATTTCGGAATATACCGAGGGGCCGAGGATCTTCTTGCCGTCGGTGTCGATCTTGGCCAGCAGGTCGAAATCGACGAAACTGTCGTTCAGCGGCGTGACCAGCGTATCGGCCAGCGAATGCGCCACCTGGCTCAGCCTTGTATGCGAGCCGGGGCAGTCGATCATGATGAAGTCATGGTCGGGTTCCAGCGCGGCGATGGCCGCGGAAAGGCGCAGATCATAGGGGTTTTCGCCCGGTTTGAGCTGCGACGAATCGATCTGCGGCAGATCATGATAATCTGGGCTGGGCAGCTCGAGACCCGATTTTGCGATGAACTGTTTGCGGTTTTCTACGTAACGGCCAAAGGTTTTCTGGCGCAGGTCCAGGTCCAGTACGCCCACTTTGTGCCCCATACGTGCCAGGGCCGTGGCGATATGCATCGACACGGTGGATTTGCCCGCGCCGCCCTTTTCATTTCCGACGACAATAATATGCGCCATTGAAAGATGTCCCCTATACCTGCCTTGTTCGGGCCGCTGCAACACAGGATATGGTGGCGGCGGTGTTTTGCAAAGCTTTGATGATCCGTTCGGAGCGCTTCAATGGCATCTGTTGCGGAAATATGGAAGAGGAACGTTTCGTTGCACCCCGTCATGTTGGCCATTACTGGGCGCACTACTATTGGCATTTCTTATGGGTCGCATCTGCATAGATTGCTAAACTATCAGTTGTATACTTGTGCATGCTTAAAGATGGGTGGCCAGTGCATTCGTAGGTTCATGCTCTAGGCGATGAATTTTTCGCTAGTCTTGACCGCGTGGTAAGAGTGCATCCTTTTCCTCTTCTGGCCATTGGCCTGCTGGCGAGCTTGGGTACCGAGTTCGCGGCATTCGCAATGAGCCCAAATGGTTCAAGTGACGAACCTGTCCTTGTCGTCGCCCCGCCCTGGCGTGGCGGTCCCGAGGCGGTCGTCGCGGCAGCCGGGGGATGGATCGTCGGTCCGACGCAAGCGCCGTTGTCGGTTCTCGCGACCGGCGCGTCCGCAGATGCCTTCAAATCAGCCGGTGCCTGGTTCCTGCTCGATCCGGGTGCTCTCAGTTTCTTCTGTGCCTCGGGATAAGTAGTATGACGCAAACAAAACTCTCCAGCGACGTTATTCGTTCGATAAAAATGGCCCGGCTCGTAGCCTTGGCCGCAACGCCGATTCCGGGGCTTTCAGCCCTGATCGTCGGCGGGCCGATGAGCACCGTCCTGACGACCTCGCTCATTTTCGGCTTCATGGCCCTTGTCGCATCGCGGGTGGATGAAAAATCACAGCCCGCGGTGCTGGCCGTCGCCTTGGTCGGGCAATGTATCGCCTTTACCGCAGCCTTTGCAGGCCATGCGTGGCAGATCGACACCCACATGACCTTCTTCGCGGCGCTGGCCATTGTCGCGACAATGTCGGATGTTAAGGCGCTGCTGCTGACCGTCGCTGTCACCGCGGCGCATCACTTGCTGGTCGGGGTGTTCCTGCCCAGCCTGGTCTTCCCCGAAATGGCGCTGCTAGAGACCATTGAACGGGTCGTGTTCCATGCGGTTGTTGTTATCGTCGAGGCGGCGGTGCTGCTTTGGTCGATGATCCTGAGCCAGAAAGCGCGACAGGAAATCGAAGAAACGCGCGAAAAGGCAGCGCAAAGTGCCGACGATGCGAAACTGGCGCAGCAGGAGGCTGAAAAGGCGCGCGAGCGTGCCTTGGCCACGACGGACCGCACCCGCCGCGAAGCGCAGCGTGCCGCCGTGGCCGTCGAACAGGTTTCGACCGCCGCCAGCGCCGCTGCCGAAACCGCGTCGAACGCGCAAAACCTGGTGTCCAACGCCAAGTCGGATGCCGACAAGAACGGCGAAGTGGTCGAGCGCACCCGTACGGCCATGGAAGCGATCAAGGATTCGTCCTCGGAAGTGGTCAACATCGTCGGCGTGATCGACGATATCGCCCGTCAGACCGACCTTCTGGCGCTGAATGCGGCGGTCGAATCCGCACGGGCGGGTGACGCCGGTCGCGGTTTCGCCGTGGTTGCGACTGAAGTTCGTAAGCTGGCGCAGCGTTCCGCGGATGCCGCGAAGCAGATCCGTGGCTTGGTCGCGACGTCGTCGCAGCAAGTGGCCGAAGGTGTCGAACTGGTCGGTGACACCGGCGAAGCGCTTTCGCGCATCGTGTCGTCGGTGTCCGACATCAATGATCTGATGTCCGATATCGCCAACGGTGCGGCCAGCCAGGCGGATGGCCTGGAGCAGCTGAATGTCGCGATCGTCCGCATCGACAATATCGAAGAAGAGGATCTCGACGACGACGAGGGCATCCCCGCCCGCGCTGACGTCGAAACCAAAGGCGCAGGGGGCGGCATGGAAGGCGCTCCGATCGACCTGAACCTCGACGATACCGACGAAGGCGTCTCTGAGGATGTGGATTTCAAACCGGAAAGCAGGGTCGCCTGAACCGGCGCTGCTTACCGCCACTCACGAAAAAGCCCCGCCATTGGCGGGGCTTTTTTGTCTCGATCAGGAAAGGGATCAGAAGCCCAGACCTGCATACTTGTTCTTGAACTTCGACACGCGGCCGCCAGCGTCCATCAGGCGTGCGCCGCCACCGGTCCAGGCCGGGTGCACGGAGGGGTCGATGTCGAGAGCGAGGGTTTCGCCTTCGCCGCCCCAGGTCGAGCGCATGGTGACGGTCGTGCCGTCGGTCATCTTCACTTCGATGAAGTGATAATCGGGATGGATGTCTGCTTTCATCGCTCCGCTCCTTACGCTTCTGCGCCCGATTTGGGCTTGTAGTTGGTGACTTCTGCGATACGGGCGGATTTGCCGCGACGCGAACGCAGGTAGTACAGTTTGGCGCGACGGACGCGGCCACGGCGGACAACTTCGATATATTCGATGTTGGTCGAGTAGAGCGGGAACACACGCTCCACGCCTTCGCCGAACGAAATCTTACGGACGGTGAACGAACCGGCAATGCCCGAACCGTTCTTGCGGCTGATGCAGACGCCTTCGTAGTTCTGCACGCGGCTGCGCGAGCCTTCGGTCACCTTGTAGCCGACGCGAACGGTGTCACCGGCTTTGAAATCGGGGATGGTCTTCCCCAGGGCGGCAATTTGTTCCGCCTCCAGCTGTGCGATCAGATCCATCTGACCTTCTCCTATCTTGCTTGCGGTTGTTCCGCAAAGGTGGTGTCCGTCCTAAGAGCTCTCGGCCTTCGACCGGGTCCGCTTGTTGCGCCCGCCAGAGTTCAGGTCGTCTTTCTTCATGCCATCAGGCTTGGCCGTCTTGGATACCGAAGAAGCACCCGGGACAATGCCCAACAGGCCCGCAGGCCGATTCCGGCCGCGAACGGGCGGTGTATAGGCGCAGGGGGGTAAAGGATCAAGGCCTTTCTGCCCGGCGGCATGGCGGCCTTGATCCGTGTGGATCAGGCGGTCTGGTCCTCGACAGTTGCGTCCGGCGCGTTGTTCTTGACCGACTCGATGCCGTTGTCGCGACCGGAGGCGCTGGCATAGCTTTGGGAGGTGCCAATCACCTGGCCATTGGTGGCTTTCAGGTTGAACATGTGTTTCCCGGCAGCCGTTTCCTTGCGCTCATAGCGGTCGTCGACGGGCGAATTCGTCCGCACGGATTCGATACCATTTTCGGCGCTGGCCTTCTGCTTGTAGCCTTCGCTGGCCAGAATGTTTTCTCCGTTCCCAGCTTTCAGACGAAAGCGGAATTCACCTGCGCTGTCTTCATACAGTTCGAATTTCCCTGCCACGGTCCAATCTCCTTCAGTAAGAAACCTGATCGAACTATTCACGACAGCACGGATTGTCGCAATCATTTGTTTGGGTGACGCAGGGAAAGCCGGCGCTCAGTCCTTTTCCGGATGCGCGCGGCAATAGGCCTGCCACATGTCGGGGCGGCGTTCGCGGGTCAGGTCCTCGGACATCTCGTGGCGCCATTCGGCGATGCGTCCGTGATGGCCCGACATCAGCACCTCGGGGATCTCCATACCCTTCCATTCCGCGGGCCGGGTGTATTGCGGGTGTTCCAGCAGGCCGTTCGAATGGCTTTCGTCCTCTATGCTCTCGGCATTGCCCAGCACCGAAGGCAGCAGCCGCACCGTGGCGTCGATCATCGCCTGCGCCGCGATCTCGCCCCCGGTCAGCACGAAGTCGCCAAGGCTGACTTCCTGAACCCCGTAATGGTCCAGCACCCGCTGATCGACCCCTTCGAACCGGCCGCAGAGCATCGTCACCCCATCGCATTGCGACCAGTCCCGCGCCATCGCCTGATCGAAGCGCCGCCCGCGCGGGGACAAGTAGACCAGCGGCCAGCGGCCGCGCGTGCCCTGCATCGTGTGCTCGATCGCGTTGCCCAACACATCGGCGCGCAGCACCATGCCCGCGCCACCGCCGGCGGGCGTGTCATCGACATTGCGATGTTTGCCGATGCCAAAATCGCGCAGGTAGGTGGTTTCCAGCTGCCATTTGCCATCCTTCAAGGCCTTGCCGGTCAGGCTTTCGCCCAGAACGCCCGGGAAGGCCTGCGGGAACAGGGTGATGATCCGCGCGGTCCAGACGCCGGCCAGAGTCGGGTTCTGGGTCATCAGCTCCTGTGGTTTCAGCGACAGCTTGATGGATTTGCGGCCGTATGATTTTGGGGTGTCGGTCATAGCGGCCTTTTATCCGGATCAGGTGTTCCCGGACAATCCCCGTTTAACCTTTCGCCGGTAGTCGGTCATCATCCGTTTCTTGATGATGCGCAGCTTGGCGTTGGATTTTCCCGACCGGTTGAGCTTGAGAAATTTCGCTTCGAGCTCAGCCGACTGTCCGATATTTTTCCGGACCGCGGCTGGCAAGGTGTCCTGAACCGCTTCGGGAAGGCCGACCAGATCCAGAACCATCCCGGCAGGTCCGTGGCGGTGGGCGGCGTAATCTTCCAATGCGAAAATATGCGTCTTGCAGGGGCGCAGGGCCTTGGCGATCCGGTAGGCCTCGGCGGTGGGGCTGGGCAGACCCGGGAATTGCGCCAGGAAGTCTTCGTAGCTTTCGGTCAGATGGATCGAGCGCAGCAGATGCCCATAGACAGACCGCAACCACTTGTCGGTTTCCCGCGTGGTGAGCAGGAATTCGATCTCGACATCGGAGCCGAAGCGGCGGCGCAGTTCCCGGATGATCTCACGACCTACCGGCACGGCAGAGCGGGCGTAGTCAGTGATCGGACGGGCGCGCCAGTCGCGGTGCCCCGGCATGGTGCCAGCAAGCGTTTCGCGCGACATTACGATCACCGGGGCGTCGGGAATGCCGGACAGGAAGCGGCGGAATGCGCGGCGGAACATTACGCGGCGATACCAGAAAGGTCGTTGCGCATATTGGCGGGCCAGCGCCGAGACTTCTGCGAAATCCTCGTCGCCGTAATAGGCCATGTACGGGGTCAGCTTCGACCGCAGCCGAACCAGCTGTTTCTGCAGGCTCGTCGTGCCGGTCTTGTAGAAACCGGCATGGACGATCACCCGGGTCATTCGGGGAACAACCCGTCGGGCGGATCGGCGATGATCCGGCCCTTTTCCAGGTCGACGGTCGGCACCACTTCCAGCGTGAAGGGCAGAAGCACGGTGGATTTCAGTCCCGGGCCGTGGATTTCCAGTAGGTCCCCGGCGCCGTGGTTCAGCACCGATTTGACCTTGCCCAGCCTGGTGCCGCCGGTATCGAACACCTCAAGCCCGATCAGATCGGCATGGTAGAATTCGTCATCGGGCAGCGACGGCAGCCGGTCGCGCGGCACGTAAAGTTTCACGCCCTTCAGCGCGTCGGCCTCTTCCTTGGTGGTGACCGTGGAGAGCCGCACCGAAAGACCGTTCTTGATCGGGCGGATGATGCCGACATCGAAGCTGCGGCTGCCATCTTCGGTGGTCAGCGGATTGTAATCCTCGATCGCCTCGGGGTCGGCGGTATAGCTTTTCAGCCGCACTTCGCCATGCACGCCGAAGGCGCCCGCGATGGCGCCGACGCAGATCAGATCTTTACTATCCTCCATCGTCTGGTCCCTTTCTTGCCAACGCCCCGGTGATACCGCGTTGCCCCATCGGGGGCAATTCGGCTTTTCCATCGGTGTCGGGAAGACGCCCAGGGCTGGACAGGCAGGACGCATTTGGTTAGCAGGGTGGGGCGAACCCTGGGTTTGGTCCGCCCGGCGATATTCTCGCCGCGATATCGGCATCATCACGAGGGTTCCGTGCCGCTGACATTGCACCAAGCCGCTTGCGGCGCTTTCGCGGCGGTAAGCCTCGCGCTCGGGGCGACGCATTGGGCTACGACGCCGGAATTGGACTGGGCGTTCGAGGTCAGCAGCCCGGCCGTCGACGCAGGACCGGAGCCGCATTTCGAAACCGTGCTGGATTACCACTCCGAGGCGGGAACCGCCCACGCGGCGGCGATCCGGAGTTTTCCGGACGGCGCGGCGATCATCTGGTTCGACGGATCGGGAGAAGCCAAGCGGAACGTGGAGATTTGGCAGAGCCGGATCACCCTGCGGGATGGCGCATGGGCGGCGGGAGAGGCAGAAACCTTCCTGCGAAAATCCGACCTGAGACCGGCGACGGTGCCGCGCCAGGAAATCATGACGCTGGGCAACACGATCCAGCTGGGCAGAGAGTCCGACAGGGTGCTGTCCACCATCGTGTCGATCGGCGGATGGGCGGCGGCCTCGATCGCGGATGTGCAGCTCGAAGATGGCCGGGTGACGAAAGTGCGCAAGCTGCCCCTGTCGCCAGTGCTCAACCGGTCTTACCTGGTGCGGTCGCCGACCGTGACCTACGGCGATGGATCGATCGGATTGCCGGCCTATTTCGAAATGGACAACGCCTTTGGCGAACTGGTGCGGCTGGATCGACTGGGGCGGGTGCGCGACAAGCGCCGGATCACCCAGGGGCGGCTGGGAATCCAGCCTACCATCGTGCCGTTCGATGAACTAAACGCCGTGGCTCTGCTACGCAATTTCGACCGCGACAGCGACCGGCTTGTGGCCAGCTGGACCGAGGATGGCGGCCAAAGCTGGAGCAAGGCCGAATTGTTGGAGCTGCCCAACCCGGATGCACCGGTTGCCGTGGTCCGGATGCGCAATGGCAACCTTCTGATGGCGTTCAACAATTCCCCCGATGACGCGACGATCCTGAACCTTGCCGTTTCCGATGATGGCGGGCGGAACTGGCGGCAGATCGCGACGCTCGAACAGGCCGGCGGAAATGTGCGCTACCCGGCGATGACCTACCTGCCCAACGGGCAGATTCTGCTGACGTACTCCTATGGTGGCAAGAAGGGCATCCGTGCGCATGTCTTCAACGAAGCCTGGGTGGAGGCGCAGTGATGCAGGTCTACGATTCCCTGGGGCTGCTGCCCGTGTTGTCCTGGCTGCTTTTCCACCTAGCCCGCATCGCGCTGCCTCGTCCGCGCGCGGTCATCGCCGGGGTGGTAGTTGCGACGCTTTGCGTCACGGTCCTGTTCGATAGCGCTTTCGTGGCTGCGATCATGGCAATCTTCGCGCCGTTCGGGGCGAAGATTGCCTGCGCTGGCGCTGCGCGGATTGTGGGCCGGAAGCGGTCGGCCGGTCAGGCCCTTCGCCACCGCCGAGCTGATCGCGGTGATCGTGCTGATCCTGCCACTATATGCTTCCGCGCTCGGTATGCTCGAGGTCGATCTCTACCGTCTGGGCTACGCACCTCTGTGCGGCGGTGCGATTGCGCTTGTTCTTGGCGTCTATGCCATGTCGCGGCGGCACTACTTCGTGGCGGTGGGCGTCCTGGCAGGACAGCTGGCTTGGAGCTTCGACGTCACGAGCACGAACATCGTCGACCATATCGGCCATGTCGTGATCCTTGGGGCGGCGGCGGTGGTGCTGCTCCTCCGACTGACAGGGCTGGCGCTCAGGGCCATGCGCGGGTCTGCCTGACGGTAGGATCAGCGTTCCTCGATCGGCAGATGCCCGCGCCGGTCTTCCCATCCGGCACGTTCCAATTCCGGCGTGTCGTCGTTGGCTTCGGGCCAGCCGACACAAAGATAGCCGACCAAGGTCCAGCTGTCGGGTACCTCGAGGTCGCGGCGCAACTGGTCTGGATCGAGGATCGACACCCAGCCCACGCCGATGCCGCGCGCCCGGGCGGCCAGCCAGAACAGGTTGATTGCCGAAACGACCGAGTATCGGCGGGTGTCGGGCATCGTACCCGCGCCCAGACCGGCGCCCTTGCCGGTGGCGTCATCACAGAATACCGCCAGCTGCACCGGCGCGTCCTGCATTCCCGACAGTTTCAGGTTTGCATAAAGCTTGGCCTTGTCGCCGCCATAGCCCGAAAGCGCCTCGGCATTCGCGGCTTTGAAATTCTTCAGCGCGGCCTGCCGGGCGGCATCGTTTTGCACCCGGATCACCCGCCAGGGTTCCGACAAACCCACCGAGGGGGCCATCAGAAACGCGTCGAGGCATTGCTGCAGCAATGCCTCGACGCGTTTCTGATGGCCCCCTCGGTGGGTTTGTCGGA
>JAWVXM010000009.1:0-25643 GCA_033723255.1 Thalassovita sp.
CGTGCGCTGGTTCCTTGAAGACGACTTCCAGCGAAAGCCCGCCTGAGTGGCGCGGGCGACCAGCCCCCGCGAGGACCGCCCGGCCCGGGCGGTCCTTGTCATGGCGGCGGCAGTGTTCCTGTTCACCCTGATCGACACTTCCGCGAAATGGCTGATCCAGTCGGGTCAGCCTGCGATGCAGGTGGTGTTCGCCCGCTATGCCGGGGCGCTGCTGATGGCGCTTTTGCTGTTCGTCCCGCGCGAGGGGCCGGGGGTGTTCCGGTCCAACCGGCCGTGGCTGCAGCTGCTGCGGGCTCTGGCGCTGCTGGGCAGCACCATGTTCAATTTCTTCGCGCTGTCCTACCTGCCGATTACGCTGACCATCGCGCTGTTCTTCGCGATGCCGATCGTCACCACGCTGCTAAGCATTCCGATCCTCGGCGAACAGGTCGGCCTGCGCCGTTTCATGGCCGTATTGGTCGGTTTCTTCGGCGTTCTGGTGATTGTGCAGCCCTGGGGCGCGCAGTTCCACTGGGCGGTGTTCCTGTCGATTGGGGCGCTGTGCTGCGCGGCGACCTATTTCGTGCTGACCCGGTTGTTGGCAGGAACCGATAACGGATCGACCAGCCAGCTTTGGGCCAACGGCGTAGCGACGCTGTGCCTGACGCCGGTAGCACTGAAGGGCTGGGTCTGGCCCGACGAGTTGCTGAACCTGGGCGTGCTGCTGTTCATCGGCATCCTGGGCGGCACCAGTCACATCCTGGCGACGCTGGCCTATCGCCTCGCACCGGCATCGACGCTGGCCCCGGTGACCTATGTTCAGGTGATCTATGCCACTGCCGTCGGTTTTCTGGTCTTCGGTACGCTGCCGACGGTATGGACCGCGCT
This sequence comes from Thalassovita sp., assembly GCA_033723255.1. Classification (GTDB taxonomy): domain Bacteria; phylum Pseudomonadota; class Alphaproteobacteria; order Rhodobacterales; family Rhodobacteraceae; genus Thalassobius. The sequence continues at coordinate 868 of JAWVXM010000009.1, forward strand.
TGGAACCACGATCATCATCGGATCGGGTGTCTATATCTGGCAGCGCGAAAGGGTGCGCGCGGGGCAGGGCGGGGTCTGATCCCCGCCCGATCCCCAGTCTCAGCCACGCCCGATATAAGGCATGGTGGTCGCCATCACCGTCATGAACTGCACATTCGCGTCCAGCGGCAGGCTGGCCATGTGGAGCGCGGAGCTGGCCACATGCGCGACATCCATCACCGCCTCGACCTTGATGCTGCCATCGGCCTGCGGCATGCCGGTGGTCATCGATTGGGCCATGTCGGTCAGCGCGTTGCCGATATCGATCTGGCCGCAGGCGATGTTGAAGGCACGCCCATCGAGCGAAATCGTGCGGGTCAGGCCGGTCACCGCGTGTTTCGACGCGGTATAAGCGGCAGATCCCCACCGCGGCACATGGGCCGACACCGAGCCGTTGTTGATGATCCGGCCGCCCTGCGGATCCTGCCGGCGCATGATGCCGAAGGCGGCGCGGGCGGCAATGAAGGCGCCGGTCAGGTTGATGTCGATCAGCTTGCGCCAATCGGCGACCGGGATCTCGTCGATCGGCGCCCCCTTGATGTTGACGCCGGCGTTGTTGAACAGCGCGTCGAGATGCCCCCACTCTTTCTGCGCCTTGCCGAAGGCGGCTTCGACAGCGGATTCGTCGCTCACGTCGCAGGGCAGGAGCAGCGCGTTGGCATGGCCGTCCGCGGCTTCTTCCAAAGCCTCGGCGCGGCGGCCGACGAAGCCGACCTTCCAGCCCGCGTCGAGAAAGACGCGGGCGGTGGCCTTGCCGACGCCGCTTCCGGCGCCGGTGATGATGATGCTTTTCGCAGTATCAGACATGCACGATCCTCAGTGGTTGTCGCGGGGCAGGTCGCGGCAGACCTTCTGATAGGCGGTGGCCAGTTCCAGGCATCCGCCATCGGCCAACTGACCGACATGGGTGCGATAGATTTCCTGCCACGGCGTCTGATTGTGGATCTCCGGCTGCTGCCAGGCATCGATACGCGCCTGCCACTCCGCCGGGTCGACCATCGCGTTCATGCTCGACGCGTTCAGATCCAGCCGCACCATGTCGCCGGTTTGCAGATGGGCCAACCCACCGCCGACCACCGATTCCGGCGAAGCGTTAAGGATCGAGGGGCTTTCCGAGGTGCCCGACTGGCGCCCGTCGCCGACCGTCGGCAGGTGGTTGATGCCCTGCTTGATCAGCTCATCCGGCGGCTGCATGTTCACAACCTCGGCCGAGCCGGGATAGCCGACACAGCCCACGTTGCGAATGAACAGGATGCATTTCTCGTCGATCTTCAGATCGGGATCGTTGATCCGGTCGTGATAATCCTCGGGGCCTTCGAACACCACGGCACGGGCTTCGAAAACGCCCTCGTTGCCCGGTTCGGACAGGAAGCGTTTCTGGAAGTCGGCCGAGATCACCGAGGTCTTCATCAGCGCCGAGTCGAACAGGTTGCCCGACAGCACCTTGAAGCCGGCATTCTGCCGCATTGGCGCGTCATAGGTCTTGATCACCTCGGTATCGCGGCTGGCCCAGCCTTCGAGGTTGTCGCCCATCGTCTTGCCAGTCGCGGTGGTCACGCCGTCATGAATGCGGCCGGCCTTGCGCAGCTCACCCATCACCGCGGGAACGCCACCGGCCCGGAAGAAGCTTTCACCCAGGTATTCGCCCGCCGGCTGCATGTTGACCAGCAGCGGCACGTCGAACCCGACGGTTTCCCAGTCCTTCACGTTCAGCTCGACCCCGGCATGGCGTGCGACCGCCTGCAGGTGCGGCGGTGCGTTGGTCGATCCGCCGATCGCGGCGTTGACCACGATGGCGTTCTCGAACGCTTCGCGGGTCAGGATATCGGACGGTTTCAGGTCCTCATAAACCATCTCGACGATGCGCTTGCCGGTTTCATAGGCCATTGCCATGCGTTCACGGAACGGGGCAGGGATCGCCGAGTTGCCGGTCAGGCTCATGCCGAGGGCTTCGGCCATCGCGTTCATCGTGCTGGCGGTGCCCATGGTGTTGCAGTGGCCCAGGCTGGGGGCCGAGGCGCAGACTCGGCTGATGAATTCGTCGTAATCGATCTTGCCCTCGGCCAGCAGCCGGCGGCTTTCCCACACGATGGTGCCGGAGCCTGCGCGCTTGCCCTGCCACCAGCCGTCCAGCATCGGGCCGCCGTTCAGCGCGATCGCCGGCAGGTCGGCGGTGGCCGCGCCCATCAGCATCGCCGGGGTGGTCTTGTCACAGCCCGTCGTCAGCACCACGCCGTCGATCGGGTAGCCGTGCAGCACCTCGACGAGCGACAGGTAACTCAGGTTGCGGTCGAGCGCCGCGGTAGGGCGCTTGCCGGTTTCCTGGATCGGGTGAACCGGAAATTCCATCGGGATGCCGCCGCCGTCGCGGATACCGGCCTTGATCCGGTCCATCAGGAAGACGTGGATCTTGTTGCAGGGCGCGATATCGCTGCCGGTCTGGGCGATGCCGATGACCGGGCGTTCGGCCTGAAGCTCTTCGCGGGTGTATTCCTGGTTCTGGTAGCGTTCCAGGTAAAGCGAGGTCATACCGGGGTTGTTCGGGTTGTCGAACCACTCCTGCGACCGGAATTTTTTATGGGCGCGCGTGTCTGACATGATTCTCCCCCCGCGGCGTTGTTGTTGTGCTTGAAGCAGGATCGCAATTTGGTATACCAAATTCAAGGCGGAACCCGCGCGAGATTGCGGAAATTCCCAGATTTGTGAACTTGAACCCGGGGGGATCAGTTGAATTTCAGTAAGTTGCAGGGCGTTTTGCATGTGGTCGCGGCAGGCGTAACGTTGTCATTCTCTGCCACGCCGGGGGCGGCTGCGGAGGAGTTCGAACCGGTTCAGGGCTGTCTCGACGCGCGCATCAGCGCGAATGAACCAGTGGCCGAATGCGTCAAGCAGGTTCAGTCGCTTTGCCTGTCCTACGATGCACCCAGCATGGCCGGGGCGGATTGCTATCGCCGGGCCAAGGATCATTGGGGCGGGTTGATCTCGGAGCGGATGCAGCGGATCCGTGAAACGGCCAGCGAACAGCTGTCCACGATCGCCGCGATCGAGGTGAAATACGATCTCAAGGGCAACCTGATGCAGTGCGACCGGATGGAGGAACTGTCGCTGGTGCAGAAGGATCCCGATGATGGCACCGTCTACATCCGCCTGCGCTGTGAGGCGACGGCGGTCGGCATGGCTTTTGCCAAGCTTTATTACCAGTCGCAGCAGATCAAGTAGGCCGGGAGCGGCATGATGGCGCCCGAGACGCGCGGCAGTTTTTGGCGCGGTTTCATCGACTGCGCCCCGTTTTCCATCATCATCGTGCCCTACGCGACGCTGTTCGGCGTGGTGGCACGGGATGCGGGGCTGGCGGTCTATGAGGTGATGGCGATGTCGGTGCTGGTGATCGCCGGGGCGTCGCAATTCACCGCCGTGGCGCTGCTGCAGGACCACGCCCCGGTCGCGATCATCCTGCTGGCGTCGCTCGCGGTCAATCTGCGCATGGTGATGTATTCCGCCGCGTTGGCGCCGCATCTGGGGCAGCTGCCGTTCTGGAAGCGCGGTCTGTTGGCCTATTTGATGGTGGATCAGGGGTTCGCGCTTACGGTGCGCAGGTATGAAACCGGGCCAAAGGCGTCGCCCTCGGCCAAGGCCGCTTATTACCTGGGAACGGTGATGGTGGTGGCGCCGCTCTGGTATCTCAGCACCTTTGCGGGGGCGGTGATCGGGCAGGCGATCCCCCCGGTATTCGCCTTGGAATTTGCCGTTCCGGTCTGCTTCATCGCGATGACGGCACCGATGCTGCGCAGCCTGCCGCATGTGGTGGCCGCCTTCGTGTCGGTGGTTACGGCGATGGTGCTGAACTGGATGCCCTATAACCTGTGGCTGATCGCGGCGGGGGCGCTGGCGATGATGGCCGGGGCGCAGACCGAATTCTATCTGAAGCGAAAGGCGGCGCGATGATAGACCGCGAAATCTTCTGGACGGTGACCGTGCTGTTGGCGATCGGGACCTTCCTGATCCGGTTTTCCTTTCTCGGCATCCTTGGCGATCGCAAGATGCCCGAATGGGTGATGGCGCATCTGCGCTACACCGCCGTGGCAATTTTCCCCGCACTGGTGACGCCACTTGTTCTGTGGCCCGAGGTAACGGGCGGCACTATCGATCCCAAGCGCCTGTTCGCGGCGCTGGCGGTGTTCCTGGTGGGGCTGCGTTTCAACGCCGTTTTCGCCATCGTGGCGGGGATGGGATCACTCTACCTGTTGCGTTATCTTTTCGGCTGACCGCCTTCGGCGCAAACAGGGAGAAACCGATGACAGACCAGTCCCAGCCGCTTGATCTCGATGCTGACTTCTGCCGTGCTCGGCGTGAGGCGCTGCGGGCGGAATCGCGGCGGGTCAACTGCATCGGCCTGCTGATCACAGACCGCGGGCAACTGACGCGGCTGTTCAATTACCGCGCGCGCGATGTGTTCCCGGCGGTGGGGTTGATATTGACAGACGGTCCGGCGGTTCTGTCCGTCGGAACGATCGGTCACGAAGGCCGTCTTCATACCGATGAGCTGCGCCATTTCGAACCGGCTTTCCTGTTCTCGCTGCGCCCCGTTACCGGCGATCTGGCGCTGGAACCGCTGATGGACCTGATCCCGGATGGCGCCCGGCTGGGGCTGGACGGGGCGTTGCCGCTGCCGCTGGTGGGGCGTGTCGAACCGGTCGACATGCGCCCGGTCCTGGCGCGGCAGAAACGGCGCAAGGATCCCGATGAAATCCGCCTGATCGAAGCCGCGGCGGCGGCGGGCGAGGCGGCTTTTGCGGCGATTGAACCTATGCTGGTCGCCGGCACCCGGGAAATCGATCTGTTCGCGGCTTATCAGTCGGCGGCGATCTCGGCCGCCGGGCAACAGATCGGCGAGCTGGGCAACGACTATCGCGGCGGCGCTATGGGGGGCGCCCCGCGGCGCGACGTGTTGCGCGACGGCGACCTGATCCCGATCGATACCGGCGTGATGATCCACGGTTACCATTCCGACCTGTGCCGGACCTATCCCATCGGCGGGGAGTGGAGCGATGCGCAGCTGTCCGCCGCGCGCCGGGTGACCGAGGCGCATGATCTGGCGTTGTCGCTGATCGCGCCGGGCGTGTCCTGCAGCCATGTCTATCACGAGGTGCACCGTTTCCTCGACGGGTTCGAAGGGCATGCTTTCCCGACCCATCTGGGCCACGGGATCGGGCTGATGCCGGTGGAAAGCCCGCGGCTCAACCCGCATTGGGATGATGTGTTCGAAGAGGGCGACGTGTTCACGCTCGAACCCGGGCTCTACAGCGAAGACCTGCGCGCCGGGGTGCGGATCGAGAACGATTATGTGCTGACCGAGGCCGGAATCCGCGCCTTGTCGGATTCCGCCTCGGTACTGCCTGACTGAACCGATAGGCTCAGCCGAAGGCGCTCTTGGCGCCGCCCGATTGCTGCGAGCGGAAGATCGAACTGGCATCCGGTGCCGGGGGCAGCGGGATGGAGACCGGCACCTGTTCCATCCTCGGGGTCAGGCACAGTTCGCCGGTAATCAGCCGCTCCTGCAGGTCCTCCCACAGCCCCTTCTGGCCCAGCCGGTGGATGTAGGACGGCGCCCCCAGCAGCGGCCAGGCATCCGCCGCGTGGCATTCGTAGAACAGGATCATCCGGTTGCGGTCGCTCAGATTGGGCGCCGATCCGTGCAGCACGCGGGCGTGATGCACGGTCATGTCGCCCGCCTTGCCGGTCAGCGTCACCGCCTTGTCACCCTCGAACAGCGGATCGTCGGGATCGACCGCGCCGCAGAACACGCCGTTGGCGTGGTGGCTGAGGATCTCGCCCTTGTGGGTGCCGGGGATGACCTGCAGTGGGCCGTTGGCTTCGTCCACGTCTTCCAGCATCAGCCCGAAGGCCAGCATGCTGTCATTGCTGTGCGGGTAGAAGGCCCAGTCCTGGTGCCATTCCACCGCCGCGCCGCCACCGGGCGCCTTGGTGTTCAACTTCGAGGTCTGGATCATCGTGTCGGGACCCAGCAGATCGTTGAGAACCTCGGTCAGGCGCGAATTGCGCAGGAGTTCCCAGAAATAGGGGTGCTGCTTGTGCGGCAGCTTGATCCGGGTCAGCCGCGGGGTTTCGCGGCTGTGCCCCTTGTCCAGCTCGAAGACATCGTTGGTCTCGCTGACATCCCGCGCCTGCTCGAGCAGGTCGTAGGTGATGCGGCGCAACTCATCGAGCTGTTCGGGCGTGACCGCCTGCTCGACCTTGAGATAGCCGTTATCGTTGTAGAAAGCTTTCTGTTCCGCGCTCAGCATCGCCTGTCTCCTCCCCAGGATGACGAAGGGAAAGGGGGCCTCAGGCCCCCTTCTTGACCTCTTCTTCCATGTCCATGCCGTTCAGACGGGCAACGTGATCGGAAAGCATCGGCATGTAATCGTCGCCATGACCGATCGCTTCGACATGGGTGAAGTAATGCTTGGTCGCGGCCGCCATGATAGACACGATGCCGGCGCCGCTGGCCATGCTGTTGACATAGCGAATGTCCTTCGACGCGTTCGCGATGCTGAACTTGTGGGCGTCGCGGTTGCGGTCAATCGCGTAGTTCATGAACGTGTCGAAGAACCCGTTGCCCATGCGGCTGGGGGCGATCACTTCGCGCAGTTTCTGCGGCGCGATACCGACCTTGGCGCCAAGCGCCAGAGCCTCGGAATAGATCGCGGCATAGCTGGTACCCATGAAGTTCATCAGCAGCTTCATCTTGTGGGCGCTGCCCACCGGGCCGATATGGGTGATGGAACCGGCCCAGCAATCGATCACCGGGTGCACGGTCTTGAAGATCTCTTCGTCGCAGCCCACCATCGCGTCCAGCATGCCTTCCTCGGCTTCCTTCGGGGTGCGGCCCAGCGGAGCATCGACCATGGTCACGCCCTGCGCGGCCATGTCTTCCGCAAGCCGGACGGTCGAGGTCGGATCGGCAGTGGTGGTGTCGATCACGATCAGCCCCTCGCGTGCGCCGGCAAGGATGCCGTCTTCGCCGTGGATGATTTCCTCGACATAGTCGCTGTTGGGCAGGCAGATATGGACGATATCGCAGTTCTCGGCGATTTCCTTGGCGGTCTTGCCTTCTTTCGCGCCCATCGACACCAGGTTGTCTACGGGTGTGCGATTGCGATGGCCCTTGACCCACAGGTCATAGCCGCCCAGGCGGATGTTCTTGGCCATGCCGTGGCCCATGAGGCCCACGCCGATGAAGCCGATGACGGGTTTGTTGTTTTCAGACATGATGTCTCCTGTTCGTGTTCAGATATCTGGATGAAGGTTCAAAGGCTGGCGGTGATGCCGCCATCCACGAAAAGTGTGTGGCCGTTGACGAAGCTCGACGCGTCGGAGGCCAGGAAAACGCAGGCGCCGACAAGTTCGTCGATCTTGCCCCAGCGACCGGCAGGGGTGCGTTTTTCCAGCCAGGCGCAGAATTCCGGATCCTCGACCAACGCCTTGTTCAGCGGCGTGTCGAAATAGCCCGGCGCGATGGCGTTGATCTGCAGCCCGTACTTGGCCCAGTCGGTGGTCATCCCCTTGGTCAGGTTGGCCACCGCGCCCTTGGAGGCGGTATAGGGCGCGATGCCGGGACGGGCCAGCGCGCTCTGCACCGAGGCGATGTTGATGATCTTGCCCTGTCCGCGCTTGATCATGTGCCGCGCCGCCGCCTGGGCGACGTAGAAGACGGAATTCACGTTGGTTTTCATCAGGTGGTCGAAATCGGCGGGGGCGAAATCTTCCAGCGGGCCGCGATGCTGCATGCCCGCATTGTTCACCACGATCCCGATCGGGCCGGTGTTGGATTCGAACCCGTCGATGGCTTCCGCCGCCGCTGCGGCATCGGTGGCATCGAAGGGCAGGGTATGGACCTGGTGGCCGGAAGCGCGGAAAGATTCTGCCACTTCCGCCAGCCGGTCGCGGTTGCGCCCGTTCAGGATGATCTCGGCCCCGGATTCGGCCAGCCCGCGCGCCAGCCCCTTGCCGATTCCCATCGTCGATCCCGTCACCAGGGCGATCTTGCCGGTGAGGTCGAACATCGAAGTCATTTGAATTCCTTCCAGTTGGCAATTGCTGCTTCCAACCCGCTATGTCGGCGCGCCGGAGCAAGCATGCTTGCAGTCCCGAAAAAATGGTATACCATTTTCGCCGGGCTGCAAGTATCAATCGGGCAAAAGCTCTGGTCGGCACCGCGGGGGAGGCGGTTCACCCATGAAAGCATTGGTCATCCATGCAAAGCGCGATCTGCGACTCGACGATCTGGAAACGGCGCAGCCGGGGCCGGGTCAGGTGCGGCTGCGGATCCGTCGCGGAGGTATCTGCGGGTCGGACCTGCACTATTACCAGCATGGCGGAATCGGCGCGATCCGGTTGCGCGAACCGATGGTTCTGGGCCACGAGGTCTCGGGCGAGGTGATCGAGACCGGGGCAGGCGTCGAGGGGCTTGTTGCCGGCGATCTGGTGGCGGTATCGCCGTCGCGGCCCTGCGGTGGCTGCCAATATTGCCTTGAAGGCCTGCCGAACCAATGCCTCAACATGCGATTCTACGGCTCGGCGATGCCGATGCCGCATATTCAGGGCGCGTTCCGGCAGGATCTGGTGGCCGACGCAGCGCAATGCGTGAAGGCGGATGGCCTCCGCCCGGCCGAAGCGGCGATGGCCGAACCGCTGGCGGTATGCCTGCACGCGGCCCATCAGGCCGGAGATCTTGTTGGCAAGCGGGTTCTTATCACCGGCAGCGGCCCGATCGGCGTGCTGATGGTTCTGGTCGCGCGGCGCGCCGGTGCGGAGGAAATCGTGGTGTCTGACATTCTCGACAAGCCGCTGGGATTCGCCGTGGCCGCGGGGGCTGATCGCGTCATCAACTCGATCCGGGAACCCGAGGCGCTGGCCGACTTTCAGCAGGACAAGGGCTATTTCGGAGCGCACTTCGAATGTTCCGGCGCCGAACCGGCGCTGGCGGCCGGCATCGCGGTGCTGCGTCCGCGCGGCACCATCGTGCAGCTCGGGATGAGCGGCGACATGACCCTGCCTCTGCAGCAGATAACGGTGAAGGAGCTGTCCCTGAAGGGATCGTTCCGTTTCCATGCCGAATTTGCCACCGCGGTGGCGCTGATGCAGAAGGGGCTGATCGACGTGACGCCGCTTCTGACCCACACATTCCCGATCTCCGAACACGAAGCGGCTTTCGCGATGGCGTCGGACAAGGGGCAATCGATGAAGGTGCAATTTGATTTTTCCTGACCTGAAGCCCCCCAGAAAACAGAAAGTCCTGCGCTCATGCTGACCTTTGCCGCAGCCGTCTTATTGTTGATCATAACGCCGGGGCCGGGGGTTCTGTCGGCTGCCGGCATGGGTTCGGCCTACGGATTCCGATCCGGGCTGCGCTACCTGGTGGGGCTGTTCTTCGGCACCAACCTTGTCGGCTTCGCCGTCATCACCGGGCTTGCCGCGATCATTCTGGGCATCCCGGCGGTGCGCAATGTGCTTCTCGTGGCGTCGATGGGCTATCTGCTGTACCTGGCCTATCGCATCGCCTTTGCCGGCAGCCGCGTCGCCTTCATCGAAGCGAAGGCGCCTCCAGGTATCCCTTCGGGTGTGTTGCTGCAGATCATCAACCCCAAGGCCTATGCGGTGAACACCACGCTTTACATGGGGTTTGCCTTCTACCCTGCCAGTTTCGCTTTCGAGATGACGGCCAAGGTCCTGATCATGAACGCGATCTGGATACCGATTCACCTGGCCTGGCTCTATGCCGGGTCTGCGCTGCACCGGCTCAACCTCTCTGACCGGGCGCAATCCCGGATCAACATCCTGATGGGCCTGTCGATGCTGGGCGTCGTCACCCTTGCATTCCTGTCCACCCTCGGAGCCAATCCATGAAGATCACCGGTATCGAAACCATCCGCATCGCCGAGCGGCCCAACCTGGTCTGGCTGCAGGTGCGGACAGATGAGGGCGTGACCGGCTTGGGCGAAACCTTCATGGGCGCCGAGGCGGTGGAAACCTATGTCCATGCCGAACTGGCCCCGCGCGTCATGGGGCAGGACCCGCGCCGGATCGAACATCTTGCCCGCGCCGCCGAAGGGTATCTGGGGACTTGGGGATCCGGGGTGGAAATGCGCGGAAATTCGGCGTTCGACATCGCGCTGTGGGACCTGCTGGGCAAAGCGACGGGGCAGCCAATCGCGCAATTGCTGGGCGGCTTCACCCGCGACAGGATCCGCACCTACAACACCTGCGCGGGCACCGAATACATCAAGTCCACCGAGGGGCAGAAAACAGCGAATTACGGGCTGAGTTCGAATGCGCAGACCAGTTATGATGATCTGAACGGCTTCCTGCACCGGGCCGATGAGCTGGCGCTGTCGCTGCTGGAAGACGGCATCACCGCGATGAAGATCTGGCCCTTTGATGAGGCGGCCGAGGCGACCGGCGGGCGCGAGATCAGCAAGGACCAGCTGAAGCGCGCGATCGAACCGTTCGAAAAGATCCGCGCGGCGGTGGGCGACAAGATGGATATCATGGTGGAATTCCATTCGATGTGGCAATTGCTTCCGGCGATGCAGATCGCCCGCGCGCTGGAACCTTTCGATACCTACTGGCACGAAGACCCGATCCGGATGGACAGCCTTGATCTGCTGAAGCGTTATGCGGCGGCGTCGAAGGCGCCGGTCTGTGCCTCGGAAACGCTGGGCGGGATCGGCGCGTTCAAGGACCTTCTCGATACCGGGGTGGCGGGCATCGTCATGCTGGACCTGAGCTGGTGCGGCGGGCTGACCGCGGCGCGCAAGGTTGCCGCGATGGCCGAGGCAGACAAGCTGCCGATCGCGCCGCATGACTGCACCGGGCCGGTGGTTCTGGCCGCCTCGACCCACCTGTCGCTGGCCGCGCCGAACGCGCTGATCCAGGAAAGCGTGCGCGCCTTCTACCGCACCTGGTACCGCGATCTGGTGACCGCGCTGCCGCAGGTGGAAAACGGCATGATCACCGTACCAGAAGGGCCGGGGCTGGGGCTGGAGCTGTCGCCCGAGCTGGACCGAGCCTTCACCGTGACCCGCAAACTGACACAACACTGAATTCGATCCGCTGAGAGGACATCGCACATGACGCATTACAAGTATTCCGGCATCTGGCCTGTCGCCCCGACCCCGTTCCATCCCGATGGACAGGTGGACATGGAGGGCATGAAACGGGTGCTCGACTGCATGATCGACCAGGGTGTCGATGGCATCTGCATCCTGGCCAATTTTTCCGAACAGTTCCTGATTTCCGATGCCGAGCGCGCGGCGCTGACCAAGCTGTCGCTGGAGCACGTGGCGGGCCGGGTGCCGGTGATCGTCACCATCAGCCATTATGCCAGCGAAATCGTCGTCGCCCGTGCCCGCGAAGCCAAGGATCTGGGTGCGGCGATGGTGATGATGATGCCGCCCTATCACGGCGCGTTGCTGAAAGGCACGCCGGAACAGACCTTCGAACAGTTCCGCCGGGTGGGCGAGGTCGGCATCCCGATCATGCTGCAGGACGCGCCGCTGTCGGGCGTCGACCTGCCGGTGCCGCTGCTGGTGCAGATGGCGCAGGAAATCGAGATGCTGAAACTGTTCAAGATCGAATGCCCGCAGGCCGCGGCCAAGCTGCGTGCGCTGATCGAGGCGGGCGGTGCCGCGATCGAAGGCCCGTTCGACGGCGAAGAGGCGATCACCCTGATGGCCGATCTCGATGCCGGGGCCAGCGGCACCATGACCTCGGCGCTGATCCCCGACCTGATCAAGCCGGTGGTCACGTCGTTCCTGGCGGGCGACCGTGCGGCGGCGATGGCGCAATATGCAAAGGTGCTGCCGGTGGTGAACCACGAGAACCGCCAATGCGGGTTCCGTGCCGCCAAGGCCGCGATGGTCGCGGGGGGCGTGATCGCATCGGATTTCTGCCGCCACCCGATCCCGCCGCTGCACCCGCAGACCCGCGCGATGCTGCTCGAGCTGATGCAGCCGCTTGACCCGGTCGTGCTGCACTGGGGCAAGTGAGCGGGCCAAGGATTTGAAGGAAGGACAAGACATGCTCCCCAAGGAAAACAATCTTTCCGGCGCGACGCTGGTCGGCCGGGTCTGGCGCCCCGACGTGCAGGGCGCGGCACTGGTGCTGCTGCGCGGCGACCGGGTGATCGACATCACCAGCCGCGAGGTTCCGACCATGCGCGACCTGATGGAACTCGACGATATTCCAGGTTACCTCGCCGGGGTGACGGGCGAGGATCTGGGCAGCCTTGCCGAGATCACGGCGAATTCGGACGAGGCCGCGCCGGGCGACAAGCTGCGCCTGCTGTCGCCGGCCGACCTGCAGGTGATCAAGGCCAGCGGCGTGACCTTTGCCGAGTCGATGGTCGAGCGGGTAATCGAGGAACAGGCCGCGGGCGACGCCGACCTGGCACAGGAAATCCGCGCCAAGGTGGCGGGCATCATCGGTGAATCCTTGCGCGGCATCGTGCCGGGTTCGGACAAGGCGATGAAGGTGAAGGAAGTCCTGATCGTCGAGGGCCTGTGGTCGCAATATCTAGAGGTCGGTATCGGCCCGGATGCCGAGGTCTTCACCAAGGCGCAGCCGACATCGTCGGTGGGCTGGGGCGCGTCGGTCGGGCTGCACCCGATTTCGAACTGGAACAACCCCGAACCGGAAATCGTTCTGGCAGTGAACTCAAAAGGCGAGATCAAGGGCGCGACTCTGGGCAACGACGTGAACCTGCGCGATGTGGAAGGCCGGTCTGCGCTGTTGCTCGGCAAAGCGAAGGACAACAACGCGTCGTGCTCGATCGGCCCGTTCATCCGGGTGTTCGACGACGGTTACGGCATCGACGATGTGCGCAAGGCCGAACTGACGCTGAAGGTGGAAGGCGAAGACGGTTTCGTGCTCGACGGCCGGTCCTCGATGACCCAGATCAGCCGCGATCCCGAAAGCATCGTGGCCCAGACCATCGGCCGCCATCACCAGTATCCCGACGGGTTCATGTTGTTCCTCGGCACGCTGTTCGCGCCGATCCAGGACCGTGATGAGCCGGGTCAGGGTTTCACCCACAAGGTGGGCGACGTGGTGAGCATTTCCGAACCCGAACTCGGGACGCTGCAGAACACCGTGCGGCGGTCCGACAAGTGCCCGGAATGGACCGTCGGCATCGCTGCCACGATGCGCAACCTGGCGGCACGCGGGCTTCTCTAGGCCCGCGTTTCCCCGAGCATCCGAAAGGACAAAGTCAATGAGCGCCCGCAAGACCTTCCTCAGCGTCGGCGAATGCATGGTCGAACTGTCGCCCGGCGAGGGCGACTGTTTCCGCATGGGCTTTGCCGGCGACACGTTCAACACCGCCTGGTATGCACGGCGGCTGCTGGGCGATGACTGGACCGTCGGTTATGCCAGCTGCGTCGGCACCGATGCGATTTCCGACCGGATGCTGGAAACGATGCAGTCCGCCGGTATCGACACCGCGACCGTGCGGCGGATGCCCGACCGTACGGTGGGGCTGTACCTGATCCAGCTCGACAATGGTGAGCGCAGCTTTGCCTATTGGCGCGGCGAGGCGGCGGCGCGGGCGCTTGCCAACGATCCCGTCTGGTTGTCGGAGGTCTTCGGCACAGCAGACGTGATCTTCTATTCCGGCATCACGCTTGCGATCCTGTCCGATGCGGCGCGCGACACCTTCTGCGCGGCGCTGGCACGGGCACGGGCGGGGGGCGCGACCACGGTGCTGGACACCAACATGCGGGCGCGGCTGTGGCCCGGCGAGGACGCGATGCGCGCGGGCATCATGCAGGGCGCGGCGCAGGCCGATATCGTGCTGCCCAGCCTCGACGAGGAAGAAGCGGTTTTCGGCGAGGCTGAGGCGCCTTCGGTGGCGGCGCGATATCACGCGGCCGGGGCGCGGCTTGTCGTGGTCAAGAACGGGGCGGGGGAAATCCTCGTATCGGACAGCGCATCGGGCAGCTTCACCCATGCGCCGAAAGCGGTCACGCAGGTGATCGACAGCACCGCGGCGGGCGACAGTTTCGATGCCGCTTTCCTGTCGGCCTATCTGCAGGGGCAGGGGCTGGAGACGGCCGCCGCGCGCGGCGCGGACCTGGCAGGCAAGGTGGTGCAGGCGCGTGGCGCGCTGGTGGAACCGGAATAGCGCCCGGCTCAGCCCAGCACGACCGCGCCGCCCCACATGCCCAAGGCGAAGGCGGAATGCGCCGCGACACTCATCGCGCGCGATTTCCATGGGTTGGGCGTTTTCGACGCCGCCCATCCCAACCCCATCCCCGGATGCAGCAGGAACCAGCCGGCCCCGATCGTGAGCATTCCGAAGATCCAGACCGGCAGGAAGTCCGGCGCGGCCAGCCACATCGGGTCGGCGATCAGCGCGAAGAGAACCCCGTAAAAGATACCCACCGCGTAATGCGCGCTCCAGCCGATGGCAGTTTCCTTCGGATGCGGTTCTGCCGCTGCGATATCGTCATGGAACACCGTGCCGCTGCGCAGGTGCCAGAACCAGCGCCCGACATTGCCCCAGTTCGGCAATGGCTGCCCGGCGACGCGGTTCAGCAGCAGCGCCCAGATATCCATGGCGATGGTAGCCGTTGCGCCGATGGCGCATCCTATCAGGACCAGTTCAAACATGGACTTTCCTCAGGGCGTCTGGATGCCGGTGGTGGCGACATAGACAGCGTATAGCGAATCCGTGGCCGTGATGAACAGCCGGTTTCGACGCGGCCCGCCGAAGGTCAGGTTGGCGACCATCGTGGGGATCTTGATCTTACCCAAGGCGGTGCCTTCGCTGTCGAAACAGACCACCCCGTTCTGGCACGAACTCCAGACGTTTTCGTGGATATCGAGCCGGAACCCATCCGGCACGCCCGGATCGACTTCGCAGAACACCCGGCCGCCCGTCAGGCTGTTGTCGTCATTCACGTCGAAGACGCGGATGTGATGGGGGGCGTCAGGCGCGTGGCTGCGGCCGCTGTCGGCGATGTAGAGCCGGCTTTCATCGGCGTTGAAGCACAGCCCGTTGGGCTTGGCGAAATCGTCGGTCACGATCTTCAGCTCGCCGGTTTCCGGATTGGCGCAGAAGACATAGCAGCCGTCCTGTTCCATGTCGGACTTGTAGCCTTCGTAATCGGACATGATCCCGTAATTGGGATCGGTGAACCAGATCGTGCCGTCCGATTTCACCACCACGTCATTGGGGGAATTCAGCCGCTTGCCGTCATAGCTGTCGGCGATCACGGTGATCGACCCGTCCGGTTCGGTACGGGTGACGCTGCGGGTGCCGTGTTCGCAGCTGATCAGCCGGCCCTGCCGATCGCGGGTATTGCCGTTGGCAAAATTCGATCTTGCGCGGAACACCGACACGCCTTGGCCTTCGATCCAGCGCAGCATCCGCTGGTTGGGGATGTCGCTCCAGACCAGGCTGGCATGTTCGTTGAACCACACCGGCCCCTCGGCCCAGCGGCAGCCGTCGTAAAGCTGCTCGACCTGGGCGATGGGAACGGTCAGGTCATAGAACCGCTTGTCGTAATATTCGTAGCTGTCACCAACCAGTGCCATTGCGGATCTCCCGTTATCTTTGCGGTTCGTCGCCGCCGGCGATGGTGATCACCGCGACGATGATCAGCCCGGTCATGATGAGGCGGATGCCGGCGCTGGCGCCGAAAGTGTTCAGCATCGTGACCAGCAGGAACATGAACATGGCCGCCCCCCAGATGCCCGGCACATTGGCCTTGCCGCCCGCCACCGAGGTGCCGCCGATCACCACCACGGCGATCGAGGCGAGCAGATATTCCTGCCCCATGTTTAGCGACGCACCGCCCGAGAACCCGGCCAGCAGGAAGCCGCAGACCGACGCCAGAACCGCGCTGAGCACGTAGGTGGCGAAACGGATCTTTTCGACATTGATCCCGGCCAGCCAGGCGGCGCGCTGGTTCTGTCCGATGGCCAGCACCGCGCGGCCGTAGAGCGTGCGGTTCAGCACCACGCTCATCACCACGGCGAACAGGATGATGACCACAGCCAGGATCGGCACGCCGGCCAGCTGCGCGGTGGTGAAATCTGCCAGCAGGGTGGGCGGCTTGATCTTTAGACCACGGCCATAGGCGATGGCCGTGGACAGGACCAGGAAGCTGGCACTCAGCGTGGCGATGATCGGCGGGATGCGCAGCACCCGGATCAGCATATAGTTGAACATGCCCACGGCGATGCCGCAGCCCAGAGAGGCGCCGAGCCCGACCGCCAGCATCGCGTTCGACCCGCCCATGATCTTCATCGACACCGCACCCGAAAGCGAAATGGTCGACGGAATCGACAGGTCCACGTTGCCCGGACCTGTGGTGATCACGAACATCTGGCCGATGCCGACGATCACGGTGAAGGTGGCGAAGGAAAGGGCGGCGGTGATCACGTCGGTACTGCCCTTGCCGCCGATGTAAATGGCGGTCACCAGCCAGACCAGGAACATGCCGAGGAAGGACCAGATCCAGGCCTTGCCGGAAAGCTGCTTGATCAGGGTCATGGCTTATCCCTCCCGCCGGTTGATCAGCGCGCGTAGCGCCAGAACGATGATCAGGATCCCGCCCTGCGCCCCGATCTGCCAATCTGGCGAGATCCTGAGGAAGGTCAGGAACGATCCGGTCAGCGTCAGCGTCATCGCGCCGATCACAGCACCGATCGGCGATACCCGGCCACCGACGAATTCACCGCCGCCCAAGATCACCCCGGCAATGGCGTAAAGCGTGTAGCGGTCGGCGATATGCGCATCCGCCGCCGAGGTCAGCCCGATCAGCGACAGGCCCGACAGCACGCCGAAGAAGCCGGCCGCGGCATACATCATCATCTTGATCCGCAGCAGCGACCAGCCGGCGCGGCCGATTGCCTTGGGGTTGCCGCCGGCGCCGCGCAGCACCGCGCCATAGCTCGAGGTCATCAGGAACAGGTGCACCACCAGGCCGATCACCACGGCGGCGATGATGGGGTAGGGCACATAGGGGGTCTTGACGCCGACGATCGCCTTGACCCAGCCCGGCGCGGTGCCGCCCGGCGTCGGCAGGATCAGAACCGCGATCCCCAGCCAGACGAAGGACATGCCCAGCGTCACCACCAGCGAAGGCAGGTTACGCAGGTGGATCAGCGCACCAAGTCCTGCATAGGCGGCGATGCAGGCGGCCAGGCACAGCAGGCCAAGCAGGGGGCTGTCGGCCAGGAAGGTCGCGCCGATACAGGCGGTCAGCCCGACGAACGGCCCGATCGACAGGTCAAGGTCGTTGATCGTGATGATGAACATCTGCGCGATGGTCGCCAGCGCGATCGGCACCGTGTATTGCAGCATCAGGTTCATGCCGAAATAGCTCATCGCGCGCGGCTGCACGTAGAAGATCGCGGCCAGCAGGATAGCGAAGGACGCCGCCGGCAGGGCGGCGCGGAGAAATTTGGGGGACGTCAGCTGGGCAAGCATGGTCAGGCGCTCTCCTTGAACGACGAGTGCAGGACTTTTTCTTCCGACAGGTCGTCGCGGGTCAGATCGGCCACGATGGCCCCGTCGCGGAAAACATAGGTGTGATCACAGTTGTAAAGTTCGTCCATCTCGGTCGTGTACCATAGGAAAGTGCGGCCCTTTTCGGCCTCTTCGCGGATCAGGTCGTAGACTTCCAGCTTGGTGCCCACGTCGACACCGCGCATCGGGTCGTCCATCAGAATGATTTCGGCGTCCGAGGCTAGTGCGCGCGCGAACAGCGCCTTTTGCTGGTTACCCCCCGACAGCGACAGGATGTTGTTGTCCATGTCTGGGGTCTTGATTTTGATGCGCTTCTGCCAATCCTGACCCATTGCCGCTTCGGCCATCGGATCGATCAACCCGCTGCGGACCATGCCGCCAAGGCTGCGGATGCCGATGTTGCGCGAAATCGACCACAGGTGGAAAATCCCGTCGGTCTGCCGGTCGCCGGCCACCAGGGCCACCGGTCCGGTCACGGTGGCGGTTTTGCGGTCACGCATGGCGGCGTCGTAGATCTTCAGCAGCATCAGCGTCTGGCCGTGACCGGCCAGCCCGGCAAGACCTACGATTTCGCCCTTGTGGGCGATGAACGTGGTGCTGTCACCGCCGGTATCGGTCTGCGCTTCGATGGTGACCGGGGTCTTGCCACGCTTGATCTCGCGCGCTTCATGTTCCTCGATCTCCTCCATCTCGACCACGTTGCCCATCGCCGCGACCAGCGTGTCGCGGTTGAAGTCCTCGCCGGGGCGGGCGGCGACGACAAGCCCGTCCTTCATCACGACGATCCGGTCGCTGTAATCCAGAACCTCGCCCAGCATGTGGCTGATCAGGATGCAGCTCAGCCCGTTGCCGATTTCCTTGCGCACGAAATCCAGAAGCTGTTTCGACGTGACCGCGTCCAGCGACGAAGTCGGCTCGTCTAGGATCACGAGGTGCAGCGGCGCGTCGGTCACGGTGAAGGCACGGGCGATTTCGACCATCTGCCGCTTTCCGATGGACAGGTCGCCCACCACGTCGTCGGCCCGGATCCCGTGGCCCGGAAAAATCTCGTCCAGTTTTTCGCGGATCATCGCGCCGGCGCGACGTTTCCAGCCCATCCCGGTCAGCGAGGGATGGAAGATGCGCGCGTTCTCCGCCACCGACAGGTTGGGGCAGAGCGACAGTTCCTGGAACACGCAGCGGATGCCGTTCTCACCGGCAACCGCCACGCTGTAGTTGCCGGAAAGGTCGGTGCCATGCACGCCCAATACACCGCGGTCTGGGGAAAGTGTGCCGGCAAGCACGTTCATCAAGGTCGACTTGCCGGCACCGTTATGGCCGACAAGGCCAAGGCATTCGCCTGCATTCACGGTCAGATCGACGCCATCCAGAGCCCGTACCGCACCGAAATGCTTGGCGACGTTTTCCAGAGTGACGATGGTCTTGTCGGACGCGTTCATATGCCTTGCCCCTGTCGTTGTTGTCATGATCGGCTTAGTTGCCCACCACCGCCATGGCGTCTTCCAGCGAATATTCGACATTCGCCACGCCACCGGGCTGGGTGCCTGCCAGGCTTTCTTCCAGCGTGTCCTGGGTGATCTTCAGGAACGGAACCGTCAGGTCCTGCGCCACGTCCTTGCCGTCCAGAACCATCTGGGCAACCCAGAAGGCCAGGGTCGACACGCCCGGTGCGATCGAAACCGAAATGGTTTCATAGCCGTTCGCGTCCTTCTGTTCCTTCCACCACAGCATTTCGTCGTAACGGTTGCCCATCACGATCAGCGGGGTCGGACGACCCGCGGCGGCAAAGGCCTGTGCGGCGCCGTAACCGTCACCGCCCTGGGTCACCACGCCGGCGACTTCGGGAAGCGAGGGCAGGATGCCTGCGACGGCTTTCTGCGCCACGTCCTGGGCCCAGTCGCCATGAACCGAACCGACGATCTTGAAGCCCGAATGTTCGGCCACGCCTTCGTGGATGCCGGCGCTGATTTCGTCATCGACGAAGACCCCGGCCAGACCGCGGATTTCCAGCAGGTTGCCGCCATCCATGCGGGTCGCCAGGTAGTCCACTTCCAGCTTGCCCATCGCCTTGAAGTCCACCGCGATGCGGTAGGCGCAGGGTTCGGTCACGATGCCGTCGAAGGACACCACGACGATACCGGCATCGCAGGCCTGCTTGACCGCGCCGTTCAGCGCGTCGGGCGAGGCCGCGTTGATGACGATGGCGTCATAGCCTTCCAGGATCATGTTCTGGATCTGAGCGGCTTGTTCGGTCACCTGGTTTTCGGCGGTGGTGAAAGCAGGGGCTTCCGCCACGACACCGTCGGCCACGGCCGCCGAGGTCACCTTGTCCCAGCTTTGCAGCATCGCCTGGCGCCAGGAATTGCCCGCGTAGTTGTTCGACAGTGCGATGCGCTTGTTCGATGTGTCGGCGCTTGCCGCGCCCGCACTCAGTGCGGTCGCCAGAATGGTCGCGCCCATCAGGGTTTTGTTCAACATCTTCTCCTCCTCAGTGTTGAATAGAAAATATTCGCCGAAATCTTTTCCTGCCTCCTCCGCCAGGAGGAGACCGTGCAACGGCTATCGGTTGCTTGCTGTTCAGCCCCAGAAATGCGGGCTGTATCCGGGCACTTCCGTAGTGCCACCGCGCCCCAGGCCGAAACCCGGCCGCGCGTCTGTGTTTCGGATATTGCCCCCCCTAGCCGTCCCGCCGTATGACAGCGGCTCGATCTCCGTCCCTCCTGCGCCATGCAAATCAACGGCGGCGGAGATTGCCCTGCAATACTTCTGAAAATTTGGTATACCAAATCGAGTCGAGTCAAGCTAAATGTCTCGGCATCAGCTTGCACAAGGAAAACCGGGAAGGATCCCGGTCAATGGATGGAAGGGCGAAAAATGACGTTTGAACCGCACGGTAAGCACCTGATCGCGGGAGAGTGGGTCGCTGGTGAATCGAAGTTCACTTCGGAACCCGCACATGGGCCGGCACATGAATTTTCGGTGGGCACGCCGGCGCTGGTGGATCGCGCCTGCGAAGCGGCGGAAGAAGCGTTCTGGTCCTATGGTTACAGCTCCCGCGCCGATCGCGCGGCCTTGCTGAACACCATCGCTGACGAGATCGAGGCGCGTGCAGACGCGATTACTGAAATCGGCACCCAGGAATCCGGCCTGCCCGAGGCCCGCCTGCAGGGCGAACGCGGCCGTACCACCGGCCAATTGCGGCTCTTTGCCGATCACATCCTGAAGGGTGACTACCTCGACCGGCGGCATGATGCCGCACTTCCCGACCGTCAGCCGCTGCCGCGCCCGGACCTGAAGATGGTGCAGCGCCCGATCGGCCCGGTGGCCGTGTTCGGCGCGTCGAACTTCCCGCTGGCCTTCTCCACCGCCGGGGGCGACACCGCAAGCGCGCTGGCCGCGGGCTGCCCGGTCGTGGTCAAGGGCCATTCGGCCCATCCCGGCACCGGCGAAATCGTCGCCGAAGCAATCCACGCCGCCATCGCCAAATGCGGCGTGCATCCCGGCGTGTTCAGCCTGATCCAGGGTGGCAAGCGCGATGTCGGCACCGCTCTGGTGCAGCACCCGCTGATCAACGCGGTGGGCTTCACCGGCAGCTTGGGCGGTGGCCGTGCGCTGTTCGACCTCTGCGCCCAGCGGGAAAACCCGATCCCGTTCTTCGGCGAGCTGGGCTCGGTCAACCCGATGTTCATCTTGCCCGAGGCGCTGTCGGCGCGCGGCGAGGAGATCGCCGCAGGCTGGGCCGGGTCGCTGACCATGGGCGCGGGGCAGTTCTGCACCAACCCGGGTATCTCGGTTGTTATCGATGGGCCGCAGGCCGATGCCTATATCGAGGCCTCGACCAAGGCGCTGGAACCGATGGGTGCGCAGACCATGCTGACCGACGGCATCGCGGCGGCCTATCGCGCCGGGCGCGACCGGGTGGCGGGCACCGCCGGCGTACAGGAAATCCTGACCAGCGTCTGCGACCTGCGCAACGCGACGCCCTACCTGTTCGCCACCACCGGCAAGGAATGGCTTGAAAACGAAGTTCTGGGTGAAGAAGTCTTCGGCCCGCTCGGCCTGATCGTGCGGGTCGCCGACGAGGCCGAGATGCTGAAGGTCGCGCGCAGCCTGCAGGGGCAGCTGACCTGCACCCTGCACATGGACGACGGCGATACAGGTCTGGGCCAGAAGCTGATGCCGGTGCTGGAACGCAAGGCGGGCCGGGTGCTGGCCAACGGCTATCCCACCGGGGTCGAGGTCTGCGACACGATGGTGCATGGCGGGCCTTACCCGGCCTCGACCAATTTCGGCGCCACCTCGGTCGGCACCCTGGCGATCCGGCGCTTCCTGCGCCCGGTCTGCTACCAGAACCTGCCCGACGCGCTGCTGCCCGAAGACCTGCAGTAAGGAAAGCGTATGCCGAACGCGTTTTGGATCGCGGCCGACTGGGGCACCAGCCATCTGCGTGTCTGGCGGATGGACGGGCACGAGGCCGTGGACGAGGCGCGTTCGGACCGGGGCATGGGGCGGTTGACGCCCGATGCCTTCGAACCCGCGCTTCTCGACCTGATCGGCTCCTGGCTGGCCGGTCGGGACCAAGTGCAAGTACTTGCCTGCGGCATGGTGGGGGCGCGGCAGGGGTGGATCGAAGCCCCCTATGCCGAGATCCCCGCAGCCCCTGCCGATCCGGCGGCCGCCGTGGTCGTTCCGGTCCGGGACCCGCGCCTCGACATGCGGATTCTGCCGGGGTTGAGCCAGCCCGATCCCCCCGACGTGATGCGCGGGGAAGAAACCCAGATCGCCGGGCTGCTGCTCGACGATCCGGGTTTTGAGGGCCTCATCTGCCTGCCGGGCACCCATTCCAAATGGGTGCGAGTGGCGGAAGGCAGGGTCGTACAGTTCCAAACCTTCATGACGGGCGAATTGTTCGCGCTGCTATCTGGACAATCTGTGCTGCGCCATTCGATGCCGGACGAGGCGTGGAACGACGCGGCTTTCGCCGAGGGTTTTATTCAGGCGCGCGGCGATGCCGCCGTTCTGGCCCGGTCGCTGTTCGCGATCCGGGCCGCGGGCCTTTTGCAGGACGAAGCGCCGGGTACGGCGCGGGCACGGCTGTCGGGGCTCTTGATCGGGGCGGAATTCGCCGCGATGGGGCCGGGGGCGCTGACCGGGTCGGTTGCTGTGGTCGGTGCCGGCGCGGTGGCAGATCTTTATCGGAAATGTTTTGATATGGTGGGAGTGCCGGCGCGCGTTGTCACTGCCGAAACCGCCACCCTGCGCGGGCTTTGTGCCGCGCGCGACGCATTGGAAAGGATCATGCCATGAGCCGCAACCTGATTGCCATCCTGCGCGGCGTCACGCCTTCGGAAATCGAAGCCATCGCCTCCGCCCTGATCGAGGAGGGCATCGACAAGATCGAGGTGCCTCTGAATTCACCGGACCCGTTCGACAGCATCGCGCGCATGGCGGGGATGGCGGCGGACGCGCTGATCGGGGCGGGCACGGTTCTGACCGTCGAGGAGGTGGCGCGCGTCGCCGATGCCGGCGGCCGCATGGTGGTGTCGCCCAATACCGACGTGGCGGTGATCCACGAAACCGTGCGGCTGGGCATGCAAAGCTATCCCGGCGCGTTGACCCCGACCGAATGCTTCGCCGCGCTGCAGGCCGGGGCAACCGGCGTGAAGCTGTTCCCGTCCTTCATCCTCGGCGCCAAGGGATTGTCGGCGATCCGCGCGGTTTTGCCGGTCGAGGCGCAGGTGCTGATGGTGGGGGGCGTAGGCCCCGGCAATTTCGCCGAGATGATCGGCGCCGGGGCCAACGGTTTCGGCATCGGCACCGCGCTTTATCGCCCCGGTGACAGCGTGGAACAGGTCCGCGCCGCCGCCCGGGATATGGTCGCGGCCTATGACGCGGCGCTGGCCGCGGAATAAGTCAGCCCGGCGATCACGCCGCGCAGTTCCGCCAGCCCACGCATGCGCCCGACCAGCGGGTATCCCGGATGGGTGCCGCGGCCGAAATCTGATAGCAATTCGTGGCCGTGATCGGGGCGGAACGGGATTTCCCAGTCCGCGCGCCCGGTGTCCCGGCGCCGGGATTCTTCGTCGAGCAGCGCCTTGACCAGGCCAACCATGTCGGTGTCGCCTTCCAGATGGGCGGCCTCCTGGAACGACCCGTCTTCGTCCTTGGCCACGTTGCGCAGATGCGCGAAATGGATGCGGTGCGCGAAGCGGCGGGCGATCGCGGGCACGTCGTTCACGGGGTTGGCGCCCAGCGATCCCGAACACAGCGTCAGGCCGTTTTCGACCGCGTCCTGCTGGTCCAGAACCCAGCCGATGTCATCTGCATCGGACACGATCCGGGGCAGGCCCAGCAGGTCGCGCGGCGGGTCGTCGGGATGCACGCACATCCGGATGCCGAGATCGGTCGCGGCGGGGATCACTTCGGCCAGGAAGCGGGCGTAATTGGCCCTGAGCGCGTCACGGTCAAGGCCCTGATAGCCGTCCAGCGCGGTGCGAAGCCCGTCGATATCGTAGCGGTCGAAGGCGCCGGGCAGACCGGCCATGATGCTGGAAAGCAGCTGGTCACGGTCGGCTTGGCTGGCTGATTGGTGCCACTTTGCCGCCGCCGAAAGCACGGTTTCCGGATAATCCGCCTCGGCGCTCGATCGGTGCAGCATGTGAACCTCGAACGCGGCCATGTGAACCTGCGAAAACCGCAACGCGGTGCCGCCGCCGCGCACCGGCGCCGCCAGATCGGTACGGGTCCAATCCAGCAGGGGCATGAAGTTGTAACAGATCACCCGGACGCCGCAGGCGGCAAGGTTGGCCATCGATTGGCGGTAATTGGCGAACAGCGGGGCCAGATCGCCGTCGCCGCGCTTGATCGCTTCGTGGATCGGCAGGCTTTCCACCACGTTCCATTCCAGACCAAGTTCGGGGTCGGCCGCGATCTGATCCTGCCGTGCCCGGATGGTTTCGACCGGCCAGACCTCGCCATAGGGGATTTCGTGCAGGGCGGTCACGATGCCGCTTGCCCCGGTCTGCGAAATCTCGGGCAGGGTGATCTTGTCCAGCCCGCCATACCAGCGCCAGCTTTCCTTCATGTCGTGATCCTTTCGATTGCGGCGCGCGCGCCGTGGCGATCGAGCGCCGCGCAGGCTCTCGCCAGTTCGGCGCGGAACGCGTCGTCATCCGCCAGTGCCCCGAACACCGTGCGCTGC
>JAWVXM010000010.1:0-25163 GCA_033723255.1 Thalassovita sp.
GAGGCGCAGGGCTGTGACTGGGTCCATGTGGACGTGATGGATGGCCATTTCGTGCCGAACCTCACCTTCGGACCGCCGCTATGCGCCGCGATCCGCAAGCACATCAACACGGTGATGGACGTGCACCTGATGATTTCGCCGGTCGACCCGTATATCGAGGCGTTTGCCGATGCCGGCGCGGACGTTCTGACCGCGCACCTGGAGGCGGGGCCGCATATCCACCGCACGCTGCAGGCGATCCGCGGCGCGGGCTGCAAGGCGGGCCTGGCGCTGAACCCGGGCACCGGGGTCGAAGACATCGATTACCTGCTCGACATGGTGGACCTGGTCTGCGTGATGACGGTGAACCCCGGTTTCGGCGGCCAGAAATTCATCCATTCCCAGGTCGAGAAGGTGAAGAAGCTGCGCGCGATGATCGGCGACCGGCCGATCCATATCGAAATCGACGGCGGCGTGACGCCCGAGACCGCGCCGCTGGTAGTGGAAGCCGGGGCCGATGTCCTGGTCGCCGGATCGGCGGTGTTCAAGGGCGGATCGGTCGACAACCCGGCGCCATACGGCGAGAACATGAAGGCGATCCGCGACGCGGTGAAGGGCTGAACGGTCCGGAGCGGGGCTTCGTTCAACAGGAATTATTGCCCGGAACAAGGCCGAAGGCCGCCGGGCAAGCGCCAGTCCGCCCGTACGGGCTGGCGCTTGCCCGTCTTCAGGCCGCCCCGCCTTCGCCGAA
This sequence comes from Thalassovita sp., assembly GCA_033723255.1. Lineage (GTDB taxonomy): Bacteria > Pseudomonadota > Alphaproteobacteria > Rhodobacterales > Rhodobacteraceae > Thalassobius. The sequence goes on from JAWVXM010000010.1 coordinate 731, forward strand.
TCCCGACAGGCGCGACAGCAGCACCGCCACGTTCTTGACCTTGAACTTGCGCAACAGCCGCGCGCGCACGTCTTCGATGGTGCGCGGTGACAGGTTCAGGACCTGCGCGATTTCCTTGCTGGTGCGGCCGCGCGACAGCCAGGTCAGCACCTCGCGTTCGCGCGGGGTCAGGCTGGGCCCGGCGGGGGTGTTGTCGATCAGGGTGAAGCTGAGAACGATGCGCGCCAGCGGGTCTTCGGGGGTCAGGGTGCGAGCGCGGAAGCGGCACCAGACATGGCTGCCGTCGGCGCGGCGCATCAGCCGTTCGTCGCTATAGGGCAGGTCCTGTTTCAGCGGCTCCAGCCCGATATCCCGGATCTGGTGGAATTCCTGATCGGTGCCGTAGAGCAGCCGGAAGCTTTGGCCCAGAAGCTGCGATTTTTCGAAACCGAACATTTGCGCGAAGGTGTCGTTGCAGGACCGAATCACCCGGTGTTCGGTCAGCGCCAGCCCCATCGGCGCATGTTCGAAAGCAAGCTGGTCGAGATCGGTCATGTTCCATCGCCATTCTACGGTGACCTTACCGTATCGCGTAAGGAACACCTATCGGACGGCATTTGCAACCCGGGCGGGTCGAGATCCGTTGCACTCCGGTGCAGATAGGCGATGAAACCGGTGGCAAGGATGCTATGGTCGGGTGTCAAACGTGCGGACCGATCAATGGTTGAGAGTCGACTGAGTGAACTGACATGGGAAGTGCGCCGGTTCCTGGAGCCGCGTTGGGCCGCATGGCACCGCAGGGAAGGCAGCCCCGTGCTGGCGACGCCCAGCCAGGGCACCTGCGGCCGGTCGAGCCTGTTTTTGTGCCGGGTGCTGTTGCTGAACGGGTACAGCGCGGAATTCGCCGCCGGCGACCCGACCGAGGGGCGCAAGGGGTTTCGCACGTCAAGCGGCTGGAAAGGGCATGCCTGGGTGCAGAACCGCAGGCTGATCCTTGACGTGACGGCGGATCAGTTCGGCCAACCGCCGGTGGTGATCACGCAAGCGGACGATCCGCGCTATGGCCGCGGTACCGACACTGCGGAACCGCAATTCATTTCCAGACGGCAGCGTGCGGTGGAAAGATTGATGGCCGATTGGGCCGCAGAGAGAAGAGGGAGAGCAGAGCATGAGACTTGAAGGCAAGACCGCCATCGTTACCGGGGGCGCGTCGGGATTCGGCGCCGGGATCGCGCGGAAATTCGCGGCCGAGGGGGCGCGCGTCATGGTGGCCGATCTGAATATCGACCTGGCGCACGAGGTGGCCGGGGAAATCGGCGGCATCGCCTGCGCCGCCGACGTGTCGCAGGATGGCAGCGTTTCGGCGATGATGGCCGAGGCGGCGGCGCTGTTCGGCGCGCCGGACATCCTGGTGAACAATGCCGGCATCACCCATCTGCCCATGCCGATGGAAGAGGTGACCGAGGCCGATTTCGACCGGGTATGGGCGGTGAACTGCAAATCCGTCTACCTGACGGCGAAGCATCTGGTGCCGGCGATGAAGGCGGCGGGCAAGGGCGCGATCCTGAACGTCGCGTCCACCGCCGGGATCAGCCCGCGGCCCAACCTGAACTGGTACAACGCGTCGAAGGGATGGATGATCACCGCCACCAAGACCATGGCGGTGGAGCTGGCGCCCAAGGGTATCCGGGTCAACGCGATCTGCCCGGTGGCGGGTGACACGCCGCTGCTGCCCAGCTTCATGGGCGAAGACACGCCGGAAATGCGGGCGAAATTCCTGTCCACCATTCCCTTGGGCCGGTTTTCCACCCCCGAGGACATGGGTAATGCCGCCTGTTTCCTGTGTTCCGACGAGGCGTCGATGGTGACCGGCGTGGCGATGGAGGTCGATGGCGGGCGCTGCATCTGATCCCACCATGCGGAAGCGTTTGGGTTTTTGCTTGCGGGTGCCAGTCGTTTTGCCCTAGTTGGCGCGGCCAGCGAAGGGGGATGTCATGCGGATCGGAATGGTGCTGCTGTGCGCGGCTTATGTACTCAGCCAGTTTTACCGGTCGTTCCTCGCGGTTCTGACCGAGGCTTTGAAGACCGATCTGGGCGCCAGCGCCGAAGACCTGGCCAACGCGTCCGGCCTGTGGTTCCTGGCCTTTGCCCTGATGCAGATACCGGTCGGCGAGGCGCTGGACCGGGTCGGGCCGCGCCGCACGGCGGGGATCCTGTTGCTGATCGGCGGCGCGGGGGGGGCGGCCCTGTTCGGTATGGCGACGACGCCGGCGGATATTTCCGCCGCGATGGTGCTGATCGGGATTGGATGTTCGCCGGTGCTGATGGCCAGCTACTATATCTTCGCCCGGGTCTATCCGGCGGCGATCTTCGCGACGCTGGCGGCGGTGCTGCTGGGCGTGGGCAGCCTGGGCAACCTTCTGGGGGCGTTGCCGATGGCGATGGCGGCGGAAACCTTCGGCTGGCGCGAGACCCTGTTCGGGCTGGCGGCGGTCAGCGCGGTGGTTTCGCTGGGGCTGCTGGTCACGGTGAAGGACCCCGAGCGCGTGGTGCATGAAAGCCGCGGTTCGGTGCTGAGTCTGCTGAAAATGCCGGCACTGTGGCTGATCTTCCCGCTGACCTTCGTGCAATACGCGCCCGCGGCGGGGCTGCGCGGGCTCTGGATCGGGCCCTATATGGCCGATGTCTTTGCCTTTGACACCACGGCGATTGGCAATGTCACCCTGATCATGGGTGTGGCGATGATCCTTGGCACCTTTGCCTATGGTCCGCTGGACCGGCTGTTGGGCACCCGCAAATGGGTGATCTTCGGCGGCAATGCCGGGGTTGCGGTGGCACTGGCGCTGCTGTGGCTGCAGCCGGGGGCGAACCCTTGGGTTTCGGTGGTCTTCTGTGCCGCGGTGGGCTTCTTCGGCGCCAGCTTCCCGATGATCATGGCGCATGGGCGCAGCTTCATTCCCGAACACCTTGTCGGGCGGGGCGTGACGTTGCTGAACCTGTTCGCGATCGGCGGGGTCGGGGTGTTCCAGGTGGTGACTGGGCAGTTGCACGCGGCGGTTGCCGCGACGGGCGGCAAAGCGGTGGATCCCTATGCGGCCCTGTTCGGCTTCTTCGCGCTGCTGCTGGTGGCGGGGCTTGTGCCCTACCTATTCAGCCGTGACCGCACGGATTGAAGCGAATCCCCTTTAATTCTTTGGGCTGCTCCTGTATGTGCACGGCGTCCTAACGAAAGGAGTCGTCCCAAAATGGGCTACAAAGTCGCTGTAGTCGGCGCCACGGGCAACGTGGGCCGCGAAATGCTGAACATCCTGGCCGAGCGCCAGTTCCCCGTCGATGAGATCGTTGCGCTCGCGAGCCGCAAATCTCTCGGCACCGAAGTGAGCTTTGGCGACCAGACACTGACCACCAAGGACCTCGACACGTTCGATTTCACCGGCTGGGACATGGCCTTGTTTGCCGTGGGCTCCACCGCGACCAAGCAATACGCCCCCAAGGCGGCCGCGGCCGGCTGCGTGGTGATCGACAACTCGTCGCTGTATCGCTACGATCCGGAAATCCCGCTGATCGTGCCGGAAGTGAACCCGCAGGCGATCCACGGCTATTCCAAGAAGAACATCATCGCCAACCCGAACTGTTCCACCGCGCAGATGGTGGTGGCGCTGAAGCCGCTGCACGATCGCGCCAAGATCAAGCGCGTCGTGGTGTCGACCTACCAGTCGGTTTCCGGATCGGGCAAGGACGCGATCGACGAGCTGTGGAACCAGACCAAGGGCATGTATGTGCCGGGTCAGGAAGTGGAACCCAAGGTTTACCCCAAGCAGATCGCCTTCAACGTGATCCCGCATATCGACGTCTTCATGGAAGACGGGTCGACCAAGGAAGAATGGAAGATGGTCGCCGAGACCAAGAAGATCGTCGACCCGGCGATCAAGGTCACCGCGACCTGCGTGCGGGTACCTGTCTTTGTCGGCCATTCGGAAGCGATCAATATCGAGTTCGAGGACTTCCTCGATGAAGACGAGGCGCGCGACATCCTGCGCGAGGCGCCCGGCATCATGGTGATCGACAAGCGCGAAGACGGCGGCTACGTGACGCCGGTGGAATGCGTCGGCGATTTTGCCACCTTCATCAGCCGCATCCGCCAGGATTCGACCATCGACAACGGTCTGAATCTTTGGTGCGTGTCCGACAACCTGCGCAAGGGCGCGGCGCTGAACGCGGTTCAGATCGCCGAACTGCTGGGCCGCGAGGTTCTGAAAAAGGGCTGATTTCCGCCCAAAGCTGACTTCATGGAGGGCGCCCATCGGGTGCCCTCTTGTTTTTTTGGCCGGTTCGGCAAAGGGTTGGGGCAGATTTCAAGGGAGAACGTCCATGCACCGCCTATTCGCCGCGCTTTGTCTTGTGTCTTCGGCTGCTCTCGCCCCGGCGGCGGGGCTGGCCGATGTGATCCGGGTCGACAGCCGGATCGCGGGGGTCACCGTTTATCCCTCCGGCGCGAAGGTGACCCGGATCGCGGCCTATGCGTTGCCGCAGGGCGATCACCAGCTACAGGTGCTGGATCTGCCCGACGGGGCGCAACTGGATACCGTGCGGGTGCGGGTCGACGGCGTGCGGATGGGCAGCGTGCGGCTGCGCGACGATTTTGTGCCGCCGCGCGGCGACCGCGACAGCGACGCGATCAAGGCCGCCCGGGCCGAGGTGGAAAGGCGCGAGGATGCCTTGCGCGCCAAGCAGGACGAGGCGGCGGCGCTGCGGCTGGCGCAGGAAGCCGCCGATACCCGGATCGGGTTCCTGAAACAGCTGGGGCAGGGCAAGGCGCTTGAAGGCGCCTCGGCCAGCACCCTGCGCGACCTGGCCCGTATGGTCGGGGAGGAAACCCTGGCCGCGCGGCAGGCCGCGTTGCAGGCCGAGGCGCAGGCGCGGCAGCTGGACCGCGATATCAAGGCGCTGCGGGACGCGCTGGAGGAGGCGCGCCGCGCCTTGCAGGCGCTGGAAACCGGCGGCGGGGATTACAACCTCGTCGAGGTTTCGGTCAGCAGCGAAATGGCGGCGGAAGGCGTGATGACGCTGAGCTATTTCATTCCTGATGCGGGGTGGTCGGCGGTCAACGATGCCTTCCTGACGCTGGGGGATGCGCCCGCGCTGGAACTGCAGCGCGGCGCGATGGTCTGGCAGTATTCCGGTGAAAACTGGGTCGATACCGACCTGACCCTGTCGACCAGCGCCCCGGCCGGGCAGTTCGAACCGAGCCAGGTCGACCCCTGGCTGCGCCGGATCGGCGAACCCTACCGGGTGCTGGAGAAACCGGCAGGACGCGCAATCGTGAGCGACATGGCGATGGCGGCGCCGGAACCGATGATGGAACAGGCCCGCGCGGTGTCGCTGAGCGGGCTGGTCTTCAACTATGTCTATCCGACCCCGGTCAGCGTGGCGTCGGGGGCCGATGCGCTGCGGATCGCGCTTGGCCGGACCGAGTTTACGCCCGAGATCCGGGCGATGGCGGCGCCGCTTTACGATGACACGGCCTACCTGACGGCGGAGTTCACCAACGGTTCGGGCGAATTGCTGTTGCCCACCGAGACGACACAGCTGTTCCTTGATGGCGAATTCATCGGCGCGACCGCAACCGGCAAGGTGGCCGTGGATGCTGAGACCCGGCTGCCCTTCGGCCCGATCGAGGGGATGCGGATCAGCCGCCGGGTGACGCGCAACGAAGGCGATACCGGCATCCTGAACAAGTCCAACGAAGAAACCGAAACGGTGCGCATCGAGGTCGAGAACCTGACCGGGCGGAGCTGGCCGCTGCGGGTGGTGGACCGGGTGCCCTATTCGGAACAGGAAGACCTGGTGATCACCTGGCAGGCCCGCCCGACACCGAGCGTGAAGGACCTGGACGGCAAGACCGGCGTTCTGGCCTGGAATTTCGACATCGCGCCAAGCCAGAGCCGCCGGATCGAGTTGAGCCAGCGGTTGCAATGGCCGCAGGATCAGGTGCTGCGCTGAGGCAGGGCAGCACCGTGTCACGCTGTTTCAGATGTTCAGACCGCTTTGAACACGCCCTGTTCGGGCAGGTAGTGTTCAAGGTTGCCTTCGCCGATATCGTGCCAGACGCCATGCAGCGACAGCTGGCCGCCCTCGACCGCGTCCTTGACGAAGGGGAAGCTCATCAGGTTCTCGAGCGAGGTCAGAATCGCCTGCTTTTCCAGCGCGCGGGTGCGCTCGTCTTCGTCCGCGATGTCCTTCACCTTCTCGTAGCCGGGGCGCAGGATGTCCATCCAGCGGCCCACGAAGGATGACTCTTCTTCCAGTTCGGGCGCCTTGCCGCAACACATGTCATGGCAGCCTTTCACGCCGCCGCAGCTGGAATGGCCCATTACCACGATATGGGCGACCTTCAGTGCGGTCACCGCGTATTCGACCGCGGCCGAGGTGCCGTGGTGATCGCCGTCGGGTTCATAGGGCGGCACTAGGTTGGCAACGTTGCGGTGGATGAAGAATTCGCCCTGGTCGGCGCCGAAGATGGACGTCACATGCACACGCGAATCGCAGCAGGAAATGACCATGGCGCGCGGGCGCTGCCCTTCTTCCGCAAGGCGGCGGTACCAGCTTTGGTTTTCCTTGTAGGCGGTGGCTTTCCAGCCCTGATAGCGCTGAACCAGATAGCCGGGCAGGGGTTTGGCATTGTGCATGTCATCATCCTTGCGTTTGGAGCTTTGACCGAGGTCCTTAGCGTGGATTTAAGTGGTTTTCGAGGAAAAACCATCGCGCCGTTCAACCTTTTGACAACGCTTTGCGGGGCAAGCTGAACCGGAGGCGGGATGGTTTCGTCATCGCCATGTTTCATTTCGACGGGGGCTGCCGTGGATCAGGTCGTTCTGTTTGCGCCGCAAGAAACTATCCGGATGAACCGGGGACGGTTGGGGGAATTCTACCGCCGGCTCGGCGACAGCGAGGCGGAGGATATCATCACCCGCGCGGTCGAAGCGCTGTCGGCGCGCTTGGCGCAATGTCAGCGGCTTTACCGGGCGGGGCGGTTGGCTGAGATGCGCCGCAATCTGCGGACGCAGATCGCCATCGCCGACCAGATCGGCCTGCAATCGGTGTCGCAGGCCGCGGGCCATGTCTTGGATTGTGTCGAACGGCGCGAAACCGTCGCGCTGGCGGCGACGTTGGCGCGGCTGCTGCGCATCGGGGACCTGTCTTTCACGGAGCTGTGGGAAACTCGGAATCTTTCTGTCTGATCCCCTTGCAGGCGCGGGTGGTTGGCGTAGGCTGGGGTCAGTTCAGACAGAAAGGCCCGATCCGATGACGCCCCGATTTGCCCAGTCCAGTGATGCCCTGATCCCCGTTCACGTTGTTGACAAGCATGGTTTGCAGGATTGGCTCGACCATCAGCCCGCACGGGTACAGACCTGGGTGCATGGCAGCGGGTTCACCCCCGCGATTGGCAAGAGCCTGCTGATTCCCGGTCCCGAGGGCATGCCCGAGGCGGTGCTGATCGGCTATGGCACCGAGGCGCAGCGCAGGCGCGGCCGCTTCCACCTGGCCGCCGCCGTGCCCGGCCTGCCGGAGGGGGGATATGAAATCGTGTCCGGCCTGCCCGAGGACAAGGCCGAGGAAGAGGCGTTGGGCTGGCTGCTGACGGCTTATGTCTTCGACCGCTATGCCAAGGCCACCGCGCCGGGGGCGGAATTGCTGGCGCCGGCGGGCGTCGATGCGGCGCGGCTGGAAATCATCGCGGCGGGCGAATGCCTGACCCGCGACCTGATCAACACCCCGGCCAGCGATATGGGGCCGGGGGCGCTGGAGGCGGCGGTGGCGCAATTGGCGGCGGAACACGGCGCGCGCTTCGCGGTGATCCACGGCGAGGACCTTTTGGAACGGAATTTCCCGATGATCCACGCGGTGGGCCGCGCCAGCGACGAGGCGCCGCGGCTGCTCGACCTGAGCTGGGGCGAAACGGGGCCGAAGCTGACGCTGGTGGGCAAGGGCGTGTGTTTCGATACCGGCGGGCTGAACCTGAAGCCGGGCGCGAGCATGGGGCTGATGAAAAAGGACATGGGCGGCGCCGCCACCGTTCTGGGCCTGGCCCATATGATCATGGCGCTGGACCTGCCGCTGCGGTTGCGGGTGCTGATCCCGGCGGTGGAAAATGCCGTGTCCGGCAATTCCTTCCGGCCGCAGGACATATTGCAGTCGCGCAAGGGGCTGACGGTTGAGATCAACAATACCGATGCCGAGGGCCGTCTGGTGCTGGCCGATGCGCTGACCTATGGCGCCGAGGACGAACCCGACCTGATGCTGTCGATGGCGACGCTGACCGGCGCGGCGCGGGTCGCGATGGGACCGGATCTGGCGCCCTATTTCACCGATGACGAGAATGTCGCCGGTGCGCTGGACGCGGCCAGCCGCAAGGTGGCCGACCCGCTGTGGCGGATGCCGTTCTGGGACCCCTACGAGGCGGATATCGAACCGGGGGTCGCCGATCTGGACAACGCGCCGAAAGGCGGGCTTGGCGGGGCGATCACCGCCGCTTTGTTCCTGCGCCGTTTTGCCGGGGACAACACCCGTTACACCCATTTCGACATCTATGGCTGGCAACCCAAGCCCGCGCCGGGACGGAGCAAGGGCGGGGTCGGCATGGGCGCGCGGGCCTTGCTGGAAGCCTTGCCGGGCGTTCTGGGGATCTGACAATGGATCGCCGCCTGACCCCGGCCAATGCACGGGTCGCCGCGTCCTGGTTGCGGGGAAAGGTAGATGCGCCGGCCTATGTCGAAGGGGAGCGGCGGCTGGTGGCGCGGCCGCTGGTCGACCTGCTGAACGCGCCGCTGGGCCGGCGCGAAAGGCAGCTGCTGATGGGCGAGGCGGTGACGCGGTACGAATCGCGCGAAGGCTGGGCCTTCGTGCAATGCGAACGCGACGGTTATGTCGGCTACCTGCCTGCACAGGATCTGGAAGACCGCAGGGCCACCACACACAAGGTGGTCGCGCGGTCGAGCCATGTCTATTCCGCGCCGAGCATCAAGGCGCCGGAGCTGATGACGCTGAGCCTTGGGTCAAGATTGCGGGCGACCGGCGAAGATGACGGGTTCCTGGTGCTGGCAGAAGGATACGTTCCGCTGCAGCATGTGCAGCCGTCCGATGCGCTGGCGCAGGATGTGGTGGCGCAGGCCGAGCGTTATCTGGGCACACCCTACCTGTGGGGTGGCAACAGCATCTGGGGCATCGATTGTTCCGGGCTGGTGCAGGCGGCCTGCCTGGCCTGCGGCATCGACTGCCCCGGCGACAGCGATCTGCAGGAAAAGGGGCTTGGCCGGTTGTTGCCCGCAGGGTCACAGGCGCGTCGCGGCGATCTGTTGTTCTGGAAGGGGCATGTGGCGCTGGTCGCCGGGCGCGGCCGGATCCTGCATGCCAATGCCCATACGATGAGCGTGGCCTATGAGGATATGGGCGACGCGATCGCGCGGATCCAGGGGCAGGGCGACGGGCCGGTGACGGCGCATCGGCGGTTTCCGAAATCGAACGGGGTGCAGGGCGAAGCGACTGCCTGAGAGTTTGGCGATGAGGGGTGTGAAGACCCGCGGGGTGGCGCAATCGCGCCGCCCCATGGGGGCGGGTCGGCGCGGCCCGGCCTTCAGCCGGGCGATCGCTAATTCAGAGCGCGCGCCTTGACGTAATTTCCCGGATCAGTGCCGCCGCCCGCTCACTCCACCGCGCGGATCAGCTTGCGTTCCAGCACCCGCAGCACCGTCTTCAGCTCATGACCGCGTTTCAGGATCTGCCCGTCCATGCCCAGCACCGCGTATTGCCCCTGCTTGTTGCGCAGCTTGGGGTGCTTTTCGAGCCGGTAGAGCGGGTTTTCGGCGGGGCGGCGGAAGAACGAAAAAACGGCCATGTCGCGCAGGCAGGAAATGCCGTAATCGCGCCATTCGCCGGCGGCAACCATGCGTCCGTAAAGGCCAAGGATCACGCCCAGTTCCTTGCGGTCGAAGGAAACCTGTTCGGGAATGCCCTGTTTCGGGAAGGGCGTGGGGTTCTGCAGGTTCATGGGTCAAGATTTGCGCCAAAGCGGGCGCAAATCAAGTGTCTTGGAACGGCTCGGGGTCTCAGCGGTGGTAGCTGACCATGGTCAGCAATTCATATTCGGCGACCTGATCATCGTCCTGGTTGGTCAGCGTCACGTTCCAGGCGATTTCGCCATAGCTGTCGGTGCGCCTGGTCTTGCGCTTGCAGGTCAGCCGCACGCGGATGCTGTCGCCGGGGCTGACGGGCTTCTGGAACGACAACCCGTTCAGCCCGGTATTGGCCAGAACCGGCCCCGGGTCGGGCTGGACGAAAAGACCCGCCGCGAAGCTGAGCAGCAGGTAGCCATGCGCGACCCGGCCGGGAAAGAACGGGTTCGCCTTGGCGGCGTCTTCATCCATGTGGGCATAGAAGGTGTCGCCGGTGAAATGGGCGAAATGTTCGATATCGTCCAGCGTCACGGTTCGCGGATCGGTATGCAGGGTTTCGCCGATGGCGATTTCGTCGAAGCTGCGCTGGAACGGGTGTTGTGGCCCGGTGGTTTCCGCCGCCCCGTTGATCCAGGTGCCGGTGATGGCGCTGATCATGTCGGGGCTGCCCTGAATGGCGGTGCGCTGCATGTAATGCAGCACGCCGCGCACGCCGCCCAGTTCCTCGCCTCCGCCCGCACGGCCGGGACCGCCGTGGACCATGTGGGGAAGCGGCGACCCGTGACCGGTGGCTTCCTCCGCCGAGGCGCGGCCCATGATGTAGATGCGGCCATGCCATGCGGCCGAGGCGAGTGTCACGTCGCGCGCGACCGCAGGGGCATTGGTGAACAGCGAGCTGACCAGCGATCCGCCGCCGCGATTGGCAAGTTCCGCCGCATGGGGCAGGTCGCGATAGGGCATCAGGGTGGCGACGGGACCGAAAGCTTCGACGGTGTGCACCGCCGAAGCAGTATCGGGATCGTCACAGGCCAGCAGGGTCGGCGGCAGGAAGGCGCCACCGGCAAGGTTGTCCGACAGTGCATCGGACCCGCCGCAGATCACGCGCGTTTCCGGGGCGAGCCGGTCGAGCTTGTCCAGAACGTCCGCCTTCTGGTCCAGCGAGGCCAGCGCGCCCATGCGGGTATCGGGCGATGCCGGATCGCCGGGCGTGTATTTTTCAAGCGCCGCGGTCAGAGCCGCGGCCACCGTGCCCATCCGGTCGGCGGGCACGACCAGCCGGCGCATGGCGGTGCATTTCTGCCCTGCCTTGGCGGTGATTTCGCGGGTCGCTTCCTTGATGAACAGCGCGAATTCGGGGCTGTCCGCATCGGCGTCGGGGCCGAGGATGGCGGCGTTCAGGCTGTCCTGTTCGGCCAGGAACCGGGTTGAATTGCGCAGCAGGTTCGGGTTCGACCGCAGCATGTTCGCGGTGTCGGCGGAGCCGGTGAAGCTGACCACGTCCTGCGCGCCCAGCCGGTCCAAAAGGTCGCCGGTGCGGCCCACGATCAGCTGTACCGCACCTTCGGGCAGGATCCCTGAGTCGATGATCATGCGGAAACACGCTTCGGTCAGGTAACAGGTCTGGGTTGCCGGTTTCACGATGGCCGGAACACCCGCCAGCAGCGTGGGCGCCAGCTTTTCCAGCATGCCCCAGACCGGGAAGTTGAAGGCGTTGATGTGCACCGCAACGCCCTGCAGTGGCACCGCGATATGCTGGCCCAGGAATGTGCCCTTGCGAGACAGCTGTTCGACGTCGCCGTCGATGTAAACCTGCCCGTCGGGCATTTCGCGCCGCCCCTTGGAGGCGAAGACGAACATCGTGCCGATGCCACCGTCGATGTCGATGGCCCCGTCGCGGCGGGTCGCGCCGGTCAGCGGGTTGAGCGCGTAAAGTTCTTCCTTGCGGGCGTCGAGATAAGCGGCCAGCGCCTTCAGCATCTTGGCGCGTTCATGGAAGGTCATCGCGCGCAGGGCCGGGCCGCCTTTGTCACGCGCCCAGTCCAGCATCGCCTGCATGTCCAGCGCGGCGCCGCCGGCAATGGCGATCGGTTCGCCGCTGACCGGTCCGATGATGGTGGCGGCGGACGCGCCCGGCGCGATCCAGTTTCCGGCGGCATAGCTTTCGGGTTTCAGCATGGTCGTTCCTCCAGTTCGCGCGCATCCTGCGTCAAAGCGAAACGTTTTTCAACACTATTGACCGACCGGTCGGTTATATGTCAGGCTGCGCCGATATCGAGGAGGAATGCCATGACGCCGCAGGAACGGGCCGAGCGCAGCGCCGAACAGATGTGGTCGACCGACAAGGCGAGCCAGGGACTGGGAATGCGGATCGCCCGAATCGCGCCCGGCGAGGCGGTTTTGACCATGATCGTGCGGGACGACATGCTGAACGGGCATCACATCTGTCATGGCGGGTATATCTTCACCCTCGCGGACAGCGCCTTCGCCTTCGCCTGCAACAGCTACAACAAGATCGTCGTGGCGCAGGAAAACACCATCACCTTCATCAGTCCAGGCAAGCCGGGAGAATTGTTGACCGCCACCGCGACCGAGGCGTCGCGCATGGGCCGTTCGGGCGTCTATGACGTGGTGGTGACGGGCGAAGACGGCCGCAAGGTGGCGCTGTTCCGGGGGCTGTCTCGGCAGATATCGGGCCAGCATTTCGAAGAGGATTGACGCCCCGCGGGGGCGTTCGGGAGGAAAGCCATGGAAGACCTGTCACCCAAGCCGGGGGATCTGGAACATATCGAAACCGCGTCGCGCGACGAGATTTCGGCGCTGCAACTGCAGCGGATGAAATGGTCGCTGCGCCATGCCTATGACAACGTGCCTTTCTACAAGGACAGTTTCGACAAGGCCGGCGTGCATCCCGACGACCTGAAGTCGCTGGAGGATCTGGCGAAGTTTCCCTTCACGGTGAAACAGGACCTGCGCGACAATTACCCGTTCGGCCTGTTCGCGGTGCCGCGCGAACAGGTGGCGCGGGTGCATGCATCTTCCGGCACCACCGGCCAGCCGACCGTGGTGGGATACACCAAGAACGACCTGGACATGTGGGCCGACGTGGTGGCGCGGTGCTTGCGCGCCTCGGGGCTGCGGCCGGGAAATGTTCTGCACAACGCCTATGGCTACGGGTTGTTCACCGGTGGGCTTGGCATTCATGGCGGGGCCGAAAAGATGGGGCTGACCGTGGTGCCGGTATCGGGTGGCATGACGCAAAGGCAGGTGCGGCTGATCGAGGATTTCAAGGCCGATGGGATCACCGTGACCCCGTCCTATGCCTTGTCGATCCTTGACGAATACGCCGCGCAGGGGCGCGACCCGCGCGAAAGCCCGCTGAAGGTGGGGATTTTCGGGGCGGAACCCTGGACCAACGCGATGCGCCGCGAAATCGAGGATGCCTTCGACATGCACGCGGTCGACATTTACGGTTTGTCGGAAGTGATCGGCCCGGGCGTCGCGAACGAATGCGTCGAAACCAAGGACGGGCTGCATATCTGGGAAGACCATTTCTATCCGGAAGTGATCGACCCCGAAACCGGCGAGGTGCTGCCCGATGGCGAGCTGGGCGAGCTGGTCTTCACCTCGCTCAGCAAGGAAGCCTTTCCGATCATCCGCTACCGCACCCGCGACCTGACCCGGCTGCTGCCCGGCACCGCACGTTCGATGCGCCGGATGGAAAAGGTCACCGGGCGCAGCGACGACATGATCATCCTGCGCGGCGTCAACGTGTTCCCGACCCAGATCGAGGAACAGTTGATGACGGTCGAAGGGCTGGCACCGCATTTCCAGATCGAACTGGCCCGGCCGGACCGGATGGATGAAATGACCGTGCATGTGGAACTGTCCGACGGCGCGTCGGTGGATATCCTTGAAACCGCGGCCAAGGACCTGAAGGGCAAGGTGAAATCCAACGTCGGCATTTCGGTCAAGGTCAACGTGGCTGAACCGGGCCAGGTGGCGCGCAGCCAGGGCAAGGCGGTGCGGATCATCGACAACCGCCCCAAGGAGGGTTGAATGGCGCGCGGACTGGCACGCGATCACGATGAAAAACGGGCGGCGCTGCGCAAGGGCGCGGCCGCCTATTTCGCGACGCATGGCTTCGACCGCGCCTCGATGACCGGGGCGGCGAAATCCTGCGGCGTGTCCAAGGCGCTGATTTACCATTACTGGGCCTCGAAGGAGGACCTGCTGTTCGACATACTCGACGAACATCTGGGCGAGCTGGCCGACCTGGTCGAAGCGGCGCGGGCCGAGGGGATGCGCGGGCTGATCCGGGTGATCCTTGAAGCCTATGCCGACGCGGATGCCGAACATAAGCTGCAGCTCGACGCGCTTGGCGTGTTGCCGGCTGACAAGCAGGCGCCATTGATCGCGGCGCAGCGGCGGCTGGTCGATATCATGTCCGACGCGGTGCTGCAGGAAGCACCGCAATTGCAGGATAATCCCGACCGGCTGCGCGCCGCGACGATGAGCGTTTTCGGCGTGCTGAACTGGTTCTACATGTGGCACCGCCCCGGCAAGGGGATCAGCCGGGCGGATTATGCCGAACTGGCGGCGGATTTCGCCATCGGCGGGCTGAAGGCGCTGTAGCCGGGCGCGCGCCGCGTCGCGCATCGGCTGAATGGAAGGTTCGATACCTTCGATGGCGGTGATCGACAAATTCGATGGCGGCCATCGAACATGGCTTTGTTGATCCCGCGCCGCTTCTGGGGCAGTTTGCCCGCAGCAATCACGGAGGATGAGAAATGCGCACCACCGCCGCCGTCGCACTGGAAGCGGGCAAGCCGCTTGAAGTGATGGAAGTGAACCTCGAAGGCCCGAAGGCGGGCGAGGTTCTGGTCGAAATCAAGGCAACCGGCATCTGCCACACCGATGAATTCACCCTGTCGGGCGCCGATCCCGAAGGGCTGTTCCCGGCGATCCTGGGCCACGAAGGCGCGGGCGTCGTGCTGGAAGTCGGCCCCGGCGTGACCAGCCTGAAACCCGGCGATCACGTCATTCCGCTTTACACCCCGGAATGCCGCGAATGCGACTATTGCCTGAATCCGAAAACCAACCTGTGCCAGTCGATCCGTTCGACGCAGGGTCAGGGGCTGATGCCGGACGGGACTTCGCGCTTTTCGATGCTCGATGGCACGCCGATCCTGCATTACATGGGCTGTTCGACCTTTTCCAACCACACGGTTCTGCCGGAAATCGCGCTGGCCAAGGTGCGCCCCGACGCGCCGTTCGACAAGATCTGTTACATCGGCTGCGGCGTGACCACCGGCATCGGGGCCGTCATCAACACCGCCAAGGCGGAAATCGGCAACCGCTCGATCGTGTTCGGTCTGGGCGGGATCGGCCTGAACGTGATCCAGGGCCTGCGTCTGGCCGGTGCCGATCAGATCGTCGGCGTCGATCTGAACCCGGCCAAGGCCGAGATGGCCAAGCGCTTCGGCATGACCGATTTCGTCAACCCGGCTGAGGTCGATGGTGATCTGGTGGGCCATCTGGTCGAACTGACCGGCGGCGGCGCCGATTACACTTTCGACGCCACCGGCAACGTGGGCGTGATGCGCACCGCGCTGGAATCGGCGCATAAGGGCTGGGGCGAATCGATCATCATCGGCGTGGCGCCGGCGGGGGCCGAGATTTCGACCCGTCCGTTCCAGCTGGTCACCGGGCGCAGCTGGCGCGGCACCGCCTTCGGCGGCGCGCGCGGCCGCACCGACGTGCCCAAGATCGTCGACTGGTACATGGACGGCAAGATCGAGATCGACCCGATGATCACCCATACGCTGAGCCTGGAAGACATCAACAAGGGGTTCGATCTGATGCATGCCGGCGAATCGATCCGGTCGGTCGTGGTCTACTGATCCCGGGATCGACAGAAATTGTGAAAGCGGCGCCTCGGCGCCGCTTCTTTCATGCGCCGTAGCGGGCCATGAACATCTCGACCGCGCCATCCACGACCCGGTCGATTTCGGGCTGTGAGAATTCGCTGCTGATGCCGAAGATCATGCGCGCGTAGATATCGACCTTGCACAGTTCGATGAACTGGTCGGCGGCCAGGTCGACATCCTCGATGCTGAGTTCCCCGCGGTCGCAGGCGCCTTTCAGGTAATCGGCCAGTCGTTGCCGCCCCATCACCGGGCCGGTCTGGTAGAATTCGCGGCCCAGTTCGGGGAAACGTTCCGATTCCGCCACGCAGATGCGGAAAATGCGCTGCGAAAACCGCGAGGTCAGGATTTCGACCGTCTTTCGCGCGGCGAAGCGCAGGATGTCCTTCGGCGGCGCGTTGAAATCGGCCAGCTCGACCGCCTCGTCGGCCTGGCGTTCGCATTCGCTCCGCGCCACTTCCATGAACAAAAGCCGCTTGTCGGGGAAATAGCTGTAAAGCGTCGCCTTGGACACGCCCGCCGCCCTGGCGATGTCATCGACGCTGGCGCCTTCGAACCCGTCGGCAAGGAAGACCTGACGGGCCCCTTGCAGGACCTGCTCGAACTTGCGTCCGGTGCGGATGACGGGCTTGGCGGTGATGGTCATGGGCAGTTCCTGGCTGAAGCGCGAATATAAACTGATCGGTTCAGTTTCATCAAGTCACGACTTGCGGCGACAAGCGGAGCCGTTAAGCTCGATCGCGTTTCAAAGGAGGTTTTCATGCGGTTTTCCATCCAGCGGCGCCATTTCAAGGACCTGAGCGAACAGGAAATCCTGGCGCTGGCCATTTCCTCGGAAGAAGACGACGCGCGCATCTATCGCAGTTACGCCGAACGGCTGCGCGCCGAATATCCAGACACGGCCAAGATGTTCGACGCGATGGCGGTGGAGGAGGATGGCCATCGCAAGCGGCTGATCGAGCTTCACGAAGCCCGCTTCGGGCCGACCATCCCGCTGATCCGACGCGAACACGTGGCCGGATACTATGCGCGCCGCCCAGTCTGGCTGGTGGAAAATCTCGGGCTCGACCGGATCCGGGAAGAAGCCGAGGCGATGGAACACGACGCCGAACATTTCTACCTGGCGGCGGCCAAACGCACCAGCGACGCTGCGACGCGCAAGCTTCTGGGCGACCTGGCGGCGGCCGAGGCGGGCCATAAGGAACGTGCCGAAACCCTGGAGGAGGAACTGCTCGACGAAGATACCCGGTCCGAGGAAGACCGTGCCGCGCACCGGCAATTCGTGCTGACATGGGTACAGCCGGGGCTGGCCGGGCTGATGGACGGGTCGGTGTCGACGCTGGCGCCGATCTTCGCCACCGCCTTCGCCACCCAGAGCACCGCCACCACCTTCCTGGTGGGGCTTGCTGCCTCGGTCGGGGCGGGGATTTCGATGGGCTTCACCGAAGCGGCGTCTGACGACGGCGAATTGTCGGGCCGGGGTTCGCCGGTGAAGCGCGGGGTCGCTTCGGGCGTGATGACGATGGTTGGCGGGCTGGGCCATGCCCTGCCCTACCTGATCCCGGATTTCTGGACCGCCACCGTCACCGCCTTCGTGGTGGTTTTCCTCGAACTCTGGGCGATTGCGTGGATCCAGAACAAGTACATGGACACACCGTTCTTCCGCGCCACGCTGCAGGTGGTGCTGGGCGGCGCGCTGGTCTTTGCCGCCGGGGTGCTGATCGGATCGGGCTAGGGGGCGCTGCTGGGAGAATACGAAGTTAAGGACTGTATGATGTGTTTGGAAATATGGAGAAAATAGAGACACCGGAGGCAATCTGATCAAGAGTGCACGGCGTGGTAAATTTAAAGTCATCATTTTTTCGCCGTATTGACAAAGTATGGCAGTAAATCATACGTAGAAAGCACATCGCCAAGGAGGGCACATGAAACACGTGTCTATTATTGTGCGGGCAGAATGGGACGAAGAAGCCCGAGTTTGGGTGGCCACAAGTACCGATATTGAAGGTTTGGCCGTCGAAGCTGAAAATTTTGAGGCACTTAGAGAAAAAGTTTTGGGTGCTGTCTGCGACCTTGTGGAGCTAAATGGCTTTGAAGGTGACGGAACACTCCCGGAGATTCCGGTGCATATCATGTCAGATCAACTGACTCGCATCCCAAACCCATGTCACTGAAAATTGGCTGGCTTCTACAGAGAACTTGTGAAAATTCTCCAGGAAGCCGGCTGTCGATTTGTGCGCGAGGGCAGAGGCGACCACGAAATTTGGTATAGCCCGATTTCGCAACGGCACTTTACTGTAGATCATGGCAGCAAGTCGCGGCATACAGCGAATGAAGCCTTGAAGCAGGCAGGGCTTCCAAAGGCATTTTAAGAAATCTCTTTGGTCCCCCCCACACATTCCTCCTTTCCCCGCCCGTCCTGCGCAAAGTCATTGACCTGCCGCGCCCCCGTGCTAGGCAGGCTGCATGATCGAGATCTTCTTCAAGACGCTGCCCTTCTTCCTGATCATCGGGCTGGGCTATGGCGCCGGGCGCACGCGGTTTTTCCCCGAGGAAGCCACCGCATGGCTGACCAAGTTCGTGTTCTATTTCGCGCTGTCGGCGATGCTGTTCCGGTTTTCCGCCAACCTGTCGCTGGGCGAGATCTATGACAGCGGTTTCGTGCTGGCCTACCTGAGCGCGACGCTGGCGGTCTACCTCGTCGCAAACGGCATCTCGCTGCTGCGCGGGCGCGGCATCGAGGAGGCGGCGGTCGAGGCGCAATGCGCGGTGATCGGCAATGTCGGCTTTCTCGGCATCCCGATGCTGGCGGTGTTGATGGGCGAACAGGCGGTCGGGCCGGTCATGCTGGTGCTGGCGGTGGACCTGATCTTTTTCGGCAGCCTGATCGTGATCCTGATCACCGGGTCGCGCGATGGGCGGCTGTCCTGGCGCATCTTCCGCACCGTGGGGCTGGGATTGCTGAAGAACCCTATGATCGTGTCGATCGCCATCGGGCTGAGCTGGGCGGCTTTGGCCCTGCCGATCCCGGGGGCGCTGAACGAATTCGTGTCGATCCTCGGCGCGGCGGCGACGCCCGGGGCGCTGTTCGCGATCGGCGCCTCGCTGGCGTCGAAATCGGCCGAGCGGATGGCCACCGCGGGCTGGCTTTCGTTTTTCAAGCTGGTGGTTCACCCGCTGGCGGTGGCGGTATCGGCGCTGCTGCTGTTCCAGGTCGAGCGCTATACGGCGGGGGTGATGATCGCCTGTGCGGCTTTGCCGGTGGCCGGCAATATCTATATCCTCGCCCAGCATTACGGCGTGGCGCCGCAGCGGGTGTCGGCGACGATCCTGATCTCCACCGCGGTCAGCATCGTCACCGTGTCGCTGGTGATCGCCTGGGTCAGCTAGCGCCGGTGCTTGCCCTTGCCCCGTGTCCCGGGGTAGCCATGGGCAAATGCAATGGAGGGCGCGATGGAAACCATTTCCGAAAACAGGTGCTTCGGCGGCGTGCAGGGGGTTTACCGGCATCCCTCGAAGGCGACCGGATGCGACATGACCTTCGGGCTGTTCCTGCCCGAGGAGGCCGAGGATCACCCGGTGCCAGTGCTGTGGTACCTGTCGGGGCTGACCTGCACCCATGAAAACGCGATGGTGAAGGCGGGCGCACAGGCCTGGGCGGCGGAACAGGGGATCGCGCTGGTCTTTCCCGATACCTCGCCGCGCGGCGAGGGCGTGGCCGATGACGAGGCGTATGACTTGGGCCAGGGGGCGGGGTTCTATGTCAACGCAACGCAGGAACCCTGGGCGCCGCATTTCCGCATGTGGGATTACGTTGCCGACGAACTGCCCAGCCTGATCACCGGCAATTTCGACATCGACGAGGACCGCCAGTCGATCACCGGCCATTCGATGGGCGGGCACGGGGCGCTGACGCTGGCGATGGGCCTGCCGGGCCGGTTCCGCTCGGTTTCTGCCTTCGCGCCGATCAGCCACCCGACCGCGAGCGACTGGGGGCGGAAACAGCTGGGCGCCTATCTTGGCGGCGACGAAAGCAAATGGGCGGCGCATGACGCGAGGCTCGTGATGCGCGAAAAGGGGCTCGATATCCCGCTGCTGGTGGATCAGGGCACGTCGGATCAGTTCATCGACCTGCTGATGCCCGAAGCCCTGGCCGAGGCGGTGAGCGCGCGCCGGGTGCCGGCGCAGCTGCGGCTGCAGAAGGGCTATGACCACAGCTACTTCTTCGTTTCGACCTTCATGGAGGACCATATCGGTTTCCATGCCGAGGCGCTTTACGAATGACCGTTTACGTCGATGCCGATGCCTGTCCGGTCAAGGCCGAGGCCGAACGGGTGGCGACGCGGCATCGGGTGAAAATGGTGCTGGTCAGCAATGGCGGCATCAGGCCGCCGGCCAACCCGCTGGTCGAAACGGTAATCGTGCCGGAAGGCCCGGACGTCGCCGATATGTGGATCGCGGACCGCGCCGGGCCGGGCGACGTGGTGGTGACATCCGACATTCCGCTGGCGGCGAAATGCGTGGCCAGCGGGGCGCAGGTGTTGAAACCCAACGGCGAGGCGCTGACCGAGGCCAATGTCGGCAACGCCTTGGCGACCCGCGACCTGATGTATGATCTGCGCGCCGCCGACCCGTTCCGGCAGGGCGGCGGCAAGGGCTTCACCAAGGCCGACCGGTCGCGGTTTCTCGACGCGCTGGAGCGTGCGCTGCGGAAGGCGAAATAGACGGGCTCAGGGGGGACAGTCATGGGCATACCGATCATTTCCTTCGAGGAGGGCGAAGCCCTGCTCGACTGGATGGGGTTCATCGAGGCGCTGGCGGCGGGGCATGACCTGCCCAAGGCCGAGGTGGCCGACAGTTTCCTTTATCGCGGCAAGGATACGCTGCTGAACCGGGCGGCCTGGATCGACGGGCTGGGGCTGGCGGTGAAGTCGGCCACCGTGTTCCCCGGCAACCCGGAGCGGGGCAAGCCGATGGTGAACGGCGGCATGGCGCTTTACGGCGATGGCGATGGGATGCTCGAGGCGCTGGTCGATTTCCACCTGGTGACCAAGTGGAAGACCGCCGGCGACAGCCTGCTGGCCGCCACGAGGCTGGCGCGCCCCGACAGCCGCAATATCCTGATCATCGGTGCGGGCACTGTCGGGCGGTCTTTGCGGCAGGCTTACGGCGCGGCCTTCCCGATGGCTGACTTCACCGTCTGGAACCGGACGGCGGCGAATGCCCGGTCGATGGCGGAGGATTTCCCGGACATGACCGTGGCCGAGGATCTCGAAAAGGCGGTGCGGCATGCCGATATCATCACCTGCGCCACGATGAGTAACGAACCGGTGCTGAAGGGCGTCTGGTTGCAGCCGGGGCAGCATGTCGACCTGATCGGCGCCTACCGCCCCGACATGAGAGAGGCCGATGACGAGGCGCTACAGCGGGCGCGGGTCTTCGTCGACAGTTTCGATACCACGATCGGCCATATCGGCGAGATTGAGATCCCGCTGCAAACCGGTGCAGTCACCCGCGATCACATCATCGCCGATTACTACGCGCTGGACGCTTTCGAGCGGCAATCCGATGACGAAATCACCTTGTTCAAGAATGGGGGCGGCGCGCATCTGGACCTGATGACCGGACGCTACATCCTCGACCGCTGGCGTGCGGCGCAATGATCTGGGGGCTGGCGCTTGTCGCGGTTGTCATTGCCGCGCCCTTCCTGCGTGAAGCGCTGCGCCCCCGCATGGGGGCGGCGGCGCGGCAGGCGGCGCCGGGGAACTTCGCGGACTTGCCGCAGGGCGTGACGCATTGCCAATGGCAGGGTCCCGAGGACGGGCCGGTGGCGGTTCTCGTGCACGGGCTGACCACGCCCAGATTCGTCTGGGGCGGCGTCGCGGCGGCGCTGGTGGATCGCGGATACAGGGTGCTGAGCTATGATCTGTACGGGCGCGGGTTTTCCGACCGGCCCGGCGGCGTGCAGGACCGGGATTTTTTCCTGCGCCAGCTGAATGACCTGCTGGCCGATCAGGGGGTCGCGGATGGCTTCACCCTGATGGGCTATTCGATGGGCGGATCGATTTCGACCGCATTCGCGGCGGCCCATCCGGGGCGGGTGAAGCGGCTGGTCCTGCTGGCCCCGGCCGGAAGCGAGCCGCTGGGCAATGCGCGATCACGGTTTTGGCGATGCCTGCCGGGAATCGGTCTGTGGTGGATGCTGGCGGGGTTCGCCGGCCGGCACCGCAGGGGGACCGAGACGGAGCGGGATCTGCCGACATCGGTGCCGGGGATCGTCGATCTGCAGCGGGCCGAATTGCGCTGTCGCGGCTTTATCCCGGCTGTCCGGTCTTCGCTTTGCCATATGCTGGGTGAGGTGCAGGCGGCCGATCACAGGGCCATCCATGCGGCGGCATTGCCGGTACTGGCGGTCTGGGGCGCGGATGACGCGGTGATCCCGATCCGGGCAAAGGCGGCGCTGGAGGGGTGGAACCCGGCGATGCGCCACGCGGTGGTGGACGGTGCCGCGCATGGTGTCACCTATACCCACACAGGCGAGGTGATGGCGGCGGTGCAAGCGTTTCTGGCGGAAAACTAGGCCGGTCCCGCGATTGGCCCGGAACAAGGCCGAAGGCCGCCGGGCAGCGCCCTCCCTCCCCCTTGGGAGGGCGCATTGGCGATGTCGCATGCCGCACAGGGGATGTTCGGGGCGTTAAGACAAAGTGCAGACCACGAAGATCCGCTGCGCCCACCCGAGGGAGGGCGCGGCCCTCTGTTTCGCTTCGTCTGGGGCGGTCAGGCCGCCACACCGACCCGGTTTTCCTTCACCGGCAGGTGGACCAGCGCCGAAAACGCGCCCACGCCTACGCCGATCCACCACACCGCCGTGTAGGATCCGTATGCGTCATACATCCGCCCGCCAAGCCAGACGCCCATGAAGCTGCCCAGCTGGTGGCTGAAGAACACGATGCCGTAGAGCGTGCCCATGTAGCGCAGCCCGTAAAGATGCGCGATCAGCCCCGAGGTCAGCGGCACCGTGGCCAGCCACAGCGCCCCCATTGAGACCGAGAACAGGATCACGGTGGCCGGTGTCATCGGCACCAGGATGAAGGCGGCGGCGACCACGGTGCGCAGCGCGTAGATCCCGGCCAGCAGGTATTTCTTGGAATAGCGCTTGCCCAGCCATCCCGCCGTCAGCGTTCCGCCGATATTGGCCAGCCCGATCAGCGAAATCGCCACCGCGCCAAGCGCCGAGGTCGAGGTGATGCCGACCGAATGCAGCACCCCGCCGGGCAGGATCGGGCCGCACATTTCGGTCACGAAGGCGGGGAAATGGGCGGTGACGAAGGCCAGCTGATAGCCGCAGGAGAAGAACCCGAGGAAGATCATCGCGTAGGACGGATCGCGGAAGGCCCGCATCAGGATCGCGCCCATGCTTTCCTGCAATTCTGCCTTGCTTGCCACCGGGGTCGGCGCCCGCATCAGCGGCAAAAATAGAAGCACCAGCAGGATCGATGCGGCGAAGGTGATGAACACGTTCTGCCAGCTCATGAAACCCAGCAGGTATTCGGCCAGCGGCGCGCCCACGACCTGGCCCGCCGATCCGGCGGCGGTGGCGATGGCCAGCGACATCGACCGGTTTTCATCCGAGGACGCGCGGCCCACAACCGCGAGGATCACCCCGAAGCCGGTGCCGGCGATGCCGAAGCCGACGAAGACTTCGTAGACCTGATGCGCCAGCGGCGTGGCGGAAAACGACGACATAACCAGCCCCGCCGCATAGGTCAGCGCCCCCAGCACGATCGCGCGGCGGTCGCCCAGTTTCTCGGCGATGGCGCCGAAGATCGGCTGACCGATGCCCCAGGCCAGGTTCTGGATCGCGATGGCAAGGCTGAATTCGCTCCGCAGCCAGCCGAAATCTTCGGCGATGGGGATCTGGAAAACGCCGAAGCTGGCGCGGATGGCGAAGCCGGTCAGGATGATGATGCAGCCCACGATCAGGACCGGGGTGAATAGGGGAGTGCGCTGTTCCATCTTGGTCTCCAGTTCGCGCGGGCAAAATGGATGGAAATGAATTGGCGGTCAATTCAGCATTCGCGTTGGCGGAGATCACGAAACGTGACGGTATGCCGTTGTGGACATGCCCTTTCCCTTGGCCGTTGGTTTGGCTATGTCGTGGCCATGACCCGCATTCAGGACACATATGCCGCGCTTGTCGCAGCCGGCGACATCCATGGCGACCCGGCACAGGAGGCGGTGTTGCCGGAACTCGACCGGATCCGGGAGGAACTGGCGAAACCCGCGAAAAGGGGACTGTTCCGCAAGCCGCCGGAACCGCCGAAGGGCCTGTATCTCTGGGGTGGGGTCGGGCGCGGCAAGTCGATGCTGATGGATCTTTTCGTCGATCATCTCGAGGTGCCGGTGCGGCGGGTACATTTCCACGCCTTCATGCAGGAAATCCAGGACGCGATTCACAAGGCGCGCCAGCAGGGCGTGGCGGATTCGCTGGCCCCGGTGGCGGACAAGGTCGCCAAGGAGGTCAAGGTTTTGGCCTTCGACGAGATGCAGATCACCGACATCACCGACGCGATGATC